>NZ_JBYOLA010000003.1:0-330157 GCF_057799055.1 Stenotrophomonas sp. 14P6.2.3
CTGAAGGCCGAGGCTGCCCCCGGGCGCACCCTGGCGGTGTACGCCGCGCTGCAGGACAAGGACGCCGTGGGCGTGGTGCAGGCCCTGCAGGACGTGGTGAGCGACTGGACCCTGGCCGGGCTGGATGGCCCGCGTGGGCAGAGCGCGGCGCAACTGCAGGTACGCCTGGCCGATACCGCCGCAGCCACTGCGGCGCTGGCCGATACGGTCGAACAGGCGCTGGCGCAGGTGCTGGCCCGTGCCGAACGCGGCGACCGGGTACTGGTGTTCGGCTCCTTCCATACCGCAGCCGCTGCGCTGCAATGGCTGCAGGCCCCTGCCTGACCGCCGTTCAGCCATTACCGACGCCGCCCGGTCGCGCACCCGTATAATCGACCGCAACGTCCAGCCTGCCGCCTGCCCTACGTGGATACGCCCCTGAAACAGCGTCTGATTGGTGCCATCGTCCTGGTGGCCTTGGCCGTCATCTTCCTGCCGATGCTCGTCAAGGGCCCGGCCCCGGACAGCGGTGTGGCCAATGTGCCGATCGCCGCGCCCGATGCGCCGGCCGATGGCCAGTTCGAAACCCGCGAACTGCCGCTGGTCGCGCCTGCCGGTGGCGCCACCGGGTTGCAGAGCGGCCAGGCTCGTCCCGTCGAGGAGGCCGCCGCGCCGGCTGCGCCGCCGACCGTGGACACCTCGCCAGCAGTCGCCGCCGGCAACTACGCGGTGACCTTCGGCGCCTACGGCAGCCAGGCCGATGCCGATGCGGTGGTCGCCTACCTGAAGCGCTCGCAGCTTCCGGGCTTCATCGAGACCGCATCGATCAACGGTCGCCCGGCCTGGCGCGTGCGCGTAGGACCGTATGCCGATCGTGCGCAGGCCGAAGCGGGCCGGCTGCAGGCGGTGAAGGTCCGTGCCGACGTGAAGGCAGAAGTCATCACCCTCGATGCCAAGCCCTCGACCAGTGCGCCGGTGGCCAGCACGCCTGCACCCGCGCCGAGCGCCAGTACGCCCGTCGCTGCGGCTACGCCGTCGGCGACCGGCAACCCGGTGCGCAGTGAAAGCCTGCCGCCGAGCACGCCGACCGCAGCAACCGCGCCGGCCACCAAGCCGGAACCGGCCAAGCCCGTGGCAAAGCCGGAACCGAAGCCCGAGCCCAAGCCGGAAGCGACTGCCAGCAAGCCGGCCACGCCGCCGACTGCGCCGGCCGCACCGGCTGCCAGCGGAGTGGGTTTTGCCGTGCAGCTTGGCGCATTCGGCCAGGCCAACGATGCCAACGCCCTGCGCGACAAGGTCCGCGCGGCAGGCTTCAGTGCCTTTGTCGAGCAGGTGCGCACCGAAAAGGGCAGCCTGCACCGGGTCCGCGTCGGGCCGGTCGCCAACCGCGCCGATGCCGAACAGTTGAAGGCGCAGGTCGCCGCCAAGGTCGGCGTGGCCGGTATGGTGCGACCGCACCCATGACCTGTACGCAGCCCCGTTGCCAGCGCCGCCGAAGGAGCGGGGCGCCATGATCGACGTGGTGCTGCTGATCGTGATCGCCGCCTCCACCCTGCTCGGGTTGCTGCGCGGCTTCGTCGGCATCGTCATCGGCACCGTATCGTGGCTGGTGGCTGCCTGGGCGGCTTTCGCCTTCGGCAATGACGCCGCACGCTGGTGGGCGGCACCGGCCGCGCCCGGCGGCGAGCATTTCATCGGCGGCTACCTCAGCGTCGGCATCGGCGTGATGGTCGTCGTTGCCGTGATCGGCATGGTCATCAAGGCCATCGTCCACCGCAACATGCTGGGCAGCCTTGACCGGCTGCTGGGTGGGATCCTCGGCGCCGTGCGTGGGGGTCTCATCGCGGCCGTGCTGCTGCTGCTGGCCGGCTTCACCCCGCTCACCGCCGAACCCTCCTGGCGCGGCTCGGCGCTGCGTCCGGTGCTGAACCCGGCCGTGGGCTGGATGAACAGCAAGCTGCCGCACTGGCAGGTGCCGGGGGCCGACCTGCTGCCCAAGGCCTTGCCGATGGACGCACTGTCCCCATCTGCGTTGATGGAGCTGGGCAAAAGCGCCGGCGCCGGAGTGGGCAAGCCGGGGGCGACAGGCGATAATGGCGTACTCGGTCAGATAGTGGCGGGCAGCGGATGGCTGCGGCCTGCGAAGGCGGAACAGGGCGAGGCATATGATCCGGCCGAAGTGCGCCCGGACGCCCCAGCACTACCGGGCAGCATCGAGCCGGGCGACCCGGCCAATGTCGACCGCAGACGCGGCGACAACTCTGGCCAGGTACGGCCACCTTCCTTGTAACTGGGCACAGCCCAGCGGAGACCTCGCATCATGTGTGGCATCGTCGGAATCGTCGGCAACCAGAACGTCGCCGGGCAGTTGTATGACGGCTTGACCGTCCTCCAGCATCGCGGCCAGGACGCGGCGGGCATCGCCACCGTCAACGGCAGCCGCCTGCGGGTGCAGAAGGCCACCGGCCTGGTCCGCGATGTCTTCGATGCACGCACCATGTCCACCCTGGAAGGCAGCGTCGGTATCGCCCATGTGCGCTACCCGACCGCGGGTTCCGAAGGCATGGACGAGGCGCAGCCGTTCTACGTCAATTCGCCGTACGGCATCGCGCTGGCCCACAACGGCAACCTGATCAACACCGAGGACCTGCGCCAGCAGGTGTTCGAGCAGGACCGCCGCAACGTCAATACCGATTCGGACAGCGAAGTGCTGTTGAACGTGTTCGCCTACGAACTGGAACAGCAGCGCCAGCTCAGCCCGGAAGCCGCCATCCGCGCGGTGGCCGGCGTGCACCGTCGCTGCAAGGGCGGCTATGCAGTGGTCAGCGTGGTGCTGGGCCTGGGCCTGGTCGCTTTCCGCGATCCGCATGGCATCCGCCCGCTGGTGCTGGGCAAGCGCAGCCACGCCGAGGGTGACGAGTACATCGTTGCCTCCGAGTCGGCTGCGCTGGACGTGCTGGGCTTCCAGCGCGTGCGTGACGTGCAGCCGGGCGAAGCGCTGGTGATCACCGCGCGCGGTGAACTGTTCTCGGAAATCTGCGCCGAGCCGGCCGAACACACCCCGTGCATCTTCGAGTACGTGTACTTCGCACGCCCCGATTCGATGATCGACAACGTGTCGGTGCACAAGGCGCGCATGCGCATGGGCATCAAGCTGGGCGAGAAGATCCTGCGCCTGCGCCCGGACCACGACATCGACACCATCATCCCGATCCCGGACACCTCGCGCGATGCTGCGCTGGAGATCTCCAACGTGCTCGGGGTGAAGTACCGCGAAGGCTTCATCAAGAACCGTTACATCGGCCGCACGTTCATCATGCCGGGCCAGGGCGAGCGGGTGAAGTCGGTGCGCCGCAAGCTCAACCCGATCCACCTGGAGTTCCGCAACCGCGTGGTGCTGCTGGTGGACGACTCGATCGTGCGCGGCACCACCAGCCAGCAGATCGTGCAGATGGCGCGAGATGCCGGCGCGCGCAAGGTCTACCTGGCCAGCGCCGCACCGCCGGTGCGTTACCCGAACATCTACGGCATCGACATGCCGGCCGCTGAAGAACTGGTCGCGCACAACCGCAGCATCGAGGAAATCGAAGCCCACCTGGGCTGCGACTGGCTGATCTACCAGGACATCGAAGACATGGAAGCGGCGGTGAGCGAAGGCAATCCGGCGCTGCGCAACTTCGATTCGTCGTGCTTCAACGGGCATTACCCGACGGGCATCGAACCGGGCTACTTCGAGCGCATCCAGCAGCTGCGTTCGGACGACGCCAAGCACAAGCGCCGCGCCTGAGGTCCAGGCGGTGATCGACGTGCCTGACGTCGGTGGCAATCTGCTGCGCGCCGCGCAGCAGTGCCTGGCCGAAGCCGATCCCCTGCGCAAGGTCGCACTGACCCAAGCCTACGCCGCTGCGTTCCGCGCCGGCCGGTTGAACGTACCGGCCGATGCGCCGCCAGCCGAACCGATCCGCATGCCGGGCCGACCGCCGCAGCTGCTGATGGTGCATCCGCGTGAAGTGCCCCGGCGCGGCCTGGGCGGTGTGGAGGGGCGCGCGGCGTTCATCCATGCCATCGCCCATATCGAGCTCAATGCGATCGACCTGGCCTGGGACGCGGTATACCGCTTCCGCGGTCTGCCGGCAGCGTTCCATGCCGACTGGGTGAGCTGCGCCGACGACGAATCGCGCCACTTCATGCTGCTGCGCGAGCGCCTGCTGGCACATGGCCATGAGTACGCCGATTTCCCTGCGCACAACGGCCTGTGGGAAATGTGCGAGAAGACTGCACACGATGGCCTGGCACGCATGGCGCTGGTGCCGCGCGTGCTGGAAGCGCGTGGGCTGGACGTGACGCCTGGCATGATCGACAAGCTGCGCAATGTCGGCGACGGTGAAACCGCTGATGTGCTGGAAGTGATCCTGCGCGAGGAGGTTGCACACGTTGCCGCTGGGTCGCGCTGGTTCCGCTGGTGCTGCGAGCGCGCCGGCGTCGAACCGCGCGCACGTTTCAAGGAACTGCTGGTCGAGTATGCCGGTGGCTACCTGCACGGGCCGTTCAATATGGAAGCGCGCCTGCTGGCCGGTTTCGATAGCGACGAGTTGGCCAACCTGGTCGAGCAGGCCGGCTGAAAGAAAAGGGGACGGAGGGGATTAAGTCGTTTGTGCCACAAACGACTTAATCCCCTCCGTCCCCTTTTTGGTTCTCATGCGTTCGGCAACACCACGCGCCTGCCATCCACCGTCGGCCGGTTGATGTAGAACAACCCCGGCCCAGGGCGATACGGCAGCTCGCTGACACCGGCATCGGCGGTGTAGGTCAGGGCGGTATCGCCCAGCGCATCGAAATTCCAGTGTGCGGACTGCATCAGGTAACGGCGGCGCAACAACGCTTCCTGCGTCGGGGTCAGCGACTGGCCGGCGATCAGGCGGCGCGCGATCGGCTGCAGTGCACCAGGCAGCTCCCAACCCGCCACCTCGGCGGCGTCGGCGGTCCAGGTCACACCGGCATCGACAGCGTGCTTCTGCATCACCTGCAGCGCAACCAGCTGATAGCGCCAATCGATGCGCCGGTGCAGCACCACCGCAGCGGTGACGTACAGCACCGGTGACATCAGCACGCTGCGGCTGCCGGCGCGTCGTTGCTGCTGCCACTGGTGCCAGACATCGACCCACACTTCCCTCGGGTTCAACCCCAGCTGCTGCCGCCAGCGCTCGGCGTCGGCCTGTGCTTCCGCGTAGGCGGTCGTCGCCTGCAGCAGGGCCAGTGGCGGTGTCTGGTAGTCCTCCACGCCGGGCCGGCGCAGCTGCTGCCGTCGGGGCCGGCTGAGCAGCTTGGGCCCTTCCTCCACCTGGTCGTAGCCTCCACCGATGTTGGCGTGCACACCGGGCAGTGCGATTTCGGGATGGGTCGGTGCCACCGTGGTCAACGCATAGTGCTGGCGATGCTCATCGCGCGCGCTGAGCTGCAACACAGCCTCGGCGATGCCGGCGGGCAGGGCGATGCGGGGGTGTTCGTCGGCGCGGCCGCCGTTGACGGCGACCACCGTGTCGAACAGGCCGACGAAGCGCAGTGCCGGCCGCGGCAGGGCGAAATCGGCGCTGCACGAAAGCCCCGCGTGCAGCAGAAGCTGCTGCCAGCGCGCGGCATCCCACCCGCGCAGGTGGTTGGCCACATCGCGCGCGGAGGCCGCGCCGCGTGAGTAGCCGAACAGATCAAGCTGCACGCTGTGCAGCGGCGCGCGCCACTGCCCGGCAAGTGACGACAGTGCGGCCGGCAGCAACACCTGCAATGCACGCTGCACCTTCGCCTGCACGCCACTGGCGCCAATCCCGAAGGCCAGGCCGATCAGGTCGTCTTCGGCATCGTCGCGGGTGCCGACACCTTCAACATAGATCGCCAGCGAAGGTGCGCTGCCCGGTGTGCGTCGGCTGTCCGGATACAGCTGGTGCAGGCGCGCGATGTTGGTGGCGCCGTTGTCGTAGCTGCTGGTCAGCCGGCTCTGGTAGGTCGAATCGTCATCGGCGCGGAGCAGGGCAGGGCGCGGTCGCGGCACCTGCCGGTGACCCTGCGCCAGGTTGTGCGCATTGTTGCGGGTGCCGTCGAAGAACAGGCCGATCCGCAGCAGGCCCGGATCAGCCGTCATGTCACTGCTGTGCTGTCCTGGTGCCATGTGCATTTCCCGTCGTGGCCACGTCACGGTAGCGCGAAAGCTTTGTGTTGGCGAAGTGTATTGACGCTTTTGACCTCACTGAACGCAGATGCGGTCGATCACAGATCGCGATTTCCATTCCCGTCATCTATTGAATTCACACGCCCTGCGCAGGCCTGATGGCCGAACCCGGCTCCCCGGGTCGTGCTGCATCAACGCTGTCTACTTCACTCCAAGGAGCGACAAGATGATGTCCAGATCGATAGGTAAAGCGACAGGTGGTCTGTTGTTGGGATTGTCGGTAGCGGCGGCCGCGAGTGCGGCGCCGTTGTTCGAGCCGGTCACCGTGCTCAGCCGTGCATCGGCCAGCAGTGAGCCGGCACTGGGGCGATTGCTGGCCACCCCGTCCACCGCCGCCGTACAGGAAGTGCGAGTCGATGCCGCCGCCACCGCGCAGCCACAGCTGGAATTCGAGCTGCTCGGGCAGAAGGTGCAGGCCGTTCGCAGCAAGGTCGAGGCGCTGCCGGATGGCGGCAGCGTCTGGTACGGCCAGCTGCGCTCGCCGTCCGATCGCCTGCAGGCGGCCACGTCCAATGGCCAGGATGATCCGGGCAACTCGCTGATCCTGGTGCGCTCGGGCAATACCCTCACCGGTTCGATCCGCAAGGACGGCAAACTGTATCGTCTGCGTCCGCTCGGCAACCGCCACGTGCTGGTCGAGGTGGATGAGTCGCGGATGCCCGCCGATCATCCGGCTGACTACAACCAGTTGCCGAAGATCGCCATGCCGGCAAATGATCGCTTAGGCACTGCACAGGCCTCGTCGGGAAGCCCGGCGACCATCCGCGTGCTGGTGGTGGCGACCAACGCTGCAGTGAGCGCCTACGGTGGCAACATGCAGTCGCTGGTGCAGTTGGCCGTTGCCGAATCCAACCAGGGGTATACCAACAGCAACGTGGGCCTGACCCTGCAGCTGGCCGGTTATGAAACCACCAGCTACACCGAGTCCGGCAATTTCACCACCGACCTGTCGCGTTTCCGTGGCACCAGCGACGGCTACATGGACAGCATCCACACCAGTCGCAACAGCACCGCGGCCGACGTAGGCGTTCTGCTGATCAACAACACCAGCTATTGCGGGCTGGCCTCGGGCATCGGTTCCACCGCATCGACCGCGTTTGCCGCGGTGTACTGGGATTGCGCCACGGGCTACTACTCGTTCGCCCATGAAATCGGCCACCTGCAGAGCGCACGGCACGATATCGCCAGTGATCCGAGCACGTCACCGTATGCCTATGGTCATGGCTATCGCTATGAGCCGGCCAGCGGATCGCGCTGGCGCACGATCATGGCCTACGACTGCTCGGCCGGCTGCCCGCGTCTGAACTACTGGTCCAATCCGAACATCAGCTACAACGGCGTGCCGATGGGCATCGCCAGCAGTGCCGACAACCAGCGCGTGCTGGTCAATACCAAGGCCACCATCGCGGCCTTCCGCTGAGGCCAAGCGCCGACCAGGGTCGGCGTCTACCAGGGCGGGTACACCTGCTCTGGTAGATGCCAACCTTGGTTGGCACCCTGCGACCCATCAGACGCGCGCGAGCGTATCCAGGGTCCAGCCGTTGGCATCCACGCGCAGCACCGAGCCCTGTTCGTACCAGTCCCCCAGCACGATGCGGGTGCAGCTGCGTCCGCCGGCCTGCAGGGTGTGGATCGCCGGGCGATGGGTATGGCCATGGATCATCGTGTCCACGCCGTGGCGCGCGTAAGTGGCTTCCACTTCGGCCGGGGCCACGTCGGTGACGGTTTCGAACTGCGCACGGTCGCCCTGCTTCATTTCCGACTGGCGCGCCTGGCTGGCATCACGCGCTTTCTGCGCGAAGGCGATGCGCGCCTCCAGCGGCTGTGACAGGAACTGCGCCTGGAAGACGGGGTCGCGGGTCTGGGCGCGGAACTGCTGGTAGGGAATGTCATCGGTGCACAGCAGGTCGCCGTGCTGCAGCAGCACCGGGCGGCCGTACAGCTCGATCATGCACGGGTCCGGCAGGATGCGCAGGCCGGCGCGGCGGGCGTAGTCTTCGCCGAGCAGGAAATCACGGTTGCCGCGGATGAAGAACACCGGCACGCCGCTGTCGGACAGTACCTTCAGTGCATCGGCTACCGCATCGGCTGCGGCCGAGGGGGTGTCATCGCCGATCCAGGCTTCGAACAGATCGCCGAGGATGTACAGCGCGTCGGCGCCGGGCGCCTCCTCGCGCAGGAAGCGCAGGAACAGGTCGGTGATGGCCGGACGGCTGGGGTCCAGATGCAGATCGGAGATGAACAGCGTGGTCATGCGGATATTCTAGGGCATCGCTTCGCCGGTAGCGCAGGGCCCTGCGCAGTCGCCGGGCATCACACCGGCAACGGCAGCCAGGCCAGGCTGGCCGAGGCCAGCAGTGCAGCGATGCCGGTGGCCGCCAGAACGTCGCTCGGGTAGTGCAGGCCCAGTACTACGCGCGACAGGCCCACGCCGAAGGTGAACGGCACCAGCAGCGGTGCCAGCCAGGGGTAGTAGGCCAGCGCGACGATGGTGAACGACACCGCGTGCAGGGTATGCCCGGACGGGAAACTGAACTCATCCAGCGGCGCCACCCAGGCACGGATACGCAGGTCGGCCGCGTACGGTCGTGGTCGCCGGGTCCAGCGTTTCAGCCCCTTGTACAGCAACAGTGCGGCCAGGCCGGTGGCGGCCATGTGCACCGATGCACGCAGGCCATCGAAGCCATCAATGAGCACCAGCGCGCCCATCAACATGTACCAGAACACGCCATCGCCGAGCCGGCTGATGATCGAGAACACGCGCCGCACGCGGCGACGTCGGCAGTAGTGGTTGGCGCGGCGACACAAGCGAGCTTCGCGACCGGCCAGCAGCTCAAGCGGCGTGGTGCGCATGTCCGCTCCTCCGCGCGCTGGCCAGTTCCGCCAACAGGCTTTCAAACTCCGCCACCACCTGCTGCGGGTGCAGCCGCTTCATCGCCCGTGCCGCGTTGCCACCCAACTCGCGGCGCAGGGCGTCATCGGCAGCCAGTTGAACTGCTGCCTGCACGAACTGCTCGTCGTCATCCACTGCCGCACCGTTCTCGCCGTTGCGCAGGTACTCGCGGGCTGCGCCGTAGTCGAAAGCGACCGTGGCCAGGCCGCTTGCCATGCTTTCCAGGGTCACGTTGCCGAATGTCTCGCTGCGGCTGGGGAACAGGAACAGGTCGCCACTGGCGAAATGGCGGGCGAGGGCATCGCCACGCTGGATGCCGCAGAAGATGAAATCGGGATTCTCATGGGCCAGTTTTTCGCGCGCCGGGCCATCGCCGACCCAGATGAAGCGTGCTTTCGGGCGCACCTGCTGCAGCTTGCGGAAGGCTTTCACCGCCAGGCCGAGATTCTTTTCGGCGGCGATGCGGCCGACGTAGATCGCTGCCAGCCCCGTACCATCGATGCCCCATTCTTCGCGCAGCGCCGGGTCGCGGCGTGCGGGGTCGAACTGCTGGTTGTCGACCGCGCGCGCGAGCAGGCGCACACGCTCGAAACCCTGTTCGGTGAGAAATTCCTGCAGTTCGCGGGTGGGCACCAGGGTCGCATCGGCCTGGTTGTGGAAGCGGCGCATCCAGCGCATTGCCGCCGACTGCAGCCACGCCACGCCGTAGTCGGGCAGGTATTCGTCGAAGCGGGTGTGGAACCCGGTAGCCACCGGAATGCCCAGGCGGCGCGCGGTGCGCAGTGCCGACCAGCCCAATGGGCCCTCGGTCGCCACGTAGATCGCGTCCGGGCGCTGCTGCCGCCAGTGCCGGCCCAGCCGGATCGGTGCGGGCAGGCCGAAGCGCAGGCCGGGATAGCGCGGCAAGGCCGCGCCCGGAACCAGCAGGGTGCCCGGTACCGCCTCCAGCGCTTCACTGGCCTGTCGCGGGCGGATCAGGTCGACCTCGTGGCCGGCGGCGCGCAATCCCTGCTCCAGGCCCTGCACGGTCAGTGCGACGCCGTTGATCTCCGGCGGGTAGGTTTCGGTGACGATGGCATAGCGCATGGCGGGCCTCCGGTTTTACGCATGCTCAGGCTTGGCGATGTAGCGGACATGACCGCTTTGCGACAGCGCGATGACGGCCGGGCAAGGCGATGCCTGCGTAATTCAGGGGCACAAAAAAACCACGGCCCCGAAGGGCCGTGGTCGTGGTGTTGCGCCAGCGTGTGGATCAGAAGCGCTGCTGGTACTTCATGTACATGAAACGACCGATGTCGTAGCCACCGTAGTAGGAGAACGACGAATTCGGCTTGCTGTACATCACCGGGCCTTCCTTGCCGAACACGTTGTTGGCGCCAACCGACACGGTGGCATCCCACGGCAGGTTGTAACGGAACTGCACGTCGTGGAAGGTGACCGCGCCACGCTGGTTGTAATCGCGGGTGCCCTTGATCCACGGTGCCATGAATTCCGGATCGGAGCACTCATCCGCGTAGCGGGTGGCGTTGAGGCAACGCTCCTTCACGCCGGAGTAGTAACGCGCGGTCCAGCTGACGCCGAAGTCACCGATATCCCAACCCAGCACCAGGTTCGAACGCACCCGGAATGCCAGGCTGGTGCTGGTGCCGATGGTGTTGGCCACGCCGTTGATCGGGGTAGGCACCACGCCGGCATCGTTGGTCGAACGGTACACGTTCTTGCTGACGTAGGTGCTGGTCCAGCCAGCGCTCAGCTTGCCGTAGCTGGTATCCACGCGGTAGCTGACGTCCAGGTCGTAGCCTTCGGTCTCTGCGAAGCCTGCGTTACGGTTGCCGAACTTCAGGCCGGTGACGATGCCGGTGGCGGCATCACGGGTGAAGCGGCTGCAACGCGCTTCGATACCCTGCTCGTAGCAGTCGGTGAGGATCTGGTTCGGGCTGTCATCGACAATGGTGTTGTCGATGCGGATCTTCCACCAGTCCAGCGCAACGTTGAGGTTGCTTACGAAGGTCGGGCTCCACACCAGGCCCAGCGTCTTGCTGGTCGAGGTTTCCGGGGTCAGCTGCGGGTTGGAACCGGATACGAACGGCGTCGGCGTTGCGTCCTGTGCGGTGGTCACCGGCGTATTGCCCTGGCGCAGCTGACGGAAGTTGCCGGCATCGGCGATGTCGCGTGCGCAACGTCCGCGGACTTCAGCACTGTTCTTGGAAGCGCCGAACACGGTGTCGCAGGGATCGCTGAACTGCGCGAAGGTTTCCGAACCGCCACCGTACAGGTCACTGATGGTCGGTGCACGGAAACCTTCGGCCCAGGTGCCGCGGACCAGCAGCTGGTCGATCGGCTTCCACTTGAAGCCGAACTTGCTGTTGAGGGTGTTGCCGAAGGTGTTGTACTCGGAGAAACGCGTTGCGGCGCTGAAGCTCAGTTCCTTGGCACCCGGCAGGTCGGCCAGCACCGGCACGTTCAACTCCAGGTACGCTTCCTTCACCGTGTAGCTGCCACCGGTCGGGCCAGCGGCCAGGTTGGTGGTGGCACCGGTCTGGGCCAGCGCGTCAGGCGTGTACTTGCCATCTTCCTTGCGGCTTTCGACGCCGAAGGCAAAGCCCAGGTCGCCAGCCGGCAGGGTCATGATGCTGCCCGACAGATTGGCGAACGCATTCTTGGTGGTGGTGCGGCCGGTGGTTTTTTCTGACGGGAACAGCCAGGACAGCAGCTCTTCGTTGCCGGTCAGGCCGTTCGGGTCGTTCTTGCCAAACGGCACCAGCGGGTTCCACGGCTTGCAGCCATCGATGACCGCGCCCTGGCGGCCGCACATCACCTTGCCGGTGGCCGGGTCGAGGAACGACGGGCCCACGGCATCACGCACGCGCTTCTTGTGCAGGTTGCCGGTGGCGGTGGCGGTCAGCTCGTTGCGGTTGTACTGGTAGCCCACGTCCCAGTCGAAGTAGCGCTCGCCGATCTCGAAGGCACCATCCAGCGACACCACCGCACGATAGGTCTTCAGTTCGCTGGTGCTCACGCGCGGCACTTCCCAGGTGCGGCGGTTCCAGGACACTGCGGTCGGGTTGGCGTAACCGTGCTGGCTGCCGAACGGGTTGAAGTAGCTGTCCCTGGACATCTGGCCAGTGGCGTTCGGGTCATTGGGAATGGACACCGAGCTGGACTGGGTCGGGTAGCCGGCGATCTGGCGCTCGGAAGAACGCTTGTTGTAGCCGAACTCCGTGCGCAGGTTGATGTCATCGGTCAGCTTGAAGCGGCCATCGAAGTACACCGAATCACGCTTGATCGGGTACATGACGTGCATCTGGTCGTTGGCATTGCTGACGTCACCGGTGAACGGCGTCGCATCGGTCAGGTGGTAATTGGCCGGGTTGGTCGGGTCGGCACCACGGTTGAGCGAGTAGCCGCAGCCCAGGCGGGTATCGGTACAGCCCGGGCGGCCCTTCAGGCCGGTGATCTGGCCGTACTGGCTCAGCGTGGTCCAGTTGGAGGGGTCATTGGGGTTGTGGTCGCTGGTACCGTACTTGCTGAACCAACGGTCACGTGCCCACACGCTCTTTTCTTCGGAGTGTTCCAGCGCCAGCGTCAGCGACACGCGGTCGTTGCTCCAGCCACCCACCACGTCGAAGCGGTCGCGCGCGCCGTCACCTTCGCTGTACTGGCCGTGGTAGACGTTGGCGGTCACGCCGTTGACGTTGGAACGGGTGATGATGTTGACCACGCCGGCCATCGCATCGGAACCGTAGATGGCCGAAGCGCCATCCTTCAGCACTTCGATACGCTCCACCGCCGACACCGGCAGCGAGGACACGTCCTGCAGGCCCGAGGTGCTGATGCCCAGGCGCTTGCCGTTGACCAGCACCAGGGTGCGCTGCGCCCCCAGGTTGCGCATGTCGATGTAGGTGCCGCCGGTGTTTTCGCCCGAGCTCAGCGCGTTTGCGCGGCTGATCGCCGGGCTGCCCATCGCCGTCACGTTCTGCAGGATGTCGGCAACGGAGCTGAAGCCCTGGCGTTCGATATCGGTACGGCTCAGGGCCAGCACCGGCTGCGCCGTTTCAACGTCCACCTGGCGGATGCGCGAACCGGTGATCTCGATGCGGTCCAGGTTGGTCGGCGATGCGGTGCTGCTGCTCTGGGCGAACGCCGGCAGCGCAGCCAGCGTCGCAGTGGTTGCCAGGGCGTAGCGGATGGCCTGCCCCAGTGCGGTGGTGCGTGAAGTCATGACGAGCTCTCTCTCTCGGGTCGTGCAAAGGACGCCAAAACGGGCGTCGAAGGAATCGGCAGGTCCAAGACCGAGCCGATGACCCGATAGTAGTCTCGTTGGTTAATGCTCTGTAAAGAGCGCATGTCGGTTTGTGTCGTTACGCATCACCTGTTTTCACCAAACGTGAACAAAAGCAGGGGTTTACGTGAAGGCTCGGCACGCGCAAGCGCCGCCAGCTGCTGCGTTGCAGCAGGAATTGGCGGTCGATTGCGCGAACTGTAACGAAATGTAATCGGGCGCCGACGGGTGATGCGTGGGCGCCCTCGGCGTCCTGCTCAGACCACGAACGGACGGAACTGGATGCCCAGCCCGGCGATGCCTTCGGTCTCGCCGATCAGGTCGGCGCGCAGCAGCGGCCGCGCATCGATGAAGGCCTGCGGCACGATCAGCGACAGGCGGCTGTCGTCGGCGGTCAGCTCCAGCACCGGCAGCGGTGCGTCTTCATGCGCGCGGTTGAGCAGTACCGCCAGGCGCAACAGGGCAACCAGGCGTCGTGCCGTCAGCAGCAGGCGTTCGGGGATGGCATCGAAGGCGGTCTTGCTGATGCCGCGGCGGTGATTGCGCACCAGCGTCGCCAGCATCTGCTGCTCCTGCCGCGAGAAGCCGGCGATGTCCGAGTTCTCCAGCACGTAGCTGCCATGCACGTGGTAACCGCTGTGGGCGATCATCAACCCCAGCTCATGCAGGCGTGCGGCCCAGCCGAGCATGCGTGCATCATCGGCATCCAGCTTCCAGCGTTCCTGCACCTGCTCCAGCAACGACAGTGCGGTGTCCTGCACGCGACCGGCCTGCACCGTATCGATGCCATAGCGATGGGTGAGGGCGGCCACCGATTCATCGCGCGGGTCGTTGTCACCGGCACGGCCGAGGATGTCATAGAGGATGCCCTCGCGCATCGCGGCCTTGCTGACCAGCAGCTTCTGCAGGCCCAGTGCCTGGAAGGCGGCCTCCAGCACCAGGATGCCGCCGGCGATGATCGGGCGGCGATCGCTGGACAGGCCGGGCAGCACGATGTCGTCGATCTTCTTGGCCTTCAGCAGCTCATCGCGGAGCTGCGGCAACGCCTCGGCCGTGATCGCGCCCTTGCTCAGCTTCATCGTCGCGCAGATTTCGCTGATGGCCTTGTGGGTGCCGGACGACCCCAGAGCCTCCTGCCAGCCCAGCGCGCGGTATTTGCTGGCGAAGGGCTGGAACTCCCGGCCGATCTCGGCCAGGGCATCCTTCCAGCGCTTCTTGCTGAGTTTGCCGCCCGGGAAAAAGCGACGGGTGCTGGCGATGCAGCCGGCCTGCAGGCTCTCGCGTTCCAGGGTCTGCATGCCCTTGCCGATGATGAACTCGGTCGAGCCGCCGCCGATGTCGATGACCAGGCGGTGCTGGTCGGGCTTGGGCGGTTGCGCATGGGCCACGCCCAGGTAGATCAGTCGCGCCTCTTCGCGGCCACTGACCACTTCGATGGCATGCCCGAGCGCGGTTTCGGCCGGCATCAGGAAGGCCTGCGGCGAACGCAGCTGGCGCACGGTATTGGTGGCCAGTGCACGCACGCGATGTGGCGGGACGTTGCGGATGCGCTGGCCGAACCGGGCCAGGCACTCCAGCGCGCGCTGCCGCGCTGCTGCGGAGAGTCCGCCCTTGCCGTCCAGGCCGTCGGCCATGCGCACGGTCTCGCGCAGGCGGTCGATCACCCGCAGCTGGCCAAGCGTGTAACGCGCGATGACCATGTGGAAACTATTGGAGCCAAGGTCGATGGCGGCCAGCAGGTCGCCATCCTGCAATGCGGGCGGAGTCGTGGTGGTATGCGGCATGGGCGAATGTTAGCCGAAGGGGCGGTGAACTCGTCACCGCGCGGCCTTCACATTTTGTGGTGGGGGGGCGGCGGCAGGGCTGCACCCTGCACCCGCAGAATCAACGTCAACGTCAAAAGCGGGGTATCCGTGGGATGGCGGGGTGGGTCCGGTTGCGGGGGACGCCGTGAACCCATCCTTTGGGGCTTGGCCGCGGCATCCATGCCGCGGACACCCCCGCAACCGGACCCACCCCGCCTTCGACAGATCTCCGCGATCGGTCGGAATGGCATTGCCTGCTCTTGGTAGGTGTCGACCTTGGTCGACGCGGTAGATCCACGCCATGCGTGGATGCATCCAAACGTGCCGACCAAGGTCAGCATCTACCGGATCAAAGACCCTGCATGTGTCGACCTTCGACAGATCGCCGCGGCTGTTGGTAGGTGTCGACCTTGGGCGACACGGTAGATCCACGCCATGCGTGGATGCATCCAAACGTGCCGACCAAGGTCGGCACCTACCAGGTCAGAGTCCCTGCATCAATGCCATCTGTGCCGAATGCGGGGCTTCGTCGTGGGCCGGGGCGCGCTTGTGGTAGATGCCCTCGGCATCCAGCTCCCAGGCGTTGAGGTTGTCGTCCAGGTAGTTCTGCAGCACTTCGCGATAGACCCGCTTGGCCAGTGCCGGGTCGAGGATCGGGAAGCAGGTTTCCACCCGGCGCAGCAGGTTGCGCTCCAGCCAGTCGGCGCTGGCGCAGTACAGCTCCGGTGCGCCGTCGTTGCCGAACCAGTAGACCCGGCTGTGTTCCAGGAAGCGGCCGACGATCGAGCGCACGCGGATGTTGTCCGACACGCCGGGTACGCCCGGGCGCAGGGTGCAGGCGCCACGGATGATCAGGTCGATCTGCACACCCGCCTGCGAGGCGGCGTACAGCGCACGGATCACCTGCGGCTCATTGAGGGCGTTCATCTTGGCGATGATCCGCGCCGGTCGCCCGGCGGCAGCAACGCGCGTCTCGCGCTCGATCCTCGCCAGGATCCCGGTATGCAGGGTGAAGGGCGACTGCAGCAGGCGCTTGAGCTTCATCTTCGAGGCCAGCCCGGACAGCTGCTGGAACAGCAGGTGCACGTCGTTGCCGATATCGGCATCGGCGGTGATCAGGCTCAGGTCGGTGTACGCGCGTGCGGTACCGCTGTGGTAGTTGCCGGTGCCCAGGTGCACGTAGCGGCGCAGCTTGCGGCCTTCGCGGCGCACGATCAACAGCATCTTGGCGTGGGTCTTGTAGCCGACCACGCCATACACCACCTGCACGCCGGCTTCCTGCAGCCGATCGGCCAGGCCCAGGTTGGCTTCTTCATCGAACCGCGCGCGCAGCTCGACTACCACGGTCACGTCCTTGCCGGCACGTGCGGCCTGGATCAGCGCATCGACGATCAACGAGTCCTTGCCGGTGCGGTACAGGGTCTGCTTGATCGCCAGCACGTTCGGATCGAGCGCGGCCTGGCGGATCAGGTCCAGCACCGCAGCGAACGCGTCAAAGGGGTGGTGCAGCAGCAGGTCCTTGCGTGCGGTGGTCTCGAAGATGCCGTCGCTGTCGCGCAGGGTGCGCGGGGTCATCGGCGGATACTTCAGGTCCGGCTGCGCGATCAGGTCGTACAGCTGGATGATGCGGTTGAGGTTGACCGGTCCATCGATGCGGTACACCGCGTTCTCGGTCAGGCCGAAGTTCTGCAGCAGGGTGCGGACGATGTCGCGCGGCATGTCGTGGGCGATTTCCAGGCGCACCGCAGGACGGTAGCCACGGTCCACCAGCTCGTCACGCAGCGCCAGCGCCAGGTTTTCCACTTCCTCCTCGTCCACCACCAGCTCGGAGTTGCGGGTGACACGGAACTGATAGGCGCCCAGCACTTCCAGGCCCGGGAACAACTCGTCCACGAAAGTGGACAGCACCGAGGACAGGAACACGAAGTTCTGCGGCCCGCCGAGTTTTTCCGGCAGCTGGATGATCCGCGGCAGCGAGCGCGGTGCGCGCACGATGGCCAGGTGGCCGCTGCGGCCGAACGCATCGGTGCCCTTCAGCACCACCACGATGTTCAGCGACTTGTTGAGGATCTTCGGGAACGGATGCACCGGATCCAGGCCCAGCGGCGACAGCACCGGCATGATCTCGTTGCGGAAGTAGGCACGCAGCCAGCGCTTCTGCCGGTGGGTCCAGGAGTTGCGGCCGAGCACGCCGATGCCGGCCTCCATCAGCGCCGGACGCAGCGTCTGGTTCCAGCAGCGGTACTGCTGGTCCACCAGCTCGGCGGCGCGCTCGTGGATGGCATTGAGAATGGCCTGCGGGCTCATGCCATCCGGTGCCGGCGGCAGGCCGAACTCCTGCGCATGACGGACCGCAGCGGCACGGATCTCGAAGAATTCATCCAGGTTGGTGCAGGAAATGCACATGAAGCGCAGGCGCTCCAGCAGCGGCACCTGCGGGTCCATCGCCTGCGCCAGCACGCGGAAGTTGAAATCCAGCTGCGACAGTTCGCGGTTGATGTACAGCGCCGGGTCGCGCAACGGATCGCTGTCCGTGCTCACGGGGAGGGGGAGGGATCCGAGGCTGCTCATGGCGTCATTCTTCGAAGGAGGTCAGGGGGGCGGATTCACGCGGTCGCACGTGGTCGGCATCGAAATGGCAGGCGAACACCGAGCCCTTGCCGACCTCGCTGTCGATTTCCAGGCGTGCGTGGTGCAGACCGAGGATGTGCTTGACGATCGACAAGCCCAGGCCGGTGCCGCCGCTTTCGCGTGAGCGGCTGCTGGAGACACGGTAGAAACGTTCGGTCAGGCGCGGCAGGTGGGTGGCAGGAATGCCGTAGCCGGTGTCACGCACCGCCAGCACCACGCCGTCGCCCTCGCGGCGGAACTCCACCGCGATGCGGCCACCGGCCGGGGTGTAGCGCACCGCGTTGGTGACCAGGTTGGAGAAGGCGCTGTGCAGTTCCTTGGTCGAACCCTGCAGGTCCACGCCGGCCAGGTCGTCGATGCTGATCTGGTGGCGGCCCTGGCTGTGCGCCTCGGCTTCGCGGCGCAGCGTGGCCAGCATGGGCTGCATGGCCACCGTCTCGGCTTCGCTGTGTTCCTGCGATTCCAGCCGCGACAGGGTCAACAGGTCCTCCACCAGCTGGGCCATGCGCTGGCTTTGCTTGCGCATCTCTTCCAGCATCGGTCCGGTTCCCGGGAAATCCTCCGGGTCCATCATGTCCAGGTAGCCGTGGACCACGGTGAGCGGGGTGCGCAGTTCGTGTGAAACGTTGGCCACGAAATCGCGGCGCACCTGTTCCAGGCGCAGCAGCTTGCTGACGTCGCGGGCGATCAGCAGCCAGTAGTCGGACGAATAGGGAATCAGGCGCAGGTTCAGGCGGATCGCAGGATCGACCGGCGAGGGCACGTCCAGGATCGGTTCGGCGTTGCGGCCACCGGCCAGCCAGTGGGCAAGCGGCATCGGCTGCAGGCGTTCGACCAGGGCTTCACCCAGATCGCCGGGATGGTGCAGGCCGAGCAGCGCCGTGGCCGCTTCGTTGAACCACTGTACGCGCTGGCTGTTGCGGTCCAGCACCACCACGGCGTCGGGCAGCGCGGCCGCTGCAGCGCGATAGCTGCGCAGCATGTCCAGCAGGCGCCGCTTGCGCACGCGCATCTCGACCTGGTTGCGGTACAGCAGGCGGTCCAGCTCGTTCCAGACGCCGGTGCCTTCGGCGGCGGTGTCCCAGCGCTGGCGCGCGGTCAGCCGGCGCAGCACGCGGCGCAGCCGCCAGTAATGCCAGACCAGCGTCGCCAGTGCCGCCAGCGCGATGCACAGCCACAGGTGGCCAGTGAACCATCCGACCAGACCGGCCAACAGCAACACGATGGCCACGGTGGCCAGTGTCTTCAACCAGGCAGAGCGGATGTGGCGGGGCATTGCGGTCTCGTCGTGGGTTGCGGCGGTTCACGCAGGTGAACCGAGGGTTATAGCAGAGTTGCCGACGCCGGCACCGTGGGGTGCACGGCGCCGGCACGACGAGGCTCAGGTTGCGGTGGAGAAGCGGTAACCGGCACCGCGCACGGTCTGCACCATGTTCTCGGCGTTGAACGGTTCCAGCGTCTTGCGCAGTCGTCGGATGTGCACGTCGATGGTGCGTTCTTCCACATACACGCTGCCGCCCCACACGTGGTCCAGCAGCTGCGCACGGGTGTACACGCGCTCAGGATGGGTCATGAAGAAGTGCAGCAGGCGGTATTCGGTCGGGCCGATCGGCACCGGCTGGTCGTTGGCGAACACGCGATGGGCGGCGCCGTCGATGCGGATCGAGCCCACGGCCACGCTGCCGTCCTCGTCATCGTCGCGGGCGCGGCGCATGACCGCGCGGATCCGGGCCAGCAGTTCGCGCGCCGAGAACGGCTTGACCACGTAGTCGTCCACACCGGCTTCGAGGCCGCCGACACGGTCGTTCTCTTCGCCGCGCGCGGTCAGCATGATGATCGGCACTTCGCGGGTCAGGGTTTCCTTGCGCCAGCGCCGTGCCAGGTCCAGGCCGCTGGTGCCGGGGAGCATCCAGTCCAGCAGGATCAGGTCGGGGACGCGGTCGGCGATGGCGGTCTGGGCCTCGCGGGCGTCACCGGCGTGGACAGGTTCGTAATCGCCCTTGCGAAGGGCGAAGGCGACCATTTCGCGGATCGCGGGCTCGTCATCGACGATCAGGATGCGTTTCTGCACGAGGGCACCGTAGGGCTCAGTTACTGGAGTGGTGCCAGTAGACTACGGTTTGATGACATGTTTGTGACTGCCTGGCCGGCATCTGGCATTGCTGCCATCTGCCGGTCATGCCGTGCTCAGCGGCGGTCCAGGTCCGGGTCCTGTACACCCTGCCGGCGCAGCTCGAGTACGGTGGGGGTGATCGACTCGATTCGCGCATCCACCCGGGCCCGGCCGACGTAGTCCAGGGCGGGGTTGCGCTTGAGTGCCTGCAGCTGCATCAGGGCCTGTTCGGGGCGCCCGCCCAGGAACGCTGCCTCGGCATAGGCCTCGCTGGCGCGGACACTGTCACCGGCCAGTTCACTGGCGCGGGCGTAGCGCTGCTGGAAGACCGGATCGTTACCGCTTTGCGACAGCAGCGGACGCAGCATCGCCTGCGCGCGCTGACCCGCGGCCTGGCCGCCTTGCTCGTTCAGGATCTCGGCATAGGTCAGGGCCACCGGCCGGCTGTTGGGGTGCTCATGCAGCAGCTGCTCGAAGCGCGCATTGGCCTGGGTGGATTGGCCGGTGCGCGATTCCGCCTCGGCCAGGGCCAGGGCGACCCAGAGGCTGTCCGGGTGGGTCTTCAGCAGGTCGGTCAACGTCTGCCGGGCCTCGCTGGCGCCGCTGCGGCCGCCGCGCATGCTGGCCAGTGCCTGGCCGTAACGCTGGGCGTCGTCCAGGCCGTCCTTCTGCCGCCGCGCAAGATCGGCGTACTCGCGCTGCAGTTCGGCCGGGCTGTCGGCGCTGAGTACGCGCAGGCGCTCGCGGGCCCAGTTGAAATCACCACTGGCGCCGCGGCTGAGCTGGCCGATCGGCACCCGCAGCACGCTGCCGGGCAACAGCGGGTTGATGCCGCGCAGCAGCGGATCGCCCAGGGTCGGGTCGGCCGGATCCACCCGTTCCCTGCGCTCGCCGCTGGGCGTGCGCGTGGTCAGCAGCACCGTGTCCTTCTTCATCTGTTCGGCGCGGGCCTTGGCCTCGCTGATGCGGGTGGTGTTGACCGGATGGGTGCGCAGGAAGTCCGGAACGCTGTAACCGCCATCATTGCCGCGCATCGCCGAGGACATGCGCTCGAAGAAGCCGGCCATCGCATCCACATCGTAGCCGCTGCGCGACAGCGTGCGGATGCCCAGCCGGTCGGCCTCGGATTCATTGGAGCGGGTGTAGTCGATCTGCCGTTGCTGCATCAGGCCCATGCCCGAGCTGATCGCCGCCATGGTGGCGTTGCCCGAGGAGGAACTGTTGCTGGCCTGGGCGGCAACCACCGCCGCCAGCATGCCCAGCAGGATCGGAATCTGGTCGCGCTGGGCGCGCTCCACCCCGCGCAGCACGTGCTGCTGGGTGACGTGGGCGATTTCGTGCGACAGCACCGCCGCCACCTCGTCCTCGCGCTCGGCCGTCAGCACCAGGCCGGCATTGACGCCGATGTAACCGCCGAGGGTGGCGAAGGCATTGATCTGGCGGTCCTTCATCACGAAGAACGTGTAGGGCTGACGCGGCTGGTCGCTGTTGGAACCGAGGCGGGTGCCCATGGTCTGCAGCCAGTCGTTGACCAGCGGATCGTCCAGCAGGTAGCCGTAGTTGCGCAGCTCGCGCAGCATCATCGCGCCGTACTCGGCCTGGCGGGCCGGGGTCAGCAGTTCGCCCGCCGAGGAACCGATGTCCGGCAGCTTCTCCTGGGCCTGCGCCAGCGGGGCAGCCAGGGCCAGGGTGAGGGCAGCGGTGAGCAGCAGGGGTCGCAAGCGGTCGATTCTCGGGCAGAGTCTGCCCAGCGTGGCAGGGCAGGGGGCAACCATTCGTTAATCAATCCACAGTGTTGCGGGCGTGGCGTGGAAATTCCAGCGCACCGGTACCATATATGGACCGTCGATCCATCGTGGAGTTTCCCGTGACAGCCCAGTCCGCCGGCGCTACCCCCGCCATCACCATCTATTCCACCGCCGTCTGCCCTTACTGCGTGGCCGCCAAGAACTTCCTCAAGAGCAAGGGCCAGCAATGGACCGAGGTCCGCATCGACCTGGATCCGGTCGAGCGCGAGAAGATGATGGCCAAGACCCGCCGTACCAGCGTCCCGCAGATCTTCGTGGGCGACGTCCACGTTGGCGGCTACGACGACATGATGGCCCTGCATCGTGAAGGCAAGCTCGAGCCGCTGCTGGCCGGGCAGGGCCAGGCATGAGCGCGGCCGACGACGGCAGCAAGGACCGGATCGCCGAGTTCACCGATTTCCGCAAGCGCATGAATGAACGCATTCTGGGCGAGCCGAACCAGGTGGTGCGCCGCTTCTTCGCGCTGGACACGCAGACCTACCAGGCCGGTGCGCTGGACGTGAAGACCAAGGAGCTGCTGGGCCTGGTGGCCTCGATGGTGCTGCGCTGCGACGACTGCATCAGCTACCACGTGGCCCAGTGCAAGGACGCCGGGGTGACCCGTGAAGAGTTCTTCGAAACCTTCTCGGTGGGCCTGGTGGTTGGTGGCTCGATCGTGATCCCGCACCTGCGCCGGGCCGTGGACTTTCTCGACCAGCTGGAAGGCGGCGGCGCCGCCCCGGCCGCGCACGAGCACTGAGCCCGACGAGCGCCGGGAACCGGGACCTTGCGCCCTTCCCGGTGGTGCCGGCCAGCGGCCGGCACTACCGCCCGCGCGCAGGGGCCTTCCCCGCGATCTCCCTGACCAGGAGCCCCCTTGTTGTTCAAGGGGGCGCGCCGGTAGGCGCGGGGATAAGGTGGAATGCGCGGGCAAGCCGCAGAGCGGTTTGCAGGGGCGCGCCGACAGGCGGGGGTAGAGGTGGAATGCGCGGGCAATTCTGCCTGAGCCGGGACTGGGACCATGGTCTATTTGGGACCTCGGCCCCGGCTCAGGCATAATTGCGGGTGAAACTTCCTTTGCGCCGGCGTTTCCGGGCACGTCCGGACGGCGTTTTTCCCCCTGTTCGGAACATCGATCAATGACGCAGAAAATTACGGTCATCCGCGGCGACGGCATTGGCCCGGAAATCATGGACGCCACCCTGTTCGTGCTCGACCAGCTCAAGACTGGCCTGGAGTACGAAGACGCCGACGCCGGCCTGGTGGCTCTGGAGAAGCACGGCGATCTGATGCCGGCGGTGACCCTGGAATCGATCGCGCGCAACAAGGTCGCGCTGAAGAGCCCGCTGACCACGCCGGTCGGTGGTGGCTTCACCTCGATCAACGTCAGCCTGCGCCGTCACTTCGACCTGTACGCCAACGTGCGTCCGGCCCACACCTTCCCGAACACCAAGTCGCGTTTCGACAACGTCGACCTGATCACCGTTCGTGAGAACACCGAAGGTGCGTACCTGGCCGAAGGCCAGGAAGTGTCGGCCGACGGCGAGACCGCTTTCTCCGGCACCCGCATCACCCGCAAGGGCTCCGAGCGCATCGTGCGTTACGCCTTCGAGCTGGCCCGCAGCACCGGCCGCAAGAAGGTCACCGCCGTGCACAAGGCCAACATCATCAAGTCGACCTCGGGCCTGTTCCTGGCCGTGGCACGCGAAGTGGCGGCCAAGTACCCGGACATCGAGTTCCAGGAAATGATCGTCGACAACTGCTGCATGCAGCTGGTGATGCGTCCGGAACAGTTCGACATCATCGTCACCACCAACCTGTTCGGCGACATCATTTCCGACCTGTGTGCCGGTCTGGTCGGCGGCCTGGGCCTGGCCCCGGGTGCCAACATCGGCGAGAACGCGGCGATCTTCGAAGCCGTGCACGGCACCGCGCCGGACATCGCCGGCCAGGGCAAGGCCAATCCCTGCGCCCTGCTGCTGGCAGCGGCACAGATGCTGGACCATGTCGGCCAGCCGGAAAATGCCGAGCGCCTGCGCAAGGCCATCGTGGCCACGCTGGAAGCCAAGGATTCGCTGACCGGCGACCTCGGCGGCACCGGCAACACGATGGGCTTCGCCAAGGCGATCGCCAGCCGCCTGTAAGCAGCGGCTCGACCTCGGTCGGATCCACAGCGGGGCGCCTTCGGGCGCCCCGTTGCGTTTCACCACCTCCACAAAAACTGATCTGTGCACGTTTCGCACAGATCGTGTGCTCGGATGCGGCTGGTTCGTGCGTTCAACGCTCCTCATCCTGTGCCGACTTTCCCTCGCACAGGAGCTTGACCATGAACCTCGCTGCTTTCGGCCTGGCCAGCCTGATCGGCATGGCCGCCACCACCCCGGCGGCCGCCGCCGGGTCGTCCCATCCCACCATCCGACATATGGCCGGCGCCCCGGCTGCCACCTCGCTCGACGCAGCGAAGACGGCCGTGCTGGTGATCGACTTCCAGAACGAGTATTTCGATGCCAGCGCCTCAGCCGGTTTCGCCGGTGGTCGCATGGTCATTCCCGATGGCGTGGCGGCCCTGCGGCAGACGCGGCGCGTGGTCGACTTCGCTGATGCCAACGGCATCCGCGTGATCCATGTGCAGCACGTGCTGCCGGCTGGCGCGCCGCTGTTCGCCGAGGGCAGCGTCAACGCGGCGTTCCACCGTGACATGCGGCCGCGCAAGGGCGAGACCGTGGTGCAGAAGGACAACGTCAGCGTGTTCGCCGGTGCCTCGGCAGCGGTGCTGGACAAGGCGCTGAAGGACGCCGGTATCGACACCCTGATCGTCACCGGCCTGCAGACCCATGCCTGCGTTGCCGGTGCTGCACGTGATGCCGCTGCGGCGCCGCGCGGCTATCGGGTGATCGTGGCCTCCGATGCCTCTGCCAGCCGTGATCTGGATCTGGCCAATGGCGGGAGCATCGGCCATCGCGCATTGCATGAAGCGTCGCTGGCGCAGATCGAGGATGCCTTTGGCGATGTCATGAGCACCTCGGCGATCCTGGCCCTGCCGGTGCGCAAGGCCGGCGGCGACGCTTGATAAGCTGGCGGGGTCCGCAGCCAGCGGGCCCCGCCGACTGGAGTCACCTCCCGATGGATCATTTCGCCGCCCTGCGAGCTTTGCGCGCGATCGTCGATGCAGGCAGTTTCACTGCCGCCGCCGAGCGGCTGGATACTACTCATTCGGCGATGTCGCGGCAGTTGCGTCAACTTGAAGAGCACCTGCAGGTGCGGCTGCTGGATCGCAACAGCCGGCGGTTGTCGCTGACCGAGGCCGGGCGCGACTACTACCGCGAGGCGGTGGCGCTGCTTGACCGGCTGGAGGCTGCCGATGACCGCGCGCGGGCCGGCCAGGCCCAGCCCAGCGGGCGCGTGCGGGTCAGCGTGCCGCAGGTGGTCGCCAGCCAGGAATTGCCGCATTGGCTGCCTGGCTTCCTGGCGCGCTATCCGCAGGTGGCGCTGGAACTGTCGGCCGACGATCAGCTGGTCGATGTGGTCGGCGGTGGCTTCGATCTGGCCCTGCGCATCGCACCATCCTTGCCAGACAGCCAACTGGTCGCCCGTGAACTGGCGCGATGCCCGCGCATCCTGGTTGCGGCTCCGGCCTACCTCGCCCGGCATGGGCTGCCTCGACAGGTGGCCGATCTGCAGAACCACACGTTGTTGGCATTCAACCCGGTTGCTGCGATCACGCCGTGGCAGCTGCACGGGCCGCGCGCTGCCATCGTCAGCGTGGAAGCCGGTCAACGACTACGCGTGGACGCCACGCCGGCACTGTATGCGGCCGTGCTGGCCGGCATGGGCATCAGTCTGTTCACCGCGCTCACCGTGCAGGAAGACCTGCGCGCTGGCCGGTTGATCCGCGTGCTGCCCAGCTGGCACGGTGGCACGCGCTGCTATTTCGCGCTGTATCCCCATGCGCGTGCGCTGGCGCCGAAGGTGCGCGCGCTGGTCGATCATCTTGCCGCGCATTACGCTGCAGCGTCGGGTGCGGCAGGGTAGTCGCACGGCAGCGGTGAGGAGTGGGGATGGAGTCGGTGTATCTGCTGGTCGCGCTGGGTGCGATCGTCGCGGGGTTCGTACAGGGCCTGTCGGGTTTCGCGTTCGGCATGGTCGCGATGTCGTTCTGGGCGTGGGGGCTGGATCCCCGGCTTGCGGCGACGCTGTCGGTGTTCGGCGCGCTGGTCGGCCAGTTGCTGGCGGTGTTCACCGTGCGCCGTGGCTTCAACCTGCGCCTGCTGCTGCCGTTCGTGCTCGGCGGGTTGGCGGGCATTCCGCTGGGCGTGCTGGTGCTGCCACAGCTGGACATGGTCTGGTTCAAGGCGCTGCTGGGAGGATTCCTCGCGCTGTGGTGCCCGGTGATGCTGATGGCGCGTTCGTTGCCACCGGTCACCGTGGGTGGTCGGGTTGGCGACGCATTGGCCGGCATGGCTGGCGGCGTGCTCAGTGGCATCGGCGGCTTCGCCGGGCCGGTGCCGACGCTGTGGAGCACGCTGCGTGGCTTCGGCAAGGACGAGCAGCGCGCGGTCATCCAGAACTTCAACCTGGCGATGCTGGCGGTGACCATGGCCACCTATGTCGGTACCGGCATGGTGACCCGGCAGATGCTGCCGTACTTCGCCATCGTCGCGCCGGCGATGCTGGTGCCAACGCTGCTGGGGGCGAGGCTGTATGTCGGTATCAGTGAAGCGCGTTTCCGGCAGATCGTGCTGGGGCTGTTGACGGCCTCCGGCGTTGCCATGCTGGCCTCGTCGTTGCCGTTGCTGCTGTCCCGTGGGGCGGCGGGATGAGGCCTCAGGCGGGCCGCAGCATGCGGAAGCGTTGCTCGGCAGTGATCCGGAAATAGTCGGCCGGTCCGCCGCCGCGCAGGATGGTGTCGCTTGCTGCAGTGTCGTAGATGCCGTCGACGAGCAACCGCGTATCGATATGCACGGCGACCACTTCTCCCAGTACCAGCCAGCCATTGGTGTCGTTACCGGCCGCATCACGCAGGCGCACGATCTGCGTGCAGCGGCACTCCATGCTTACCGGGCTCTGCGCCACGCGCGGCGGTGCAACCTGCTCCGATGGCAGTGGTGTCAGCCCCGCCAATGCGAACTCGTCCACTTCGGGCGCGACTGCGCGGCAGCTTTCGTTCATTGCCTGGGCCAGATCGAATGTGGCGAGGTTCCAGACAAACTCGCCGGTGGCTTCGATGTTGCGCAGCGAATCCTTGCGCCCCTGGCTGCTGAAACCAATGATCGGCGGCGTGTAGTTGAAGGCGTTGAAGAAGCTGTAGGGCGCCAGGTTCACATTGCTGTCGGCGTCACGACTGGAGATCCAGCCAATGGGGCGCGGGCCGATGATGGCGTTGAACGGATCATGTGGCAGGCGATGGCCGTCGGCCGGGCGATAGCTGTGGAAGCGGGGAGGGAGGGTGTCTGCCATGGGTGTGTTTCCGGGGGAGTCGAGCGTGCTCGACGCTACAAAAAAGGCCGCGATCCCGACGGATCGCGGCCTTGTCGTTTACGGCATGACCAGGATCAGCGTTGCTGGATCTTCGACAGCAGGCGCAGGAACTCCACATACAGCCAGACCAGGGTCACCATCAGGCCGAATGCGCCATACCATTCCATGTACTTCGGTGCGCGCTGGGCTGCGCCGGTTTCGATGAAATCGAAGTCCAGCACAAGGTTCAGCGCAGCAACCACCACCACGAACAGGCTGAAGGCGATGCCCCAGCCGCTTGAGGAATGGATCAGCGGCACCTGGATGTTGAAGAACGACAACACGAACGAAGCCAGGTACAGCAGGGCGATGCCGCCTGTGGCAGCGACCACGCCGAGCTTGAAGTTCTCGGTGGCCTTGATCACGCCGCTGCGGTAGGCAATCAGCAATGCGAACAGGGTGCCGAAGGTCAGCAGCACCGCCTGGAAAACGATGCCCGGGAAGCGCAGTTCGAACAGCGCGGAAATCGCACCCAGGAACAGGCCTTCCACCAGCGCATACATCGGCGCGGTGACCGGCGACCACTCCTTCTTGAAGATGGTGATCAGGGCCAGCACCAGGCCGCCGATCGCGCCGCCCATGGCGTACATCTTGGCGCCGGCCATCACCTGGCCATAGTCGTCCACGCTCTGGTTCCAGGCGAAGGCGGCGGTCAGCACGGTCAACAGCAGCAGGAGGCCGGTCTTGTTGACGGTGCCGTTGATGGTCATGGCCTGGTCGGGGCTGGTCACCACCGAGCCACTGGCCAGATCGAGGAAGGTCGACTCGGAAAGAGCCGGGTTGCCGCTGCGCATGCGAGGTCTCCGTGCGAAAAGGGGGGCGATTCGGCCATCCGGCCGATGGCTGCGAGCATAGCCGATGGCTGCGTAAGCTGTGGTCATGGCGGGGTGGGGCAGGGATTGCGCGTTGACAGTTCGCACGACGCTTGGCCACAATGGCCAGCTCCCCGGGTCCACGCCCGAGGGGATTGCAACACCGGGGTATAGCGCAGTCTGGTAGCGCGCCTGCTTTGGGAGCAGGATGTCGGGGGTTCGAATCCCTCTACCCCGACCAATCCACGTCACGTCGGATTGGACGCCGTTCCGGTTCGGGCGCCCGTAGCTCAACTGGATAGAGCACCGGCCTTCTAAGCCGGCGGTTACAGGTTCGATTCCTGTCGGGCGCGCCATTGGTGCGGCACCGGAACGTAGCTGGCGGATGTGAAGAAGTGCTTGCAAAACCCTGGCGACTCCACCAGAATGTCGGACTCGCTTCGGCGGACCGGAACTTCGGTGACAGTCCTCGGGCAACGTATCAAGCGTCAACGTCGGCAGTATCGACGGTGAAGCGAAAGTTTCAGTGGTGGCTGTAGCTCAGTTGGTTAGAGTACCGGATTGTGATTCCGGTGGTCGGGGGTTCGAATCCCCTCAGCCACCCCACTGATTCAACCGCGTCGGCAGCGCCGAAACGGTATTGCAATAAACAGAGTGCACGCTACAATGTGCGTCTGAGTTTCAAGGGCTGTTAGCTCAGTTGGTAGAGCAGTTGACTCTTAATCAATAGGTCCAAGGTTCGAATCCTTGACAGCCCACCAAGACAGAAGCCATCGGGTCCGCCCGGTGGCTTTTTTCTTCAGATGTAACCCTTCGCGATGGATCGCCGGTTGCAGTGCTTGTTTCAACCAGGTTGAAGAAAGTACTTGCAACGCCCTCGCGGATCGGGTCATAATTCGCCCCCGATTTCGGGCTGTTAGCTCAGTTGGTAGAGCAGTTGACTCTTAATCAATAGGTCCAAGGTTCGAATCCTTGACAGCCCACCAGACGAAAGCCACTTGGTCCGCCAAGTGGCTTTTTTCTTTATGTTTCCGCTGGCGTGGAGCCGGCTGGAGGATAGCCCCCTTGAGTCAAGGGGGCGCGGCGAAGCCGGGGGATGTGGGTGTTGGAGAGAGGGGCCCGCGCGATGCGCAGCAGCGCGTGGGGCGGCAGCGCGAATGCGCAGCCGCGTCCCCAAGGTTCGAATCCTTGACAGCCCACCAGACGAAAGCCACTTGGTCCGCCAAGTGGCTTTTTTCTTGCCTTCGACACCACTGGTAGGTCCGCGCCCTGCGTGGATGAAGGCTGTACGAAACGCGCAATCCACGCATGGCGTGGATCTACTGAAGCACGGCTGAAATCAGCGTCAAATGCGTCATCGGCATGTTCAATGCTGTGAGCTGCTTCTCACCGGTTGCCATCGGCATCGCTCCCAATGGGTGTTCCGCGCCGAAGGCGCATGCATGAGGAATGCTTTGATGGCCATTAACAGGACTGTGGGTCTGATGCTGTCCGGCCTGACGGTGATCGTGCTGTCAGGTTGCAGGGCGGACGACGCCGCCACTGCCGGGGCAGCGCCGGATCACGCGCGGACGGTGGAGCGCGCTGCGGATGTCGAGCATGTGCCCGCGCAACCGGTCGACACGGCGATGGCAATGCGTCCGGCCCAGGCAACGGGGGAGGGGGTGCCTGCGGAGACGGTTGAAATGAAGCGCCCTGAAGACGGCGCGACGCTTGAGGCCCGCCAGCGCGATGCTGCGGTGGGCAGCGACGGTGCGGCGTCCGGGCAGGTGCAGCCCGCGCATTGATCCGGTGGCCCGGGTCGGCACCCGCCGCCCGGGCCGCTTTCTCCATCAAATTGCGTATTCAGTTTTGTGGAAGCCTTCCGCTTTCCGCCCCCGCCTGCAACAATGAACGCCTGAGCCGGCCACGCGAAAGTGGCGGAATTGGTAGACGCCCTGGATTTAGGTTCCAGTGCCGCAAGGCGTGGGGGTTCGAGTCCCCCCTTTCGCACCAGGCCGGCCCGTCCCCCGCCCAGTCGGGCATTCCGCGTCAACCCCTGCGCCCCGCCATGCTGGCGGCGCCGCCCGAATTGGGCGAAACTAAAGGGCTGCGGCAAGCAGGCGCGTCATCGACGTCGTGTCCTTACAACCGTTTCATCCATCATCGAGCCGGGGGCCAGGGCGCCACCGGTGGCAGGAGTCAACATGCAAGCTTCGATCGAAACCATCGGCAACCTGGAACGCCGCCTGAGCTTCTCGCTGCCGGAAGACCGTCTGCAGAGCCACATCAACGGCCGCCTGGGCGAAATCGCCCGCACCACCCGCATCAAGGGTTTCCGTCCGGGCAAAGTGCCTGCCAAGGTGATCGAGCAGCGCTTCGGTGCGCAGGTCCGTGGCGAGGCGCTGGACGGCCTGCTGCGCGAAACCTTCGACGCCGCCGTGCGCGAGCACGACCTGCGCATCGTCGGCAGCCCGCGCATCGACAAGGGTGACGAGGGCGAGTTCTCCTTCGTGGCCACCGTCGAAGTGGTGCCGGACTTCGGTGACATCGACGTCAGCAAGCTGACCGTCGTGCGCCACACCGCCGAGATCACCGATGCCGACATCGACCAGATGATCGAGAACCTGCAGACCCAGCGTCGCAGCTGGTCGCCGGTCACCCGTGCCGCGCAGGACGGCGACCTGGTCGCACTGGAAACCTGGTCGCAGGCCGGTGACGAGCGCCTGCCGGCGGAAGGCACCGAGAAGGGCAGCATCGTGCTCGGTCAGGGCATGATGTTCGAGACCATCGAGCAGGGCCTGGTCGGCCTGGCCAAGGACGAAGAGAAGACCCTGGACGTCGAGTTCCCGGCTGACTGGCGCGTGCCGGCGCTGGCGGGCAAGACCGTGCAGGTCACCGTCAAGGTCACCGACGTCTCCGAGCCGGTCGTGCCGGCGGTCGATGAAGCCTTCATCAAGAGCTTCGGCGTGAAGGGCGGCGACGTCGAGCAGTTCCGCAGCGACATCCGTGCCAACCTCGAGCGCGAGCTGAAGGGCGCGCTGATGAACCGCCTGCGTCGTGAAGTCGGCGAGCAGCTGATCGCGGCCTACGCTTCGGTGGAAATGCCGCCGCGCCTGGTCGAGAACGAAGCCCGCGCCATGCTGGCCCAGCAGGTCGAGCAGATCCGCCGCAGCGGCCGCAACCCGGGCGAGATCCCGGCCGACGCCCACGAAGGCTTCAAGGACGCTGCTGCCAAGCGCGTGCTGGTCGGCCTGGTGGTCGGCGAAGTGGCCCGCAGCAACGACCTGCGCCTGGAGCCGAAGCGTCTGAATGAAACGATGCGTCTGATCGCTTCGACCTACGAAGAGCCGGAGCAGGTCATTGAGATGTACCGCAACGACCCCCAGCTGATGTCTGGCCTGCAGAACCGCGTGATGGAAGAGCAGGTGATCGACTGGATCGCCGAGCGCGCCCAGCACACTGAAGAAAAGCTGTCGTTCCAGGACGCGATCCGCCAGTAATCCCTGGCGGATTGCCGGATACCCCGCGCCAGCCCTGGCGCGGGGGTGTTTCCCCCCAAGATAGGTACCTCACGAAATGGACAACCGAACCAAAGCCCTGAACATGGTTCCCATGGTGGTCGAGCAGACCAGCCGCGGCGAGCGTGCCTACGACATCTATTCGCGCCTGTTGAAGGAGCGCCTGATCTTCCTGGTTGGCCCGATCGACGATCACATGGCCAACGTGGTGGTGGCGCAGCTGCTGTTCCTGGAAGCGGAAAACCCGGAAAAGGACATCAGCATCTACATCAACTCGCCGGGTGGCGTGGTCACCGCCGGTATGGCGATCTACGACACCATGCAGTACATCAAGCCGGACGTGAGCACCATCTGCGTCGGCCAGGCCGCCTCGATGGGCGCGCTGCTGCTGGCTTCCGGTGCGGCGGGCAAGCGCTATGCGCTGCCGAACTCGCGGGTGATGATCCACCAGCCGCTGGGCGGCTTCCAGGGCCAGGCCACCGACATCGACATCCACGCACGCGAGATCCTGACCCTGCGCGCGCGCCTGAACGAAGTGCTGGCCAAGCACACCGGGCAGTCGCTGGAGACCATCGCGCGTGATACCGAGCGCGACAACTTCAAGAGCGCGGTCGATGCGGTCGCCTACGGCCTGGTTGACCAGGTCCTGGAGCGTCGTCCGGAAGAGTCGATCCAGGCCGGCTGACCGGCACTCACGGGGCCATGGCAGGCCCCGTTCCTGCAGGGTCGGGTGGACTGATGTCCCTCCGGCCCTGTGTTATTCTCGAATCGAACCCCCGTTCAGCGGGTGGCGTAACTGGGTAAGCGAAGCATGAGCGAAGACCGCCAAGGTCGTTCCACGGACACCGGCAAGATCCTCTACTGCTCTTTCTGCGGCAAGAGCCAGCATGAAGTGCGCAAGCTGATTGCCGGTCCGAGCGTGTTCATCTGTGATGAGTGCGTGGAGCTGTGCAACGACATCATCCGTGAAGAGCTTGAGGAAAAGGCGCAGTCGGCACGCAGTTCGCTGCCCAAGCCGCGCGAGATCCTCGAGGTGCTCGACCAGTACGTGATCGGCCAGAACCGCGCGAAGCGGACGTTGGCCGTGGCCGTGTACAACCACTACAAGCGCATCGAGAGCCGCCAGAAGAACGACGAAGTCGAGCTGGCGAAGTCGAACATCCTGCTGGTCGGTCCGACCGGTTCGGGCAAGACCCTGCTGGCCGAGACCCTGGCCCGCCTGCTCAACGTGCCGTTCACCATGGCCGACGCCACCACGCTGACCGAAGCCGGTTACGTGGGCGAGGACGTGGAGAACATCATCCAGAAGCTGCTGCAGAAGTGCGACTACGACGTCGAGAAGGCACAGCAGGGCATCGTCTACATCGATGAAATCGACAAGATCTCGCGCAAGAGCGAGAACCCGTCGATCACCCGCGATGTGTCCGGCGAAGGCGTGCAGCAGGCCCTGTTGAAGCTGATCGAAGGCACCGTGGCCAGCGTTCCGCCGCAGGGTGGCCGCAAGCACCCGCAGCAGGAATTCCTGCAGGTGGACACCAAGAACATCCTGTTCATCTGCGGCGGCGCGTTCGCTGGTCTGGACAAGGTGATCCAGCAGCGTTCCAACGACTCCGGCGGCATTGGCTTCGGTGCCAAGGTGAAGAGCAGCGAGCGCAAGCAGGAAGTGGGCAAGGTGCTGGCCGAAGTCGAGCCGGAAGACCTGATCAAGTTCGGCCTGATTCCCGAGTTCGTGGGCCGCCTGCCGGTGGTCGCGACCCTGGAGGAGCTGGACGAGCCGGCCCTGATCCGCATCCTGACCGAGCCGAAGAACGCCATCACCAAGCAGTTCAAGAAGCTGTTCGAGATGGAAAACGTGGAACTGGAGTTCCGTCCGGACGCGTTGTCGGCCATCGCCAAGAAGGCGCTCAAGCGCAAGACCGGTGCCCGTGGCCTGCGTACCATCGTCGAATCGGTCCTGCTGGACACCATGTACGACCTGCCGTCGCAGGAAAACGTCAGCAAGGTTGTCGTGGATGAATCGGTGATCGAGCACAAGTCCGAGCCGTACCTGATCTACCAGACCCCGCCGGCCCCTGAACAGAAGGCCGCTGGCGCCGAATGATTCTTTCAACTTGTTGAATAGAAAGAATTTTCTCGGAACGTCTTGCATCTGAAAGCCGATGGCCCCATAACGGGGCCATCGGCTTTTTTTGTCTCCGGAAGATGCCCTCCCGGAGACGGTTTTCCCCTTCCCTGGAGCCCCCATGGCCCGTTCCCCAAGTGAGACCCTCGACCTGCCGGTCCTGCCGCTGCGCGACGTAGTGGTATTCCCGCACATGGTCATCCCGCTGTTCGTCGGCCGCGACAAGTCCATGCATGCGCTGGAACAGGCAATGGAAGCGGACAAGCGCATCCTGCTGCTGGCGCAGAAGTCGGCCGAGACCGATGACCCGCAGGCCGCCGACCTCTACCAGGTCGGCACCCTGGCGCAGGTGCTGCAGCTGCTGAAGCTGCCCGACGGCACCATCAAGGTGCTGGTCGAAGGCCTGTCACGCGTGCAGGTGACCAGCGTCAGCGAGCGCGATGGATCGCTGCACGGCCAGGCCGTCGAAATCGACGCCACCGATGCACGCGAGCCGCGCGAGATCGAGGCCATCGCCCGCTCGCTGATGTCGCTGTTCGAGCAGTACGTCAAGACCAACCGCAAGCTGCCGCCGGAGCTGCTGCAGACCCTGGCCGGCATCGATGAGCCGACCCGCCTGGCCGACACCATCGCCGCGCATATCAGCGTGCGGTTGTCGGACAAGCAGCGCCTGCTGGAAACGCTGGCCGTGGGCGAACGCCTGGAGATGCTGGTCGGTCTGGTCGACGGCGAGATCGACGTGCAGCAGATGGAAAAGCGCATCCGCGGCCGCGTGAAGTCGCAGATGGAAAAGAGCCAGCGCGAGTACTACCTCAACGAACAGATGAAGGCCATCCAGAAGGAGCTGGGCGACCTTGACGACGCGCCGGGCGAACTGGAAGAGCTGGCGCGCAAGATTGCCGAAGCGGGCATGCCCAAGCCGGTGGAAACCAAGGCGCGCAACGAGCTCAACAAGCTCAAGCAGATGTCGCCGATGTCCGCCGAAGCAGCGGTCGTGCGCAACTACCTGGAGTGGCTGCTGGGCGTGCCGTGGAAGAAGCGCAGCAAGGTGCGCAAGGACCTCAAGGCCGCGCAGGACACCCTCGATGCCGATCACTACGGCCTGGAGAAGGTCAAGGAACGCATCCTTGAATACCTGGCGGTGCAGTCGCGTGTGAAGCAGATGAAGGGCCCGATCCTGTGCCTGGTCGGACCGCCGGGCGTGGGCAAGACCTCGCTGGGCCAGTCCATCGCCAAGGCCACCAACCGCAAGTTCGTGCGCATGTCGCTGGGCGGCGTGCGCGACGAAGCCGAGATCCGTGGCCACCGTCGTACCTATGTCGGTTCGATGCCGGGCCGCATCGTGCAGAACCTCAACAAGGTTGGCAGCAAGAACCCGCTGTTCGTGCTGGACGAGATCGACAAGATGTCGATGGACTTCCGCGGCGATCCGTCTTCGGCGCTGCTGGAAGTGCTCGACCCCGAGCAGAACAACGCATTCAACGACCACTACCTGGAAGTGGACCTGGACCTGTCCGAAGTGATGTTCGTGGCCACCTCGAACTCGCTCAACATTCCGGGTCCGCTGCTGGACCGCATGGAAGTGATCCGCATCCCCGGTTACACCGAGGATGAGAAGCTCAACATCGCCACCCGTTACCTGGCTCCCAAGCAGATCAAGGCCAATGGCCTGAAGCCGGAAGAGCTGGAGATCGGCAGCGATGCGATCCAGGACATCGTGCGCTACTACACGCGCGAATCCGGCGTGCGCAACCTGGAACGCGAAATCGCCAAGATCTGCCGCAAGGTGGTGAAGGAGATCGCGCTGGGTGGACCGCAGCCGGTGGCGAAGGCGAAGAAGGGCGCGCGCAAGTCCAAGGCGCTGGTGAGCGTGTCCAGCAAGAACCTGGACAAGTACCTGGGCGTGCGTCGCTTCGACTTCGGCCGCGCCGAAGAAGAGAACGAGATCGGCCTGGTCACCGGCCTGGCGTGGACCGAAGTCGGTGGCGATCTGCTGCAGATCGAATCGACGCTGGTACCGGGCAAGGGCCAGCTGATCCTGACCGGCCAGCTCGGCAACGTGATGAAGGAATCGGCGTCGGCGGCGTTGTCGGTGGTGCGTTCGCGTGCCGAACGCTTCGGCATCGATGCGGACTTCCTGCAGAAGCACGACGTGCATCTGCATGTGCCCGATGGTGCGACACCGAAGGATGGCCCCAGCGCCGGTGCGGCAATGGTGACCTCGCTGGTGTCGATGCTGACCAAGGTGGCTGTGCGCGCCGATGTGGCGATGACCGGCGAAATCACCCTGCGTGGTCGCGTCACTGCGATCGGCGGCTTGAAGGAGAAGTTGCTGGCTGCCCTGCGCGGCGGAATCCGCACGGTGATCATCCCTGATGAGAACCGCAAGGATCTTGCCGACATTCCGGCCAACGTCACCCGCGATCTGGAGATCGTGCCGGTGAAGTACATCGACGAAGTGCTCGATCTGGCGCTGGAACGTCCGCTGGCACCCAAGAAGACGCGCAAGAGTGCGCAGCGCGTCACGGTGCGCAGCAAGGCCAAACCGAGTGGAAACGCGCGCGTCAAGCATTGATGCGTCCTGTCGAAATGCTTGAAACCCGCGTCGTTGCTGGCTTTCCAGCTTGCGTGGGGGTAGGGCCGCTGGTATAAAAGCAGCACTCGCGAATGAGTGATCGCAGTCAGCGCTCACTGAATTCGGCGAACCGTTTCCACATGGCAACCGCATGCAGACGTCGTGCGGTTGCTTCCCTGTCGAATACGCGGAACCCACCGCCAAAGGAGTTGTAAAGAATGAACAAGACCGAATTGATCGATGCCGTTGCTGAAGCTGCCGACCTGACCAAGGCCGAGTCCAGCCGCGCTGTCGATGCCGTCGTTGCTGCCGTCACCAAGGCGCTGAAGGACGGCGATGCGGTCACCCTGGTTGGCTTCGGTACCTTCCAGGTCCGCGACCGTGCTGCCCGCACCGGCCGCAACCCGAAGACCGGCGACACCATCAAGATCGCTGCTTCGAAGAATCCGTCGTTCAAGGCTGGTAAGGCCCTGAAGGATGCTGTAAACTAAGCGGCTCGCTGGGGTGCTTAGCTCAGCGGTAGAGCGTCTCCTTTACACGGAGAGGGTCGGGGGTTCGAAACCCTCAGCACCCACCACAGCACCGCGGTAAGTTTGAAATGTGGAGCGGTAGTTCAGCTGGTTAGAATGCTGGCCTGTCACGCCGGAGGTCGCGGGTTCGAGTCCCGTCCGCTCCGCCATTTTCAACGAGGCCCCCGGCCGAAAAGCTGGGGGCCTTGTTTTCTCTCCAACCACCCGGTTGCAGAGAAAACAAAGAGGTCTGCAATACGGAGCGGTAGTTCAGCTGGTTAGAATGCTGGCCTGTCACGCCGGAGGTCGCGGGTTCGAGTCCCGTCCGCTCCGCCATTGCAAAACTCTTAAATCCTCGTGAAAAAACTTTGAAAAAAGTGTTCAGCGGGGTAGGTTTTCAGGAAGTCTTCGGATATACTGAGCGCCTGCAAAGTTTCAAGCGCGGAGCGGTAGTTCAGCTGGTTAGAATGCTGGCCTGTCACGCCGGAGGTCGCGGGTTCGAGTCCCGTCCGCTCCGCCAACTCTAAGAGCCCTCGACGCAAGTCGGGGGCTTTTTCTTTGCGTCGTTTTCATCGTTTGATGCGCGCGATCGTGTCGATCGCCTGGCCAGGATGGCGCCAGGCCCCGTCGGCACTGCTTTTGGTCCACGCCGCGAAGCGGGTTACACTGCCGGGCTCGCCAATCAAGCCTTGTGATTCCTCACCATGCTGCAGAAACTCCGCGACAAGACCTCAGGCTGGATCGTTACCGTGATCCTGGGGCTGCTGATGATTCCGTTCCTGTTCGTGATCGACAACAGCTACCTCGGTGGCGTCGGCGCACAGAACGTAGCCAAGGTTTCGGCACCGCCGACCTGGTGGCGCTCGGCACCGTCCTGGTGGCCGGTGCGCATGATGTGGCAGCACCATGAGATCAGCGCACAGGATTTCCGCACCCGTTTCGAGCAGGAACGCATGCGCGAACGCCAGCAGCAGGGCGAGAACTTCGACCCGCGCGCGTTCGAAAGCACCGAGAACAAGCTGGCGGTACTCGACCAGTTGATCGACGAGCAGGTCGTGCGCCTGGTCGGTGAGCAGGCCGGTGTCGTGATTGGCGACGGCGCTGTGCGCGAATACATCACCACCATTCCGGGCTTCCTGGGCGCCGACGGCAAGTTCAGCGAGAGCAATTACCGTCTGGCCCTGGCCGGTGGCAATCCGCCGCGCACGCCGACCCAGTTCCAGGAACTGGTACGTGAGAGCCTGCAGCAGTCGGTGATCCCGTCGGGCCTGCAGAACTCCGGCTTTGTCACCCAGGCCGAGACCGAGCGTCTGTTGAAGCTGCTGGGCGAAACCCGCGATGTGGAACTGGCCGCGCTGCCGGAAGTTCCGGTTGATACCGCGCCGGTGACCGACGCGCAGATCAAGCAGTGGTACGACAGCCATGGCAAGGATTTCCGCCAGGCCGAATCGGTGTCGCTGGAATATGTCGAGCTCAATGGTGCGAACCTGCCGGCGCCGACCGCGGCCGACGAGGCGACCCTGCGCAAGCGCTATGAAGACGAGAAGGCCAAGTTCACCACGCCGGAACAGCGCCAGGCGGCGCATATCCTGATCACCGGCGACGGTGCTGAAGCCAAGGCCGCCAAGTTGGCTGTCGAAGCAAAGGCGGCAGGTGCCGACTTTGCCGCGCTGGCCAAGGCGAACTCGGAAGATCCCGGTTCCAAGGCGCAGGGCGGTGACCTGGGTTGGGTGGAACGCGGCGCGATGGTCAAGCCGTTTGAAGACGCACTGTTTGGCGCCAAGGCCGGTGAAGTGATCGGCCCGGTCAAGACCGACTTCGGCTTCCACATCATCAAGGTCGCTGCGGTTCGTGGCGGCCAGGGCAAGTCGTTTGAAGAAGTGCGTGACACCCTGGCAGCCGAGCAGCTGAAGGCCGACGGTGAGCGTGGCTTCAACGATCTGGCAGGCCGCCTGGTCGATGCCATCAACAAGAGCCCGAGCGACCTGGCCGCAGCCGCCAAGGACGTCGGCCTGCCGATGCAGACGCTGGGCCCGATCACGCGCACCACCGCCACCGGCATTGCCGCTGATCCGGCCGTGCTGCGTGCTGCCTTCTCCGACGTCCTGGTGCAGGACGGTACCGCCAGCGATCCGATCGCCCTGGGTGGCAGCAGCAACCACAGCGTGGTGATCCGTGTTGCCGCGCATACCCCGGAGCAGGCGATGCCGCTGGACAAGGCACGTGAGCAGGTGATCGCCGCGATCCGTGCGGACCGTCAGCGCCAGGCCGGTGACAAGGCCGCTGATGCCCTGCTGGCCAAGCTGAAGGCGGGCGCGACCCTGCAGTCGCTGGCTGCCAGCGAGAAGCTGCAGCTGAGCCCGATGCCGGGCCTGCCGCGCAGCCAGCCGGTGCCGACCCCGGAGATCAACCGCGCGATCTTCAGCGCCCCGCTGCCTGCCGAAGGCAAGCCGAGCTACGGCAAGATCGACGTCAACGGCCATGCACTGGTCTTCGCGGTGAACAAGGTCAACCCGGGCGACATCAAGGAAGTGACCGCCGAACAGCAGAAGCAGTTGAAGGACCAGCTGAGCCAGATCGACGGCATGGCTGCTGCCAAGGCGTACATCGACGCGATGCGCAAGAGCTTCCTGGTGCAGACCACCGAAGCGAACCTGTAAGCCTCTGGCGAGCAGGAACGAAAAGGCCCGGCATTGCCGGGCCTTTTTTTGTTGTCGCAACCACGATCAAACCGTGACCTGCGCGATGAGTGCCGACCAAGGTCGGCCGCTACCAGAAGCGAAGCGACCTGCTCCTGCCCCTGCTCTTCATCTTCTGATCCGTGGGTGCCGCCAGAATTTGTCCGCGGCCGGGCAGGTGGGCTGCGCAGGGGCGTGAGCCGCATGGATGCGGCGACCGAGCTTACAGGGATGTACTTGCAGCGGCCCCTGCGCAGCCCGCCTGCCCGGCCGCATACGAGCGATCCGGGCACCTGCGAGGGGCTCCGCCGTTGGCCGTGAACCGCGCGGCAGCGCCGCGCCGACCTCAGTCTTCGACGCGCAGAACCGCGCCTGGCTTCAGCACGCTGCTGCCGCTCAAGCCGTTCAGCGACAACAGTGCCTTCACCGGCATGCCGTAGCGACGGGCGATGGTCCAGGCCGATTCGCCGTTGCGCACGGTGTGGCGGCGGTTGCGCGGGCGATCAGCAGCCGACGCGACCACCTTTGCCACCTGCGGGCTCGGCGCCGCGCTGGCGGTGCTGGCCAGTGCGGTGGCAACGGCCGTGCTGGCGATGTCGGCAACGTTCGCGTTGGACGCTGAGACCGGGGCCAGCACGCGGGCCGTGCCCGTCGGGCGGTTGCCGGCGGCCAGTGCCGGATTCAAGCGGGCGATCTTCGCCGGGTCCAGGGCGCGCTGGGCGGCCCACTGCTGGACGCTGGTGCCCGCCGGCAGGGTGTGGTCCTTCAGCACCGGGACGGTGCGGTCCAGCGAGGCCATCACGCCCGGCTGGTCTTCCACGTCTTCCAGCACGCAGGCCAAGGCATGCAGCTTCTCGACGTAGGCGTGGGTGACCGGCGACAGACCGGGCAGGCCGGCCGGCTTGGCGTTCTGCGCGTTCATGCCGGCCTTGCGCATGGACTGCAGCACGCGGTACTCGCCGGCGTTGTAGGCCATGGTGGCCAGGCGCCAGTCGCCACCGAACATGCCATGCAGGGTCTTCAGGTAGCGCACGGCGGCCTGGGTGGACTCCACTGCAGACAGCCGGCCGTCGTAGTTGTTGCTCATCGGCACGCGATGGTTGCGGGCAGTAGTGGCGATGAACTGCCACAGGCCGGTCGGGCCGCTGCCGTTGCGGGCATTGGGCCGGTAGCCGCTTTCGACGAAGGGAATCAGGGCGAATTCGGTGGGCAGGTTGGCTTTGCGCAGCTCTTCGACCACATAGCCGAACAGCACCAGCGCGTCATCATCCTGGTTGGCCAGCCGCGAAGGGGCGTGGGCGAACTGCTTCTGCCAGCGCGGGCTGGTGGCCTCGGCGTCACAGGTGGGTTCGGCCAGGCCGTCGCGGAAGCTGGAGAAGATCTCCTGGCCGTTGCGGACCGATGCGGCCGGCAGCGTTGACGGATCCAGCGGCAGGGCCGAGGCGGCGGTCAGGTTCTGGCTGATGCCGGCGCCCAGCGATTGTGCGCCGGCAGTTCCGGCCAACCCCAGGACAAGGCCCAGGGCCAGCGGCAGACTTCGGCGACTCATGCGCGGAAGCCGTCTTTCCAGTGCCGGAGACCGGCCATGACGTCGACGTCGTCCACGACCTCGCGCCCCAGGTGCGCCGACACGGCCGCGCGGATGGGCGCAGTGTGGGTACGCAGGAACGGATTACAGGCAATTTCATCGGCCAGGGATACTGGCAGGGTGGAACGGTCATCGCGGCGCATGGCCAAAGCCTCCTCTTGGCGCTGCAACAAGGCAGCGTTGGCGGGGTCGACATGCCGCGCGAAGACGGCATTTGACACGGTGTACTCGTGAGCGCAACACAGCAGCAGTTGCGCGGGCAGGGCACCCAGCTTGCGCATCGATGCCAGCAGCTGGGACGGCGTACCTTCGAACAGGCGTCCACAGCCCAGGCTGAACAACGAATCTCCGCTGAAAAGCTGTTCAGCGGTGTGAAACGCGATGTGGCTGCGGGTGTGCCCGGGGACGGATAGTACGTGGAACATCTGGCCCAGTGCCTGAACACGTTCACCTTCGCCGACCCGCTCGGTGGCCATCGGGATGCGCTCTTCGACCGGTGCGACCACGCGCACGCCAGGGAAACGCGCCTGCAGCGCCGGCACGCCACCGATGTGATCGTCGTGATGATGGGTGAGCAGGATGGTGTCCACGCGCACGCCTTGGGCAGCCAGCGCCAGTACCGGCGCAGCGTCGCCGGGATCGACGACCACGGCAGCACCGTCGTCGGCGATCAGCATCCAGATGTAATTGTCCGCAAATGCGGGCAGGGCAGTCAGTCGCATAGAATTGGACCATGCCCGCGCTGCAGAGCACCCGTCAAGCGAGCCAGGCCCCGTGGTTCGACAGCGAACCGGCGGAGGCCTTGCGCGTGCTCGAACGGCAACTGCTGCTGCCGCAGCTGTCGCTGCTGCCGGCCCGGCCCTGGTTGTGGATCGCCCCCAGCGCCGCTTGGCTGGCAGATGCGCAGCTGGGCGGGCGCGGCCTGCGCCTGCATCGCCAGGGCAGTGGTTACGCCGGCGATACCCGCTGCGCACTGCCGTTGCCGCTGCCCAACGAGAGCGTCAACGCCATCGTGCTGCAGCATGTGACCGTCGGTGATGCTGACCATCTGCTGGACGAATGCGAACGCGTGTTGATGCCCGGCGGCCATCTGTGGCTGACCAGCCTCAATCCGTTCAGCCCGTTCCGCACCCGATGGCGCCAGCACGGGCTGGCGGTGCGCACGCCGCAGCGGATCCGCCAGCTGCTTGAGCGCCATGGGCTGGAATGCGAGGACACGCGCTACCTGGGGCCGATGTGGCAGGGGGCCGGCAGCCGCCGTCGCGGCGGCTGGGCCCCCCTGCGCGCGGCCTGCCTGTTCCACGCTGAAAAACGCACGCTGGCCCTGCCCGGGCCGACCCCGTTGCCCGTGCGCTGGCACGGCACCGTTGCTACCTGATCTGGAGTTGTATTGAAAACCATCGAAATCCACACCGACGGTTCCTGCCTCGGCAATCCCGGCCCCGGCGGCTGGGCGGCGCTGCTGCGCTACAAAGGGCATGAGCGCGAACTGAGCGGTGGTGAAGCGCATACCACCAACAATCGGATGGAGCTGATGGCGGCCATTTCCGGCCTGGAATCGCTGACCGAACCCTGCGAGATCGTCCTCTACACCGATTCGCAGTACGTACGGCAGGGCCTGACCCAGTGGCTGCCGGGCTGGATCCGCAAGAACTGGAAGACCGCCGGCGGTGATCCGGTGAAGAACCGTGAACTGTGGGAGCGCCTGCAGGCCGCCACGCTGCGGCACCAGATCGATTGGCGCTGGGTGAAAGGACACTCCGGCGACCCGGACAATGAACGCGTGGATACCCTGGCCCGCAACGCCGCGATCCAGATCCGCGACGGCAGCCCGGTAAACTGAGCCCATGCGTCAGATCATCCTTGATACCGAAACCACCGGCCTGGAGTGGAAGAAGGGCAACCGCGTCGTCGAAATCGGCTGCGTCGAGTTGTTCAAGCGCCGCCCGACCGGCAACACCTATCACCAGTACCTGAAGCCCGACTGCGAATTCGAACAGGGCGCGCAGGAAGTGACCGGCCTGACCCTGGAATTCCTGGCAGACAAGCCGGAGTTTGCGCAGGTCGTGGAGGAGTTCCTGGCCTTCATCGATGGCGCCGAGCTGATCATCCACAACGCCGCGTTCGATCTGGGCTTCCTCGACAACGAGCTGTCCCTGCTCGGCGAGCAGTACGGGAAGATCACCGATCGCTGCACGGTGATCGATACCCTGGCGCTGGCGCGCGAGCGTTTCCCGGGGCAGCGCAACTCGCTGGATGCGCTGTGCAAGCGGCTGGGCGTGGACAACTCGCACCGCGCCCTGCATGGCGGTCTGCTGGATGCGCAGATCCTGGGCGATGTGTACATCGCACTGACCTCGGGCCAGGAGGAGATCGGCTTCGGGCTGGGCGATGATGATGCCGGTGGCGCTGCGGCGCTGCAGGCGTTCGATGCATCCAAGCTGCTGCCGCGCCCGCGCGTGGTGGCTACGCCGTCGGAACAGGAAGCGCATGCGGCGCGTCTGGAGCGGCTGCGCAAGAAGGCCGGCCACGCGTTGTGGGACGGCCCGAAGGTGGAAGAGGCTGCGAGCGCGTAGGCGACCGCGGCAGCTACGCATGGCGGGGGTGACAGGTGCGAAATGCAGCCACGCATGGCGTGGCTCTACTGTAGATCCACGCCATGCGTGGATGGCGCTGGTCAGTGGCAGCGCACCAGGATCACGGTGATGTTGTCCGATGACGCGCCAGCGCAGTCGCGCTGCCGCCCCACAATTTGCGTTGCAAATCGTGGGCCCCGTCTCACCAGCATCCATACCCCCGCCGCTTCGCGGCCGCCCCCTGACTCAGGGGGCTTCCCTCCAGCCGGCTTCAGTGGCAGCGCACCAGGATCACGGTGATGTTGTCCGAGCCGCCGCCGTCGAGGGCGGTGGCGACCAGGCTGTCCACGCATTCCTGCGCGCTGGCATCGTCGAAGGCGAGGGTGCGGGCGATGCCGCGGTCATCCACTTCCTCGGTCAGGCCATCACTGCACAGCAGCAACTGCATGCCCGGGCGCAGCTCGCCGCTGGTGGTTGCCACGTTCAGGTGTGCCGGGTCGGTGACGCCCAGTGCCTGGGTGACCACGTTGCGGTGCGGATGGGCGCGCGCCTGCTCGGCGGTCAGGTTGCCCTGCGCGACCAGTTCCTGCACCACGCTGTGGTCCTGGCTGAGCTGGGCAAGCTGGCCATCGCGCCACAGATAGGCGCGGCTGTCGCCGACCCAGGCCACTTCGTAGCGGTTGCCCTGCACCCGTGCAGCGACCACGGTGGTGCCCATCGGCAGGCTGTCGTTGCGCCGGCGCGAGGCACGGATGATCTCTTCGTCGGCCGTGCGGATCGCCTGCGCCAACGGCGCGCCACGGCGGATCTCGCGGACGATGGTCTCGCGCGCCAGTGCGCTGGCCACTTCGCCGCAGGCGTGCCCGCCCATGCCGTCGGCCACCAGCCACAGGGCCAGCTCGCCGTCACCGTAATAGGTGTCCTCGTTGAGCTCGCGGCGCAGGCCGGGGTGGGTGAGATGTCCGAATTCGATCATGGTGGCTGCTGGGGACGGGGTAATGCCGGGGAGAACGGCATCATCACGGCCAAGCGGACATCCGGCAAGCCATGCAGTCAGGAAAATTTCACTTCGCGGGCCACAATGACTTGTCGTCAGCCGCGCTTCCTCGTATGATGCGCGTCCCCGGTTCGCCGGGGAACATCTGGAGAGGTGGCAGAGCGGTTGAATGTACCTGACTCGAAATCAGGCAGGCGTTTATAGCGCCTCGGGGGTTCGAATCCCCCCCTCTCCGCCAGATAAAAAGAAAAGGGCTGCCGAAAGGCAGCCCTTTTCTTTTTATCTGGCGCGGGGATGCGACGGCGCTGCGCGCGTCGCCCCAAACGTTGCGGTGCAACGTTCGGGCCCCTCCCTTTGCCGGCCTCTCCCCGCCCCTGTCGGGGCAGCCCCTCAACAGAGGGCCTTGTTCCTCCAGACAGATCAGTAGATCCACGCCATGCGTGGATGCCTCTGCCCGCCGTGCGCTGCGGGTTACCATGTGCGCATCATTTGCTGGAGCGCCCCCATGACCGCTGAAATCCTCGTCCCCGTTTCATTCGGCGAGCTGCTGGACAAGATCTCGATCCTGCAGATCAAGTCCGAGCGCATCAGTGACGAAGGCAAGCTGGCCAACGTACGCAAGGAGCTGTCCGCGCTGGAAACCACCTGGATGGCGCACCCGGCGGCAGTGAAGGACATTGCCAAGCTGCGTGCCGAGCTGAAGGCGGTCAACGAGCAGCTGTGGGAGATCGAGGACGACATCCGCCTGAAGGACAAGGCGCAGGCCTTCGATCAGGAGTTCATCGACCTGGCGCGCAGCGTGTACCTGCGCAACGACGAACGCGCGCGGATCAAGAAGGCGATCAACCTGGCGCTGGGCTCGGCCTATGTGGAAGAGAAGTCCTACCAGGACTACACGCAGCGCGCGTAATCCCAGGCAGCCCGATGCAATGGATCCATCGGGCTGCGGGACAGTGCGGACCAGGGCCCGCACCCACCAGGCCCCGCTCAGCCGTTCGGTCCGCCACTTACCCCAGGTGGTCGGCCACGTAGCGCTCGAACGCAGCAATGCCGTCCTCGACGGTGATCAGTTCCATCACGTCGTCGAATTCGATCTTGGTGCCCCACTTGAGGTCGGCGGCCTGCTTGCCCAGGTACTTGCGCGCTGCGTCGTCGTAGCGGTCCGCGCAGTAGCGGCGGTCCGAGTACGGGCCGCTGCGGTTCGGGTTGCTGGCCGCATGCAGGCCCAGCACTTTGGTGCCCATCGCGTTGGCGATGTGCATCGGGCCCGAGTCCGGCGTCATCACCAGGTTGGCGCGGGCCAGCAATGCCGGCAACTGCTTCAGCGTGTCCTTGCCGACCAGATCCAGCGCCGGAACATCCAGCTGGGCCAGGATGGCGTCGGCCATGCTGCGCTCCAGTTCGCTGCGACCACCGCACAGCACGATCCGCCAGCCGCGCGTGACGGCATGGTTGGCGACCTCGGCATAGCGGTCGGCGTACCAGTTGCGGCGCACGTGGCTGGAGCAGGGCGAGATCATCAGCACCGGCCGGCCATCGTCCTGCCATTGCGCAGCGGCCCAGTCATAGGCGGCCTGCGGCACGGCCAGATCCCAGCTGACGTCGGTCTGGCGCAGGCCCAGCGGCTCGCAGAAGCTGCCGATGGCATCGAGCACATGGATGCCCGGGCGATCAGCGATGCGTTCGTTGATGAAGAGGCCGTGCAGGTCCTTGGAGCGGCTGCGGTCGTAGCCGATGCGGCGCTCGGCGGGAATGAAGGCCGACAGCACGTTCGCGCGGAACGCCACCTGCATCTGCAGCAGCGCCTCGAAACGCCCGGGCGGCAGCTGCTTGCGCAGTTCCTTCACCCCGGCCATGCCGGTCTTCTTGTCGTAGGCATGGAAGGTGACGCCCGGCAGGCCATCAAGCAGCTTCTGCCCGACCTTGTCGATGATCCAGTGGATCGGCGTGTCCGGGCGCGCGGCCTGCAGGGTGCGCACCAGCGGCACTACGTGGGTCACATCGCCAAGAGCGGACAGGCGCAGAAGACACAAGGAGGAGGACGCTGATGCCATGTGTTGTTAGACTCAAAGGAATGGTCGCATTCGACGCCAATGAAGCGCTGACGCCATGCCGCGAGGGTCGCGGCATCGGGGCCATTCTGTTCGACCGCGAGCGGCTGCGGCAAGCCGACATCGGTCTGTTCTCGCCACAGCACTGGGCCGGCAAGGCGCGGCCGGTGGGTGAGGGCGGCCGCGGCAGTGCCTGGTTCGTGGATGCGCCGTTCGGTCCCAGCGTGCTGCGGCACTACCTGCGCGGGGGGCTGGCGGCCCGGATCAGCCACGACCAGTACATCTGGCGGGGGGCGGACCGGACCCGCAGTTTTGCCGAATTCCGGCTGATGCGCGCACTGCGCGAGAAGAAACTGCCGGTGCCCAGGCCGATTGCCGCCTTCTACATGCGTGAGGGCCTGCGCTACCGCGCCGCGATCCTGATGGAACGGATCGAGGGGGTACGCTCGCTGGCCGACCGCGCACTGGTGGCCGGGCGCGGTGCGCCGTGGGAGGAAACCGGGCGGATGATCGCGCGCTTCCACCGTGCCGGCCTGGACCATGCCGATCTCAATGCGCACAACATCCTGTTCGACGGCAACGGCCATGGCTGGCTGATCGACTTCGATCGCGGGGTCATCCGCATCCCGGCCACGGCCTGGCGCGAACGCAATCTCAAGCGCCTGCTGCGCTCGCTGATCAAGCTGCGCGGCGAGCGCAGCGTGGAAGACGTGGAAAAAGACTACGCGCGCCTGCGTCGCGCCTATGACATGGCCTGGAACCGGGGCACCTGATGGACTGGTCGTTGCGTTTCCTCGGCGTCGGCAATGCGTCGGCGGTCGAGCTGGGTTCGCCGATGTCGGTGATCGAGCGTGATGGCCGGCCGTGGCTGACCATCGACTGTGGTGGTGAAGGCCTGACCGCGTTCAAGGCGCACTACGGGCATATGCCGCAGGCGCTGTTCGTCACCCATGTACACCTGGACCACGTGGCGGGTTTCGAACGGTTGTTCGTGGACACCTTCTTCAGCGCGCAGCGGCGCGGCAAGGTGCGCCTGTACGTGCCGGCCACGGTGGTGCCGCTGCTGCACAAGCGCATCGGCGATTACCCGAACGTGCTGGCCGAGGGCGGCGCCAACTTCTGGGATGCCTTCCAGCTGATCGTGGTGGGCGATGCGTTCTGGCACGAGGGCGTGCGCCTGGAAGTGTTCCCGGTGCGCCACCACTGGCCGGAGACGGCCTATGGCCTGCGCCTGCAGGGCGCGCTGACCTGGAGCGGCGATACCCGGCCGATTCCGGAAATGCTGGCGCGCTTTGCCAATGACAATGAGCTGATCGCCCACGACTGCGGGTTGCACGGCAATCCTTCGCATACCGGGGTGGATGACCTGGAGCGTGAGTACAGTGCCGAGCTGCAGGCACGGATGATGCTGTACCACTACGCCAGCGTGGCCGATGGCCAGGCTCTGGCCGCGCGCGGGCACCGGGTGGCACAGCCCGGCCAGTGCGTTGTGCTGGCCCCGCCGACCGCCCCGCACGTACTGGCGCAGGATCCGCCGTGAGCAGCGCTGGCCACGCCGCAACGCCGGCGTTGGCTGCCGAGCTGGAGCGACTGGAACGTGCACTGCATTGCCCGCAGGTGCGCGCAGATCATCCGCGTCTGGCGGCATTGCTGGATGAGGATTTCAGCGAGATCGGCAGCTCCGGCCAGTGCTACGGCCGTGAGACCGCGCTGGAAGAGATCCCGCTGGAGCGTGCGCAGGTGGTGATCGAGTCGGACCAGTACGCCGTGTGGATGCTGGCAGAGGGGCTGGCCCAGGTGCGTTACCGCAGTCGCTATCACGTCGATGGCCAACCGCAGCGCTGGGTGCTGCGCAGCTCGCTGTGGCGTCTGCATCCAACGGGCTGGCGGGTGGCGTTCCATCAGGGGACGCCGGAGGCGCGGTAGCGCCGGGCCATGCCCGGCGAAGCGCGCCAACCAAGGTTGGCATCCATCAGGGGCGGGGTATCGCCTGAAAAGGCGGTGGCCCCGCCGGCTGACCTCGGCGCCCGCGTCGATCGATACCGTTGCTGCCTTCCGGCCCTGGCGGAGTTTTCGACCTAGCGTCGCGAGGGGCCGACGGGGCCACCATAGAGACGTTGGCCGCCCGGAGGCGGCCGATTCACGGAGCAGGGGAAGCAGCGCGTCGTGCGCCGGAGACCACAGCCGGACTGCGCATCAGTTGACCGATGGCAGACGCGCATTCTAGCGCAGGCATGGGTGCTGACGCCAGCTTCACGCGCTGAATCCGATGTAACCCGTTGCCTGCGGCATCGGCCCAGGGCTGCCGCCGTTGCTAGAATCCGGCCGCAGGAGGAACGACCTCCCCCACATCGGGATTCAATGACCAGGACGGCCTGGCCCTACCAAAGGAGGGCTGTCATGGCCTGGATCTATCTGTTGTTTGCCGGCCTGCTGGAAATCGTCTGGGCCGTGTCGATGAAGCAGTCTGAAGGCTTCACCAAACTCACCCCCACCGTCATCACCATCGTCGGCATGATCGCCAGCTTCTGGCTGCTGGCCATCGCCATGCGCAGCCTGCCGCTGGGCACCGCTTATACGATCTGGACCGGCATCGGCGCGGTCGGCGCCTTCGTGGTCGGGATCGTGTTCCTGGGCGAGCAGGTCAGCCCGATGCGGATTGGCGCAGCGGTGCTTATCGTCGCCGGCCTGGTGCTGATGAAACTCTCCAGCAGCTGAGGCTGGTAAATGGTGCGACGGGGATAAGGATATTCCCGTTTGGCCGGAACAAGAGAATATGCATATTCGGCAAAGTCGTGACGACTGCCGTGATTATTTGACGGCCATCATGAAAATAACGTGCCGGATTCACGTGGTGCTGGCGGTGGCGGCCGCACAGTGCGCCCATTCGTCAAGCGAAACCGGGGAGTTTTCGCGATGACGGACGTGCAGGGGCACGCAGCTCCTGCAGTGCTCTGACGTGAAAGTGTGATTGTTTTCCAAGGTTGATACCGCAGGTCTTGTTCCCAAGGTGGGGCAGGGCGGGACGACATCACCTCAAAAAAACCTGCCTGCTGTGCCACCGGTCATTTCATGGAGATTTACCGATGAACCGCATTTACCGTCTGGTTTTCAATCGTGCCCTCGGCGTAATGCAGGTTGCTTCGGAGGTCGCCCAGAATCCCGGCGGAAGTGCCGCCACCTCGGCAAGGTTGCCGCGATTGCGGACGCACCAGTTGGCGGTGGCCTTAGCCGCCACGCTGGCCAGTGGTTCGGCGTTCGCGGCGTGCAACACGGTGGGCGCAGTCGTTACCTGCGACCCCGGCACTACGGTCAACAACTACACCAACGCTACCTCCGGCATCACGCTGAACGTCCTGGCGGGGGCCACGCTGCGCACGCCCCCGATTATCGGTGGTGGCAACGCGGCGACGTTGAGCGGCGACAACGTGACGGTCAACAACAGTGGCACGATCGATCCGAGCTCGATCATCCTCGCCTCGCCCGGCCTGGTCGTCGGCAATGGTTCGGCCAACAACAGCGCGATCTCCGTCAACAACAATACCGGCGGGCAGATCAAGGGTGTCGTCAATCTCGCAACGTTGCTGGGCTTCGGTGGGCAGGCCCTGGTGGCGCAGAACGTCAACGGCACCACCACCATCAATAACGCCGGCCTGATCAGCACGTCGTTGATCGGCGTTGGCAGTGTGTCCGACGCGACCACGGTGGTGACCTATGGTGGCGCGGCAGCCAATGTGACCAACAGCGGCACCATCGACGGGCGCGTCGGCCTGGGCGCCTCTGGCGGCAATACATTCCTCAATGCGGGTACTGTCAACGGCAGCGTGCACCTGGGTGATTCGACCGGCGGCAATACCTTCACGGCCGTTGCCGGTTCCAGCGTCTCCGCAAGCGGCGGCGTTGCGGGCGCGGGTACGCTGACCGGCATCACCGGCGTAAAGGTTGCGGCAGCAGGCACGGTCAACGCAGGTGCCGGTACCGGTGCGGCCAACAACACGCTGGTACTGCAGGACAACGCCGGCAACAACGGTCCGGTATCCAGCATCGGCTGGAGCAACTATCTGGGCTTCCAGAAGCTGACCGTCAACAGCGGCACCTGGAATCTGCAGGGACCGTGGTCGGGAACAGGGGCTATCACCCTCGGCGGTGGCCAGGTGAACTTCGACAGCAACACGTCGTTCGGTTCCGGGCTGTTCACCGTCAACGGCGGCGCGATCGCCGCCAGTGGTGCGGGCCTGTCGCTGGGCAACAACTTCGCCCTGAATGCCGGGCTGACTCTGGGTGGTACCCAAGGCTTCGGTTTGAGTGGCGTGCTGTCCGGGGCCGGTGGCCTCACCGTGACCAATGCCGGTGTGGTGAGCCTGGGCGGCGCGAATCTGTTCTCCGGCGGCGTCAACCTCAACGCCGGTAGCTTGCTGCTGGGCAATGCGGGCGCACTGGGCAGCGGCAACCTGACGGTAGGCGGTACCGCATCGCTGGATACCAGCGGTGCCTTCAACCTCGCCAACAACATCGTCGTCAACGGTGGTGGCAATCTGAATCTGCTGGGCAGCAATGCGCTTTCCCTGAACGGATCGCTGTCGGGTGCGGGCAACCTGATCAAGAGCGGTGCGGGCACGCTGACCTTGGGGGGCGCGAATTCGCTGACCGGTGGTTTCTCGATCACCGGGGGGGCGCTGGCGCTCGGTGCGGGCGGCAATCTGTCGTCCACCGGTGCGTTGACGCTGGCCACCGGTACGACGCTGGACCTCACCGTTGCAGCCAACCAGACCGTGGGTTCGCTGGCAGGGCTCGGCGGCACGGTGAACCTGGGCACCCGCACATTGACCCTCGGCGGGCTTGGCAATACCTCCTTCGCTGGCAACTTCACCGGCACCACGGGCGGCTTGATCAAGGTGGGTACCGGCGTGCAGACCCTGTTGGGCAGCAACGCGCTTACCGGCGGCGTGGCCCTCAACGGCGGCGGGCTGCTGCTGGGCAACAGCAACGCGTTGGGCACAGGTACGTTGAGCGTCGGTGCTGAAGTCACCCTGGATGGCACAACCGCGCTTTCGTTGGGCAACGACGTCTCGCTTGGCACCGGAGGTTCGCTGGCGCTGCTGGGCGGGCAGCCGTTGGTATTCAACGGTGTGATTTCCGGCGGCGGCAGCCTGGTCAAGAACGGCGCCGCACTGCTCACGTTGAATGGCGCCAACACATTCGGCGGCGGTGTGGTCGTCAATGGCGGCAACCTGCTGCTGGGCAACAACACGGCACTGGGTACCGGCCTGCTGGACATCAACAATGCCGCCACGCTGGATGCAAGCGCGGCGTTGAACCTGACCAACAACATCAACCTTGCCACGGGTGGTTCGCTGAACGTGCTGGGCGGCCAGCCGCTGACGCTGGGCGGCGTCCTGGGTGGCAATGGCGGCCTGATAAAGAGCGGCGCTTCGACCCTGACGCTGACCGGCGCCAATACCTTCACCGGCGGCCTGAACGTTGCTGCCGGTACGGTGGCGCTGGGCAGCGGCGGCGGCCTGGCCGCGACCGGTGCGGTCAGCCTGTCGGGGGCCGGGGCGGCGCTGGATCTTTCCCTGGGGGGCAATCAGACCATCGGTGCACTGTCCGGCGTGGCAGGTAGCACCGTGGCCCTGGGTGCCAACACGCTCGCCTTTGGCAGCGCGACCAACCAGACCTTTGCCGGTGTGATCAGTGGCGTCGGCGGAGGCCTGGTAAAGAACGGCAGTGGCGTACAGACATTGACCGGTGCAAACACCTTTACCGGCGGCGTCGCACTCAATGCCGGCGGGCTGCTGCTGGGCAACAGCGGCGCGCTGGGAACCGGTGCGCTAAGCATCACCGGTGCTGCGACGCTGGACGGCACTACCGCGCTCAACCTGGGCAATCTCGTCAACCTTGGTGCGGAGCTGACGTTGGGGGGCAGCAACAACATCACCTTGGCCGGCGACATCTCCGGCGTCGGCAGCCTGACCAAGAACGGCGCCTCGCTGCTGACCTTGAACGGCGCCAATGGCTTCAGCGGAGGTCTGAACCTCAATGCCGGCAGCGTGGTGCTGGGCAGCAGTGCAGCGGCAGGGACCGGCGCGCTGAACATCGGTGGCAACGTGTCGCTGGACGGATCGACCGCGCTGAACCTGACCAACAACGTTGCATTGGCTACCGGTGCGATCCTCACGCTCCCCGGCAGCCAGAACGTCACCCTGGGCGGCGTGGTGTCCGGCGACGGTGGCCTGGTGAAGAACGGCGCCACGGTGTTGACGCTCAATGGTGCCAATACTTTCGGTGGCGGCCTGAGCCTGGCCGGCGGCGGCCTGCTGCTGGGCAACAGTGGAGCGCTGGGAACCGGCGCGCTGAACGTTGCTGCGAACGCCAGCCTGGATGGCATCGTTGCGCTTGATCTGACCAATGCGGTCAACCTTGGCGCAGGCTCGGCACTGACGCTGATCGGCAGCAACGCACTGACGCTCGGTGGTGTAGTGTCCGGTACCGGCGGTCTGGTCAAGAACGGCGCCGGTACATTGACTCTCGGCAACGCCAACGGCTTCAGTGGTGGCCTGGCGTTGAACGGTGGCAACCTGCAGCTGGGCAATGCCGGCGCTCTGGGAACGGGCGCGCTCAGCGTCGGCGGCAATGCAACGCTGGATACTGCAGCAGCCTACACCGTAGGCAACGCGATCAACCTGGCTTCGGGTACCACGCTTGCCCTGCAGGGCAGCAATGCGCTGACGCTCGGCGGTGTGGTGGCCGGCAATGGTGCACTGGTCAAGAACGGTCCGGCCTCGTTGACCCTGACCAATGCGAACACCTACGTCGGCGGTACCACGATCAACGCTGGAACCCTGGCACTTGGCGCAGGCGGCAGCCTGGCTGTCGGTGGTGACGTCACCCTCGGCGGTGCTGGCGCGGGCTTCGACATATCGGCGGCAACCGGCAGCCAGACCATTGGTGCGCTGAATGGCGTGCTCGATTCGACGGTCGCGCTGGGCGGAAATTCACTGACCTTCGGCACCGCCACCAATGCGGTGTTCGGCGGCGTGATCAGCGGAGGCGGTGGTCTGGTCAAGGTGGGCGCAGGGGTGCAGACCCTGTCCGGCGTCAACACCTTCGGCGGCGGCGTCAGCCTCAATGCCGGTGGGCTGGTGATCGGCAATGACGCGGCGCTGGGCAGCGGTGCGCTGACCGTGGGTGGTGCGGCAACGCTCGACACCAGCCTGGCAGCGACGCTGGTCAACAACATCACACTCAACGCCGGTTTGACGGTGCTGGGCAGCAACGCGCTGACGCTCAACGGGGTGATCTCCGGCGCCGGTGGCCTGACCAAGAACGGTGCTGCCACGCTCACCCTCAATGGCGTGAACACCTATACCGGCGGCACCAATGTCAATGCCGGCACGCTGGCACTGGGGGCAGGTGCAAGCCTGGCCGCCAGCGGCATCGTCAACCTGGCCACCGGCGCTACGCTGGATCTCTCTGCGGGCAGCGGCAACCAGACCTTCGGCACCCTGACCGGCAATGGCATGGTCAACCTGGGCGCGAACTCGATCACTGTCGGCGGACCGACCAACGGTGTCTTCAGCGGCTCCATCGCCGGTACCGGTGGCCTGATCAAGGAGGGTACCGGCACTGAAACACTGACCGGTGCCAACACCTTCACCGGTGGCACGCTGATCAATGCGGGCACGCTGGCGATCGGTGCCGGTGGCAGCCTGGCGGCAACAGGCGCGGTTACGCTTTCCGCGCCGGGTACCGGCTTCGACATCTCGGCCGCTGGCAACCAGGCGATCGGCGCGCTCAACGGCGTCGCCGGCAGCACCGTGGCGCTGGGTGGCAACACGTTGACCTTCGGCGGCACCGACAACGGCACCTTCGATGGCCTGATCGGTGGGACCGGTGGGCTGGTCAAGAACGGTACGGGCATCCAGACGCTGGGCGGTGCCAACACCTTCGGTGGCGGCGTGGCACTCAATGGCGGTGGCCTGGTGGTCGGCAACAATGGCGCGCTGGGTACCGGCGCGCTGACCGTGGGCGCCAACGCGTCGCTGGACAGCAGCATCGCCGCGAACCTCGGCAACGACATCGGCCTGCTGGCGGGCGCTACGCTCAACCTGCTCGGCAGCAATGCATTGACGCTGGGCGGGGCGATCTCCGGCGACGGTGGCCTGATCAAGAACGGCGCGGCAACGGTCACCCTGACCGGCAGCAATACCTTCACCGGCGGTACGGTCATCAACAGCGGCACGCTGGCGATCGGCGCGGGCGGAAGCCTGTCACCGACCGGTGCGGTGAACCTGGCCGGTACCGGCACATTCGATATCTCTGCCGGTGGCAACCAGGGCATCGGTTCGCTGGCGGGCGTGGCCGGCAGCACGGTGTCGCTGGGCGGCAACAGCCTGACCCTGGGAGGCACCACCGACGCGACCTTCAACGGTGGCCTGACCGGCAGCGGTGGACTGGTCAAGAATGGCAGCGGCGTGCAGACGCTCAACGGTGCCAGCACCTTCGGTGGCGGCGTCACCCTCAATGCCGGCGGACTGGTGGTGGGCAGCAACACGGCGCTGGGTACGGGCACGCTGACTGTGGGCGGCGCTTCCACGCTCGATTCCAGCAGCGCGGTGACCTTGGCCAACAACATGGTGCTCAACGCTGGCCTGACTGTACTGGGCAGCAACGATCTCACGCTCAACGGCGACCTGTCGGGCACCGGCAGCCTGACCAAGGACGGCGTGGCTACTCTCACGTTGAACGGCACCAACACCTATACCGGCGGGACCAACATCAATGCGGGTACGCTCGCGCTTGGTGCCGGTGCCAGCCTCAACGCAGGCGGCATCGTCAATCTCGCCACGGGTGCCACCTTCGATCTTTCAGCGGGCAGTGGCACGCAGGTATTCGGCACGCTGATCGGCAACGGTACGGTCAACCTTGGCGCGAACACGCTGACCATCGGCGATGCCACCAATGGTGTGTTCAGTGGTTCGATCGGCGGTACCGGTGGCCTGATCAAGGCCGGCACGGGTACCGAAACGCTGACCGGCGCCAACACCTTCACTGGCGGCACCACCATCAACGCCGGCACGCTGGCGATCGGTGCCGGTGGCAGCCTGGCGGCAACAGGCGCGGTGAACCTGGCCAACGCCGGTACCGGTTTTGATATCTCCAGCGGTGGCAACCAGGCCATCGGTACGTTGTCCGGCGCTGCCGGCAGCACGATCAGCCTTGGCGGCAACACACTGACCACCAACGCAGCGGGCAACAGCACGTTTGCCGGCGACATCAGCGGCACCGGTGGCCTGGTCAAGAACGGTGCGGGCGTGCTCGGCCTGACCGGCAGCAACACCTTCGGTGGGGGAGTGGCGCTCAATGCCGGTGGCCTGTCGCTGGGCAGCAATGGTGCCTTGGGTACCGGCGCGCTGACCGTGGGCGGCGATGCCACGCTGGATGGCAGTGTGCCGCTGACCCTGGGCAACAACGTGCAGCTGGCAAGCGGCACGCTGACCCTGCTGGGCGGCACGCCGCTGACGCTGGACGGCGACATCGCCGGCAGTGGCAGCCTGCTCAAGGATGGCGCAGCGACGGTGACCTTGGGCGGTGCCAGCAGCTACACCGGTACCACGACGATCAACAGCGGCACCCTGGCAGTCGCCGCCGGTGGCAGCCTGTCCTCGGCCAGCACGGTGAATCTGGCCGGCGCCGGGACACTGGACATCAGTGCGGCCGGCAACCAGAGCATCGGTGGCCTGGCCGGTGTTGCCAGCGGCAACGTGGTGCTGGGCGGTTCCACGCTGACCACCGGCGGCAGCAATGCCAGCACCACCTTCGGCGGCACCATCGGTGGAAGCGGTGGGCTGGTGCAGACCGGCACCGGCACGTTGACCCTGACCGGCAACAACACCTACACCGGTGGCACCACCATCAACGGGGGCAGCACGTTGCAGATCGGCAATGGCGGCGCGACCGGTGCGATCGTTGGCGACGTGACCAACAACGGCGCGCTGGTGGTCAACCTGTCGGCCAACACGACACTCGGTGGGACTCTCAGCGGTAGCGGTGGCCTGACCCAGGCCGGCAGCGGCACGCTGACCCTGACCGGCAACAACACCTATACCGGCGGCACCACCATCAACAGCGGTGGCACCCTGCAGGTGGGCAACGGTGGTGCCACGGGGGCGATCATCGGCGACGTCGGCAACAACGGCAGCCTGGTGTTCAACGTCGGTGGCAACACCACGCTCGGTGGCGTGGTCAGTGGCAGCGGCGGGTTGACCCAGGCCGGAGCCGGCACGCTGACCTTGACCGGCAACAACACCTACACCGGCGGTACCACCATCAACACCGGCGCTACGCTGCAGGTCGGCAATGGCGGTGCCAGCGGTGCGATCGCCGGCAACGTCAACAACAACGGCAGCCTGGTGTTGAACGTCGGCGGCAACACCACGCTTGGCGGCGTGGTCAGTGGCAGCGGCGGGTTGACCCAGGCGGGCAGCGGCACGCTGACCCTTACCGGCAACAACACCTATACCGGCGGCACCACGATCAACGCTGGTGGCACCGTGCAGATCGGCAACGGCGGCGCCGGCGGCGCGATCACCGGCAACATCACCAACAACGGTGGCCTGGTGGTCAACACAGGCGGCACCACGACACTGGGTGGCAGCATCAGTGGCACGGGCAGCATCGTGCAGGCCGGCCCGGGCCCGCTCAACCTGGGCGGCAACAGTGGCGGATTCACCGGTACCGGCCAGGTCACCGGCGGTGGCCTGAATGTCACCGGCACCATCGGTGGCCAATGGACCATCGGCAGCGGCACCACGTTGTCGGGTACCGGCACCATCGGTGGTAGCGCTGGCGGCGTGACCGTGAGCAATGGCGGCGTGCTGTCGCCGGGCAACGGCCCAGGCAATGGCAGCAGTGGCGGCAACGGTGCGGGCACGATCACCGTGGGTGGCAACCTGACTCTGGCACCGGGCAGCACGCTGTCGGTCGACCTGGGCGCTACCGGCAGTGACGTGGTGCAGGTGGGCGGCAGCGCGAACATCGGCGGTGCATCGGTGGTGGTCAATGCCATCGACCCGAACACCAGCTACCAGCAGGGCCAGCAGTACACGATCATCAACGCAGGCGGCGGCGTCAGCGGGCAGTTCGTGCCGCCAACCACCACCTCTGCGTTCCTCTCACTGAGCCCGGTGTACACACCGAATGCTGCGCAGCTGAAGATCGATGTGAAGCAGACGGCGGCCTTCGTTACGGCTGCGCAGACCCGCAACCAGCTGGGCGTGGCATCGGCGCTGGACAGCCTGCCGCAGTCCGGCGCGGCGCTGGGCCTGTACAACACGCTGCTGGCCTACGACACCGCCACCGCGCGCAACGCCTTCAACCAGCTCTCCGGTGAAGTGCATGCGGCCAGCCGTGCAGTGCTGCTGTATGACAACTACCTGGAAGAGGGCATCCGCCAGCGTCTGGGCAGCGAGCTGCCGACGGTGCGTGGCGAGCGCGCTTCGGCATGGCTGGCCGGTAGCGGCAAGGTGTTCAAGCAGGACGGTGATGGCAACGGTGACGAGATCCGTGCCAACCGCAATGCACTGATGGCCGGCGTCGACTGGAAGCTCGGCGAGCACGTGGTGCTGGGTGCGGCGGCAGGCAGCGAGCGGCTGGACACGCGTCTGTACGATCGCCAGTCGCGTGCACGCCTGCGTGGCAATACCTATGGGCTGTATGCGCAGGGCGAGTGGAACAACGGGTTTGCGGTCGGTGGCAGCGTGTCGCGCGGTGATTACCGCACGCGCACCACGCGTGAAGTGCCGCTGCTGGCACAGACGCTGCACAGCCGCCAGGATTCGGATGTCACCATCGCCCAGATCGAAGGCAGCTGGACCTGGACCCATGGCAGGACGCAGCTGCAGCCGTACGTGCAGTTCACCAAGCACTGGGTGGACAGCGATCGCGCGGTGGAGCAGGGCGGCAGCGCAGCACTGGTACTGGAAGGCGGCAAGGACACGCTCAACGTCAGCACCGTCGGCGTACGCGGCCGCTGGGATGTGGGTAGCGGCGAGCGCTATCCGGCACAGCTGACGGTCGGGCTGGGCTGGCAGCACGCGTCCGGTGACACCGACGTGGCCAGCCGGCAGAGTTTCGCCGTCGGTGGCAATGCGTTCGATGCCTACAGTGCCGTGATGGCGCGCAATGCGCTGGTCAGCCAGGTCGGCGTAGCGGTTGGCCTGGGACGCAGCAGCCAGCTGTCGCTGTTCGTGCAGGGCCAGCATGGTGACGGTCGCAACGATATCGGCGGCCAGTTGAACCTGCGCGTCGGGTTCTGAGCTGGTTTGCCAACGGTAGATCCACGCTATGCGTGGATCCGTCGGGAGCGGGGGCTACAGCACCCGCTCCATTTCCACGGCGTCGATCCCGGCGCCGTGGCCGTCGGCCACCACGCGTACCGCCTGGAAGCCGAGGCCGGCATAGAAGCCCTGCGTATGCTGGCTGGTGCTGAGCGTGATGCGCTGGATCGACCGGTCTGCTTCAGCCTGGTGCAGGCGGGCCATTGCCAGCGCGCGTCCCAGCCCCTGTCTGTGGCGACCGCGTTCAACCATGCCCCAGCAGAAGCTGGCGCTGCCTTCGCCACAGTTCCAGAGGCCGCCACAGGCCACCACCTGGCCCTCGACTTCGATCACCTGGAATGCGCACTGCGCGGCGTGTTCATGCAGGAAGCGCTCGAAGTCTCCTCGCTCCTGGGGGGCGAAATAGGTCGGCACGTTGCTGTCGAAGATCGACAGGCAGGCGGTGATATCGCTGCAGCGGTAGGGGCGGGGTGTCATGAAGGAACGTCATCGTGGTGGCGCACTCATTGTGCGCGACGTCCGCATCATTGATGTCCGAACATGGCGAGCCCGGAAACCGGTTCGGGCGCAGACTGCAGGTCCCCGTCATCAGGAGGTTCCATGTCGAATGCTCATGCCCGTTTCGTAAAACTCCACCAAGGCGCCGATCTTTACGTGCTGCCCAACGTATGGGATGCCGGTGGCGCCCGCCTCGTCCAGCAGCAGGGGGCTCTCGCGGTGGGAACATCGAGTGCTGCGATGGCGTGGTCCTGCGGTCATGCCGATGGCGGTGCGCTGCCTGATACCGCGCTGCTGCAGCGGGTTTCCGAAATCGTTGGTGTGACCTCGTTGCCGGTCACGGTCGATATCGAGGACGGCTACAGCGATGCCCCCGACGTGGTCGCTGCGAGGGTGCTGCGCCTGGTGGAAGCGGGTGCGGTCGGGATCAACATCGAAGACGGCGCTGGCAGCCCTGAGGTGCTGGTGGCGAAGATCAGCGCCATCCGTTCTGCGCTTGGCGGGCGATCACTGTTCATCAATGCGCGCACCGATGTGTATCTGCGCGGACTGGCCGAAGGCGATGAGGCGGTCAGGATGAGCATCGATCGGCTGCAGGCCTATGCGCGCGCCGGTGCCGACGGCGGCTTTGTGCCGGGGCTGCGCGCGCTGGACGAGGCTGCTTCGGTTGCCGGTGCCGTGCCGCTGCCTCTCAACCTGATGTGGCTGCCGGGGATGGCGTCGTTTGCTGCGCAGTCGCAGGCCGGCGTGCGGCGGCTGAGCGCAGGGCCCGCGTTGTTCATGCACGCATGGACGGCGATGGCTGCGGCGACCACGGATTTTCTCGGCGACGCGATGGCGATGCCGGAGGGGGCGCCGGGGTATGCGGCCTTGAACCAGCTGTTCAGCGAAAGGTGAGGGCGCTGGGGACGACGGCAGCGGGAGGCTGGGGCATGGGCGGGTAGTCGACTCGACCGGGCCGAGACATCCACGCATGGCGTGGATCTCCTGCCGTATCTGGAGGAACAAGCCCCTCTGTTGAGGGGGGCCGACAGGGGCGGTGAGAGGCAGGCAAAGGGAGGGGCCCGGACGTTGCGCAGCAACGTCTGGGGCGAAGCGCGCGCAGCGCACTTCGCGTCCCCAGCCAGATAAATAAAAAAGGCCGTTGTCCGCTTCTACTCCTGCAGAACCGTCGAGCCCTGGCGGGCGCCGTTCCATCGGACATCCACGCATGGCGTGGATCTACTGCCGTATCTGGAGGAACAAGCTCCTCTGTTGAGGGGGGCCGACAGGGGCGGTGAGAGGCAGGCAAAGGGAGGGGCCCGGACGTTGCGCAGCAACGTCTGGGGCGAAGCGCGCGCAGCGCACTTCGCGTCCCCAGCCAGATAAATAAAAAAGGCCGTTGTCCGCTTCTACTCCTGCAGAACCGTCGAGCCCTGGCGGGCGCCGTTCCATCGGACATCCACGCATGGCGTGGATCTACTGCCGTATCTGGAGGAACAAGCCCCTCTGTTGAGGGGCTGCCCCGACAGGGGCGGGGAGAGGCAGGCAAAGGGAGGGGCCCGGACGTTGCGCAGCAACGTCTGGGGCGAAGCGCGCGCAGCGCACTTCGCGTCCCCAGCCAGATAAATAAAAAAGGCCACCCGAAGGGCAGCCTTTTTTATTTGTCTGGCGGAGAGAGGGGGATTCGAACCCCCGAAGCGCGGTTTAGACGCTTACACACTTTCCAGGCGTGCTCCTTCAACCACTCGGACACCTCTCCGGATCCCTGCCATCGGCAAACGCCTCAGCAGGGGCGCAAATTCTAGCGGGCGCAGCGGCAGGACACAAGCACTGGTTTGCAGGGCGAGAGGGCTGGACAGGCGTGGCACAATGGAACATCCGATGGAAGACGGTGGCCTGATGTCCTATCTCGTCCTTGCCCGCAAGTGGCGTCCGAAGCGTTTTGCCGAGCTGGTGGGCCAGGAACACGTGGTCCGTGCGCTCAGCAATGCGCTGGACAGCGGCCGGGTCCACCATGCGTTCCTGTTTACCGGTACCCGCGGCGTGGGCAAGACCACGATCGCGCGCATCTTCGCCAAATCGCTGAACTGCGAGCAGGGCACCAGTGCCGATCCCTGCGGCCAGTGTGCGGCCTGCCTGGACATCGACGCCGGTCGCTACATCGACCTGCTGGAAATCGATGCCGCGTCCAATACCGGCGTGGACGATGTGCGCGAGGTGATCGAGAACGCCCAGTACATGCCTTCGCGTGGCAAGTACAAGGTGTACCTGATCGACGAAGTGCACATGCTGTCCAAGGCTGCGTTCAATGCGCTGCTGAAGACGCTGGAAGAGCCGCCGGAACATGTGAAGTTCCTGCTGGCCACCACCGACCCGCAGAAGCTGCCGGTCACCGTGCTCAGCCGCTGCCTGCAGTTCAACCTCAAGCGCCTGGACGAAGATCAGATCCAGGGGCAGATGACCCGCATCCTCGCCGCCGAGGAGATCGAGTCTGACCCGACCGCCATCGTGCAGCTGGCCAAGGCCGCCGACGGCAGCCTGCGTGATGGCCTGTCGCTGCTCGACCAGGCCATCGCCTACGCCGGCGGTGCGCTGCGCGAGGACGTGGTGCGCGCCATGCTGGGGACGGTCGACCGTACCCAGGTGGCGGCCATGCTCGATGCCTTGGCCGAGGGCGATGGCCCGCGTCTGCTGCAGGTGGTGGCGGCGCTTGCCGAGTTCTCGCCGGACTGGAGCGGCGTGCTTGATGCGCTGGCCGAGGGCCTGCACCGCATCCAGGTGCAGCAGCTGGTGCCGGGCGCATCCGCCGCTGCCGAAGGACTGGATGCCAGCGTATTCGCCGAGCGCCTGCGCCCGGAAGTGGTCCAGCTCTGGTATCAGATGGCCTTGAACGGTCGTCGTGATCTGCCATTGGCGCCCAGCCCGCGCGCCGGCTTTGAAATGGCCGTGCTGCGCATGCTGGCGTTCCGCCCTGCGGCTGCCGTGCCGTCGGTGCCGCGTACCCCGGAATCCTCCGGTGGCAGCGCACCGACCGGTACGGGCCAGACCGGGGGCGGCGTTGCTGGCAGCCACGAAGGAGCTGCCCCGGCCGCCGCTGCTGCGCAGGGAGCCGTCGCCGTCACCCAGGCCGCTGCAGCACCGGCGCCGGCGGAGGCAACCGCACAGACCCCGACCCCGGCACCACAGCGCGAGCCGGAGCCGGAGCCGGAGCCGACCCCGGAACCGGATCCGTCGCCTGAACCTGAACCGGTTCCGGTCGAGGAACCCGGGTCGCCGCCGCCGATGAAGGTGCAGCTGGCTCCCGAGGCGGCCACGCCCAAGGCGCCCGCCGAGGCAGACGACCTGCCGCCGTGGGCGACCGACGAGGACACCGCCCGCGATGAGGCGCTGGCCGCCGAAATGGCGACGCCCGACGCGGCCATGGTCGCCCCGTGGCACGAGCCGCCAGCGCCGGCGCCGCAGCCGGTTGCAGAGGCTGTCGCGGTGCCGGAGCGTCAGTTCCGTGCGGAGGGCATCCCGATCGCCCCGGCCGTCGCGGCTGTCGCTTCCGACCGCGCCGCGGTGGGCAGCGTCAGCGATCTGGCCTGCGCCGAGGACTGGCTCGACCTGATCGCCAACAGTGGCCTGAGCGGTCCATCGCGACAGCTTGCGGCCAATGCGGCCTTCATCAGTTGCCAGCATGGGGTCTTGAAACTGTGCCTTTCGCCCGGATTTGAATACCTGCGCTCCGAGCGCGCGCTGGCAGCGCTGGGCGAGGTGCTGGAAAAGTCCCTTGGCCACGCGCTGAAGATCGTGGTCGAAACCGTGGAAACCGAGCAGGTCCCGGCCGAGACCCTGCACCAGCGCGCCGACCGCCAGCGTGGCGAGCGGCAGCAGGCTGCCGAGGCCATTTTCATGGACGATCCGGAAGTCCAGCTGCTGATCCAGCAGCACGGCGCCCGGGTTGTTTCCGATTCCATCCGTTCTTTTGACGAGTAAGACGACATGCGCGGCAATATCGCCCAACTGATGCAGCAGGCCCAGAAGATGCAGGAAAACCTGCAGAAGGCCCAGGAAGAAATCGCCAAGATCGAAGTGACCGGCAGCGCCGGTGGCGGCATGGTCAGCGTCACCCTGACCGGTGCCAAGGAGTGCCGCAAGGTGCGCATCGATCCGTCGCTGGCCAGCGATCCGGAAATGCTGGAAGACCTGATCGCCGCCGCCTTCAACGATGCGTCCAACAAGATCGACGCCGAGTCGAAGTCGAAGATGGGTTCGGCCACCGCCGGTATGCAGCTGCCGCCGGGCATGAAGATGCCGTTCTGATGTGCCGCGTGGCATCCGCACTGCCGGGTGCCACGCACTGTGTAGCGTCGAGCGTGCTCGACTGCCCGCAATTTCCAGTCGAGCACGCTCGGCTCTACAGAACACACCGCCGTGTCCGCACCGCTGCTTGAACAACTGATCGATGCACTGCGGGTGTTGCCTGGCGTAGGCCAGAAGACGGCACAGCGCATGGCCTACCACCTGCTCGAGCGCGAGCGCGAAGGTGGCAAACGCCTTGCCGGGACGCTGGCAGAGGCGGTCGAACGCATCGGTCACTGTGCGCAGTGCCGCGACTTCAGCGAAACCGAGCTGTGCCCGACCTGCGCCAATGGCAGCCGCGAGCGCAGCCAGTTGTGCGTGGTGGAATCGCCGGCTGACCGCCTGGCGATCGAGAACGCCACCGGCTATCGCGGCGTCTACTTCGTGCTGCAAGGGCGCCTGTCGCCGCTGGATGGCATCGGTCCGCGCGAGCTGGGTCTGGAGCAGCTGGAACAGCGTCTGGCCGAAGCGGAAGTGCAGGAGCTGATCATCGCCACCAGCGCCACCGTCGAAGGCGAAGCCACCGCGCACTACCTCGCGCAGTTGGCGCGTGCCCGCCAGGTGCGGCCGAGTCGACTGGCCCAGGGCCTGCCCCTCGGCGGTGAGCTGGAGTACGTCGATCGCGGCACGCTGTCGCACGCGTTCGGCACCCGCAGCGAAGTGCGCGACTGAGTCGATGCCGGGCATGCCCCGGCGTTACCGGCCTACAATGCGGTGACACCCCGCCGAGGCCGACCATGAGCAGCGAAACCCTCTTCAGCAAGATCATCCGTCGCGAGATCCCGGCCACCATCGTCTATGAAGACGAGGACGTGCTGGCGTTCAAGGACATCGCGCCGCAGGCGCCGGTGCACGTGCTGTTCATTCCGAAGAACGAGGTCATTCCGACCCTGGATGACCTGCAGCCGTCGCAGGCGCACCTGATCGGCAAGCTGGCCCTGGCCGCCGCCGAGTACGCGCGGCAGGAAGGCTTCGCGCAGGACGGCTACCGCATCGTGATGAACTGCCGCGAAGATGCCGGGCAGACCGTGTTCCATATCCACATGCATCTGCTGGCTGGCGCGCCGCTGGGTCATTTCGGCACGCCGGGGCACTGACGCGGTCATCCACACATGGCGTGGATCTACAGCGCACGCCAACAGCAGTAGATCCACGCCATGCGTGGATGAAAAAAGGCCGCCCCATGGGCGGCCTTCTGCATCATGCGTACCGGGCCTGGACTACCACCAGCCCCAGCCGCGGTAACCGCCCCAGTACGGGCCGTATGGGCCCGGGCCCCACGGTCCGTAGGGGTAGGGCACCACATCGACCTGGCGCTGCTCCGGCCACAGGTAGATCACGTCGGCCGCCAGCTTCGGCAGTCGGTAATCGTAATCACCGATACGGGTGTTGGCGTAGCCATCGATCTTGCCGATGAAGGTCACGTCGCGGCCGGCTTCGAACACGGCCGGATCGTAGAAGCCGGCACGGCAGGCAATGAAGCGGCCGTCACTGGCATCGGAGGAGGTCGTGTTCGGGCGGCCGCTACCGTTGAGCGGGCGCGAGATGATCTGGAAACAGGTCTCGCCCTGGGCGGGCTTGGTTTCGATGATCCGGCCACCCCAGCGCACCGGCGTGCCGACCTGCTGGGTGGCAACCGAGTCGCGCGGGGAAACCAGGCTGAACTGTCCCTGCAGCGGCTTGGGAGCCGTGGCGCAGGCCGACAGGGCCAGGGCGGCCACGGCGGTGAGGAGGAACTTGGTATTCATGGGGAGGCTCCGGAAGTCGGGCGATGCCTGCGCAGGTCCCGCAATAATGGGGCGAGCTCGGTACAAGTGCCAGCGTAGCGTGCATCAGCGAAACGCTGGCTGAGTGTGATGAGGCCCGGGTCGGGTCGTTGCGCGTTGACCCGCCGCGCCCAGTGCAGGGCGGGTTCGTGCGGTTCGCGGCCCAGCCCAAGCCGCGCATAGCGCTGCCCCAGCCGGTGCCAGGCGCGCAGCAGCGGGTCGCGCTCGCGTTCGCCACGGGCCAGCAGCCACGACATCCACGCCAGCGCCAGCAACGCGGCCATCACGAAGCCGGCCAGCAGCTGTCCCGGCTGCAGATCGTCCAGCCCGAACGGTTGCAGCAGTTGCTGCTGGCGGCGCGCGTCGAAGGACAGGACCAGTTCGTTCCAGCCCCTGCGCATCCAGTCGCGGACCTGGCCCAACTGCAGCCAGCGCTGCTGCAGGCCGGTATCGGCCCCGGCCTGCAGACGGTCGTCGAGCGTGTCCAGGATGCGCTCGGGTGCTACTGCCGCTGTCGGGTCGATGCGCACCCAGCCGCGTTGCGGCAGCCACACCTCGGCCCAGGCGTGGGCGTCCATCCGCCGCAGTACCCAGTAGTCGCCGATCCGGTTGCGCGTGCCGCCAGCGAACCCGGTGACCACCCGCGCCGGAATGCCGGCATTGCGCATCAGCACCACGAAGGCAGAGCTGAAATGCTGGCAGTAGCCGGCCTTGTAGTCGAACAGGAATGCATCGACGGGATCGCGGCCGGCGGCCGGTGTCTCCAGCGTGTACGAGAAGTCCGCGGTTATCCACGCGAGGGCGCGACGGACCACGGCGGCGTCATCGTTTCCTGCGTCCTGCCGCCACTGTCGGGCCAGGGTTGCCGTGCGGGGGTTGAAGCCTTCCGGCAACTGCAGCGCAGCGCGGCGCTGATACGACGACAAACTGGCATCAAAGCGCAGCGGCGGGGCCGAGTGCAGGCGCCACCGGCTCAACGCGGACAAGGTGCGGTCGCTGCTCAGGCTCAGGGCTGCATCAAGCCGGCTGCCTTCCGGTGCGGCGGTCGGGAGATCCAGCGCGACCAGCTGGCGACGGTCGGTGGGCTCGTAGTCGATCTGGTAGTTCCAGCCCTTCGTGCCGTGCTCGACCACTGCAGGGAGGAAACGCTCGGTACGGCGGTCGCGTTTCCAGACATGCCCATCGAACTGCGTCAGTACCGGCCCGCGCCAGTAGCGCTGTGCCGGTTCCGGAACCGCGCCGAAGAACTGCGCCCGCAGGGCCGGGGTGTCATCGGCCATCAGATCCAGCCACTTGTCCGGCTCCATCGTGTCCGACAGGCCGGGTGTGCCGACGGCGCGATCGGGAATGCCCCACAGCGGCGTGGCCAATCGTGGGAACAGCCAGAAGCAGGCCAGCGCCAGCGGCAGGCCGATCAGCAGCAGCCGACCGACGCCGCGAAGCTGCGCGGACAGCGGGGGTGGCGTACTGCGGCCTTCACCCTGTGCCAGTCGCTGCAGCGCAATCAGGGTGCTGATGCCGGCCAGCACGGCGAGCACGGTGGTCAGCGGCCCCTGGTCGAGCAGGAAGGCAGCGAACGGTGAAAACAGGGCAAAGCCGAGCAGGCTGCGTGCATCGCGCAGGGTGCGCAGCTCGCTGGACTTGATCGCCAGCATCGCCGCCAGCAGTGCACAACCGGTATCCCGGCCCGGGCGCACCGCCCCCATCTGCCAGACGATGGCGGCCAGCATGCCCAGCACCAGCAGTACGCGCACCGGCATCGGCAGCATGCCGCGCTGCGACAGTGCTGCAGTGACCAGTGCTGCCACGGCGATCAACGCGGCCAGCGTGGTGGGTAGCTGCAGCAGCAGCGGCAACAGGGCCAGTGCGGCGCTGGCCAGCGTCCACGTGCGGGAGTTGCGGTCCAGCAGCAGGGCAGACTCAGTCATGGGGAAGCAACGCCAGCGCGCGCAGGCACAGATGGTGGTGGCTGGCACCCTGGCCGGGGCCGATCGGTGGGTGCATCGGCAGCAGCAGCGTGTAGCGGCGGCCTTCGCGCTCGGCGCTGTCCACCCAGCGTGCCAGCCGCGCGATGCGGGCCTCCTGGCCCAACGGTGCCAGCGCGCGCCAGTCCAGCACCACTTCGATGCCTATCGGCTTCTCATATTCGCGTACCAGCAGCGTGTCGCGGCGCGCGGAGTGTTTCCAGGCAATGCTGCGCGGTGGATCTCCAGCGCGATACGGGCGCAGCTGATGCAGTTCCTCGCCGTTGGCGTGGGCGCGGGTGTGCAGTGGATCGCTGCCCTGCTGTGGCAACGGCGGCGCCTTCGCTTCGGCCAGCGGGTAGACCAGCAGTGGTTCTTCCGGCCACACCCATGACCACGCCCTGACCAGGCCAAGCGGTTGTGTGGTGGACAGGCGGATACGCGGCAGTTCCAGCCAACCACGGCGTTCGCTGGGCACTTCCAGCTCGGCTTCCCCGCGGCCGTGTGCGGGCAGGTCGAGCCACGCCTCGCTGTCGCCCAGCTGCAGGTGCAGGCCATGGCGCGCTCGCGGGTCGCGCAGCGACAGGTCCACGCGCAGGCGCAATGGTTGCCCGGCCGGCAGCGGTTCGGCGGAGATCGCGTCGATCTGCACACCCGACAGCTGCAGGTGCGCGGCGATGGCGCTGGCGATCGCTGCCGCGGCCAGCAGCAGCGCCAGCAACAGCGCAGGGTTGTTGTTGTAGTTCAGCGCGCCCAGCAGCATCGCGACCAGCAGGCAGGCCACAAACAGGCCGAAGCGGGTCGGCAGCACGTAGATGCGCCGTCGGTCCAGCCGTTGCGGCAACGACTCCGGCGTGCGTGGGCGTGCCAGCTGCAACAGTCGCCGGGCATGCGATGCCATCTTCAATCGACCGCGACGGTCTGCAGGATCGCGCGAGCCAGCGCCGGCCCCGAGCTCGACTCGGCTTCACCCACAAGGCGATGGCCAGCCACCGCTACGAACAGCGTCTGCACGTCTTCGGGCACCACGTGGCCACGGCCGAGCAGCAGCGCATGTGCCTTGGCCGCGCGCAGCAGAGCCAGGCCGGCGCGTGGCGACAATCCCACGCGCACGCCGGCGTGCTGGCGGCTGCGGGTCAGCAGTGCCTGCACGTAGTCCACCAGCGCGTCGCTGACATGCACCTGGCCGACCGCCTCGCGCAGTGCGCGTACCTGGGTGTCGTCCAGCTGGGGCAGCGCGCGGGCGATCAGGTCGCGACGATCGCTGCCACGCAGCAGCTCACGTTCCGCCTGCGCGCTGGGGTAGCCCATCGCCAGCCTCAGCAGGAAACGGTCCAGTTGCGAATCGGGCAGCGGGAACGTGCCCGACAGATCCACCGGGTTCTGCGTGGCGATCACGAAGAATGGATCGGGCAGGGCATGGGTTTGGCCGTCGAGGGTGACCTGCTGCTCGGCCATCGCTTCCAGCAGTGCGCTCTGCGTGCGCGGCGGCGCCCGGTTGATTTCGTCGGCCAGCAGCACGTGGGTGAAGACCGGCCCGGGATGGAACTGGAACTGGCGGCTGCCGGCGTCGTAGACCGATACGCCGAGTACGTCGGCCGGCAGCAGGTCGGAGGTGAACTGCACGCGCTGGAAGCTCAGCCCCAGGCTGCTGGCCAGGGCATGGGCCAATGTGGTCTTGCCGAGACCGGGCAGGTCTTCGATCAGCAGGTGGCCGCCAGAGAGCAGGGCCACAAAGGCCAGTCGAACCTCCTGCACCTTGCCCAGCACCAGTGCATTGACCTGGTCCTGCGCGTTGCGCAGGGACTGACGCAGTTGATCGGTTAGCATGCTGGGCATGGGGGACGAAGCTGTCATGGTCGTCTCAAGTTCGGTAACCGGTCGATTCTATCCATAGAGCAATGCAGGGCGAACAACGCGCACGTACGATTTTTCTCTGGTTATGGACGCTCGTCACAGCGGCCAAGCTGGTCGTGGCCGCACGCCTGCCGTTGTTCGTCGATGAGGCGTTCTACTGGCAGGAAGGCCAGCATCTGGCTGCGGCCTATTCGGATCTGCCGGGGCTGACGGCCTGGTTGACCCGGTTGGGTGTGGAGCTTGGCGGCCAGCACGTGCTGGCGCTGCGCCTGCCATTCCTGGCCATCGGTGCACTGCTGCCGCTGCTGGTATCGCGCATTGCGGCGCGCTGGTTCGGCAACGTTGCAGGTTGGCAGGCCGGCAGCTTGACGCTGCTGATGCCGTTGTCGGCCACGCTGGGTCTGCTGGCCGTACCCGATGTGCCGATGGCACTGGCGGCAGTGCTGTGCCTGGACGCCGGCGCACGCCTGCTGCGCAACGTAGACGCGTCCTCGGCGGTGAAGCTGGCGCTGGGCCTGCTGATCGGCGCGCTCAGCCACTATCGCTTCATCGGTGTGATCGGCGTCGGCTTCGTTGCCCTGCTGGCGCTGCCGCAGGGCCGGCGCATGCTGGCCGATCCGCGCGTCTGGGTGGCCCTGGCCGTTGGCGTACTGGCATGGCTGCCGCTGCTGGCCTGGAATGCCGACAATCACGATGCCGGTCTGAAGTTCCAGGTGGTCGAGCGTCATCCGTGGGCGTTCGAGTGGCGCGGACTATGGTTCCTGGTGATCCAGCCGATGCTGGTGACGCCCATCCTGTGCATCGCGATGTGGAAGGTGGCGCTGGCGGGTACCCGCAGTGGTGGCGGCGCGCGCGTGCAGTGGCGTTATTTCGGCCTGGTCGGCGGCGTGTCGACGCTGGGCATCTTCGCACTGGGCTTCTTCACCGACGTCGAGCGCATCAGCTTCCATTGGCCGCTGCCGGGCTACCTGGCGCTGCTGGTGGCGGTGCCGGTGATCCTCAACGGCTGGCCGCGCTGGTTGCGGCGTACCGGCTGGTGGCTGGCCGGGCTGGGCATGGTGCTGGCCTTCGGCTATTACCTGATGGCGTCCTCGTCATCGCTGCGCGAGCAGTTGGCCGGCGACAAGTACTACCCGCGCAACTTCGCCGGCTGGCAGCCGCTGGCTGCTGCGGTCCGCGAAGAACTGCAGCAGATGCCTGAAGGCAGCCGCGTACTGGCCGGCAACTTCAAGGTGGGCGCCGAACTGGGCTTCCAGCTGGGCCGCGGTGACATTGAAGTGCTGCCGCATCCGCTCAACGACAAGCACGGCCGTACCGCGCAGCTGGCGCAATGGAACCAGGTGCATGAAGGCGAGCGCGACGTGCCGATGCTGCTGGTGCTGTCGCCCAGCGATCAGCGTTTCCGCGATCTGCTCACCCGCTATCACGCCCTCTGCGAACAGGTCGGGCCGCTGCCGGCGCCGCGCGTGGTCAGCAACGATCATGGATTCCAGCGCTTCCTGCTGTTCCGCCTGCCGGTGCAGCGCGCGCAGGGCCCATGTGTAGCCCCCGCACTGGCTTGGCTGGACACCCCTTCCAACGGCGACGTGGTGAGCGGCACGCTGGCGATCAAGGGCTGGGCGTTCAAGGAAGGTGTCGGCCTGTCGCGGGTTGAAGTGCTGGTGGATGGTCGTTCGATCGGCGACGCCAGCTACGGGCGGGTGTTCGATATCCGACATGCCTGGCCAGACAGCACCGACCCGCAACATCCGGCTGTCGGTTTCGATGCAACGCTCGATACGGGTACGTTGTCACCGGGAAAACACTGGCTGGGCCTGCGCCTGCATGGTCGCGATGGCAGCGTGGAGCAGTGGCAGGAACAGCCCTTTGTGGTGAAGAAACGCTGAGGTGTCGTGCCTCGTGTAGCGGGCCGGGTTACGGCACCGCGAATCCGGCCCTGCGCAGCAATCCGCACAGTGCGATCAGTGGCAGCCCGATCAGGGCCGTGGGGTCGCGATTGTCGATGGCCTCGAACAGGCTGATGCCCAGGCCTTCGCACTTGAAGCTGCCAGCGCAGTCCAGCGGTTGTTCGATGGCCACGTAGCGGGCGATCTCCGGCGCCTGCAGCGCGCGGAAGTGCACCTGGGTCAGATCCATTGCCGTGAAGGATTCTCCGTCATGGGTGAGACTGATCGCAGTGTGGAAGCGCACCGTCTGCCCGGACATGGCCGCCAGCTGCGCGCACGCCGCCTCGACCGTACCCGGCTTGCCCAGCGGCTGCCCGTTCAGGTCCGCCACCTGGTCCGAGCCGATCACCCAGCTGCCGGGATGGCGGGCGGCCACGTCGGCCGCCTTGGCGCTGGCCAGGCGTGCCGCCAGCGCCAGCGGGGCCTCGTTGGCGTGCGGGGTCTCATCCACCTCCGGGCGTGCGCAGCCGAAGGGCAACCCCAACCGTTCCAGCAGGTCGCGGCGGTAGCGGGAGGTGGAGGCCAGGACCAGGGCAGGCATGCGGGAATTCCGGGGGCGGGGCGCGGCAGTCTGGCCCGGCACAGCCAGCCACAGCAAGCCTTTCATGGCAGTCATTTGACACGCGACCTGCCGATCCTTAATATTCGGCGGCTTATGTCCGCGAACGTACCCGAAACGCTGGATGCCTGGCGGATGGTCGTAGCGCGAAGGCGCTTCGACGGTCAGGTCTCCCTGGCTGAATTGACTCGCCTGCAGGGGCTTGTCGCAGATACCGAAGGCGAGTGTAATTACTCGCTCGAATTCGGTCGCGACGAGATCTTGCGGGTATCCTATGTGGAACTCAGCATCGATACCGCGTTGCCGCTGACCTGTCAGCGCAGCATGCAGCGTTTCCTGCTGCCGGTGAAGATGACCCAGAGGCTTGGCCTGATCCGCGACGAAGACGAGGAATCGTCCTTGCCGGAGGAATACGAGCCGTTGCTGGTGCCGGAAGATGGCCAGCTGCGCCCGTTGGACCTGGTCGAAGACGAACTGGTGCTGGCGGTGCCGGTGGTACCCCTGTCGCCGTACGGTGAGGCAGTCGACAAGGACTGGGCACCGACCGAAGAAGAAATTGAAAAGGCCAACCCGTTTGCGGCGTTGGCGGCATTGAAGAAACAATAGCAGCCGGTTGTCGTCGGCGGCTGCGGCGAAAGCGAAAAGTGTGCTGGACGCTGGCGTCCTGTGCGACGAAACGACGAAGCAAAACGAACCGAGTTTGGAGCAATCCCATGGCTGTCCAGAAATCCCGTGTTACCCCGTCCCGTCGTGGCCAGCGTCGTTCGCATGACGCCCTGAGCGCCAAGCAGCTGTCGACCGACCCGACCACCGGCGAAGTGCATCTGCGTCACCACATCACTGCTGACGGTTTCTACCGCGGCAAGAAGGTCATCCAGACCAAGTCTTCGGCTGTCCAGGAAGACTGATGTGCCGGAAGGTCGCTGCCCGCTGGGCAGCGGCCTTCGCCTTCTTTCCCGGGCACGCCGGTGAACGGCGGCTCGTGCAACAGGAAACATGATGAGCAAGCGGATCTACTCGAGGATCGCGGGCACCGGTAGCTATTTGCCGGAAAAAGTCCTGACCAACGCCGACCTGGAAAAAATGGTCGAGACCTCGGACGAGTGGATCCAGACGCGCACCGGTATCCGTGAACGGCACATCGCTGCCGACGGCGAAACCACCAGCGATCTCGGCTACCAGGCCGCGCTGCGTGCGATCGAAGCGGCCGGTATCGACGCCTCGCAGCTCGACATGATCGTGGTCGGCACGACCACTCCTGATCTGATCTTTCCCTCCACCGCGTGCCTGATCCAGGCCAAGCTCGGTGTGAGCGGCTGCCCCGCTTTCGACGTCAACGCGGCCTGTTCGGGCTTCGTGTTCGCACTCAGCGTGGCTGACAAATTCATCCGTTCCGGTGATGCCCGCCATGTGCTGGTGATCGGCGCGGAAACCCTGACCCGCATCGTCGACTGGGAAGACCGCACCACCTGCGTGCTGTTCGGTGATGGCGCGGGCGCGGTCGTGCTCAAGGCCGACGAAGAAACCGGCATCCTCAGCACCCACCTGCATTCGGATGGCAGCAAGAAAGAGCTGCTGTGGAATCCGGTCGGCGTCTCGGTCGGTTTCGGTGAAGGCAACAACGGTGGCGGCACCATCAACATGAAGGGCAACGACGTGTTCAAGTACGCCGTCAAGGCGCTGGACTCGGTCGTGGACGAAACCCTGGATGCCAACGGCCTGACCAAGTCCGACCTGGACTGGCTGATCCCGCACCAGGCCAACCTGCGCATCATCGAAGCCACCGCCAAGCGGCTGGACATGTCGATGGACCAGGTCGTGGTGACCGTCGACAAGCATGGCAATACATCGTCCGCCTCGGTGCCGCTGGCGCTGGATGCGGCCGTTCGTTCCGGCAGGGTCGAGCGCGGCCAGCTGCTGCTGCTGGAAGCGTTCGGTGGTGGCTTCACGTGGGGTTCGGCACTGCTGCGCTATTGATAGTGCGAGTTACGACAACGTGAAACCGTCGTTACGGCCCCTCTGGGGCCGTAATGCGTTAAAGGAGACTGTCATGGTTGAGCCCATCGTCATCGAAGGGCAGCGCGCCTGGCTGAAGCAGTACGGCGAAGGAAGCCGAGCAGTGGCCCTGGGCCTGCTCAATTTTGTTGCCCGCCGGTTCCATCTCGACGCCCTGCGCCCGCCGCCGCACCGCGGTGGCGACGCCGCGCGCGAAACCGAGGCCCGCCGGCTGGCGGAACTGCAGGCGCAGGGCGTGAACGTGCCCGCGGTGATCGGCAGTGGACATGCCGCGCTGGTGATCGGCGACAACGGCAGCTCGTTCAATACCTGCCTGCGCGAAGCCGACGATGCCGGCCGCGATCGCCTCGTGGCTGCGGCGATGCAGGCCATTGCCGAAGCGCACGGTCGTGGCGCCTATTTCGGCCAGCCGCTGCCGCGCAACCTCACCTGGGATGGCCAGAACGTCGGTTTCATCGACTTCGAAGAAGATCCGCTGGAAGTCATGGACCTGGCCGAGGCACAGGCGCGCGACTGGCTGATGTTCGGCTATGGCGTTGCCAAGTACTACGCCGACCGCCCCGAATGCCTGCAGGCGATGATGGCCGAGGCGATGAACGGGGTGCAGGCACCGGTGCGTGCGCACGTACACGCCGTCAGTGGCCGTCTGCAGCGCCTGGCACGGGTGTGCATGAAGCTGGGGCGCTCGGCGCGTGCGCTGGCCCACTCCATTTTCATCACCCACGGTGCCACCACGCTGGGCCTGCTGATGGTGGTCGGCCTGTGCATGGACTGGTTTGCCGACGGCGAGCTGGACATCCTGCAGCTGCTCTGCTGACAGCGGGGCAGCCCGCAGCATCGGGTAGTGCCGGCCGCTGGCCGGCATCACCCGCTGGCCGATCCGGCAGGTCGCCTCCATACGCCGTGCATACGCGCACGTACAGACGACACGGCATGTTCCCCCTTATCATGGCCCGCTTCGATTGCAACAAGCGGATGACCGCGTGACCCTATCCACCCTCGCTTTTGTCTTCCCCGGTCAGGGCTCGCAGTCTGTGGGCATGCTGGCCGAGCTGGCCGAACTGCACCCGCAGGTGCGTGAGGCCTTCACCGAGGCATCCGATGGTGCCGGCGTCGACCTGTGGGCGTTGTCCCAGGGTGGCCCGGAGGAAATGCTCAACCGTACTGAATACACCCAGCCGGCCCTGCTGGCCGCCAGCATCGGCGCGTGGCGCGCCTGGAACGCCGTTGGTGGCCCGCGTCCGTCGGTTCTGGCTGGCCACAGCCTGGGCGAGTACACCGCCCTGGTCGCCGCTGGCGCCCTCAGCCTGCACGACGGTGCGCACCTGGTGCGCCTGCGCGGCCAGCTGATGCAGGAAGCCGCTCCGGCCGGTGTCGGCGCGATGGCCGCCGTGCTCGGCGCCGAAGACCAGCTGGTGCTGGACGTCTGCGCGGAAGCCGCCGGCAGCCAGGTGGTCGTTCCGGCCAACTTCAACTCGCCGGGCCAGATCGTGATCGGCGGTGACGCTGCCGCGGTCGACCGTGCGCTGGCGCTGCTGGCCGAGAAGGGCGTGCGCAAGGCGGTCAAGCTGGCCGTCAGCGTGCCCTCGCACACCCCGCTGATGCGCGAAGCCGCCAACCGTCTGGCCGAAGTGATGGCGGGCCTGTCCTGGCAGCTGCCGCAGCTGCCGGTGGTGCAGAACGTCGACGCCAAGGTGCACGACGGCGTGGACGCGATCCGCACCGCGCTGGTGCAGCAGCTGTACCAGCCCGTGCAGTGGACCGGCTGCGTGCAGGCGCTGGCCGCGCGTGGCGTCACCCAGATCGCCGAGTGCGGTCCGGGCAAGGTGCTGACCGGCCTGGTCAAGCGCATCGACAAGGCCATCGACGGCCGTTCCCTGGCCACCCCGGGCGACTTCGAAACCGCCCGCGAGACGTGGTCGGCCTGATTGCCCCTGTTCCTGCCGACCGTGCCGGTGGCCGCTGCAAGCGGCACGGGTGCGGCGGCCGCCCCAGCCTGAGGAAAACATCATGAGCAAGCCCCTGCAGGGTGAAATCGCACTGGTCACCGGTGCCAGCCGTGGCATTGGTGCCGCCATCGCCGATCTGCTGGCCGCCCAGGGCGCCACCGTCATCGGCACCGCTACCACCGAGTCCGGCGCTGCCGCGATCGGCGAGCGCCTGGCCGCCCACGGCGGTCACGGCCGTGCGCTGAACGTCACCGACGCTGCCGCGCTCGACGCCGTGCTTGACGGCATCGCCAAGGAATTCGGCCCGATCTCGATCCTGGTCAACAACGCCGGCATCACCCGTGACAACCTGCTGATGCGCATGAAGGAAGACGATTGGGCGTCGATCATCGACACCAACCTGACCAGCGTGTTCCGCACCAGCAAGGCCGTCATGCGCGGGATGATGAAGGCGCGCAAGGGCCGCATCATCAACATCGCCTCGGTGGTGGGCGTGACCGGCAACGCCGGCCAGGCCAACTATGCCGCCGCCAAGGCCGGCATCATCGGTTTCTCCAAGTCGCTGGCCAAGGAAATCGGCTCGCGCGGCGTCACCGTCAACGTGGTCGCGCCGGGGTTCATCGACACCGACATGACCAAGGCGCTGCCGGAAGAAGCGCGTACCGCGCTGATCGGCGACATCGCCCTCGAACGCCTGGGTTCGCCGGAGGACATCGCCCATGCGGTGGCCTTCCTGGCCAGCCCGGCTGCCGGCTACATCACCGGCGAAACTCTCCATGTGAACGGCGGCATGTACATGCCGTAAGCAAGGGGCGCAGGGATCGCGCCGCAAGTGATTGATCTGCGAGGATTTTTGCTGCAATGCAAGGTCACGCCGGTTTCCACTACACTATCCCACGGCCATCGCCTTTGATGGCGACCACTTTTTGAACCACTACTCCATCTGGAGCGATATCCCATGAGCACCATCGAAGAACGCGTCAAGAAAATCGTCATCGAACAGCTTGGCGTCAAGGAAGAAGAAGTCACCAACAGCGCATCGTTCGTCGATGACCTGGGCGCTGACTCGCTGGACACCGTCGAGCTGGTGATGGCGCTGGAAGAAGAATTCGAGTGCGAGATCCCGGACGAAGAAGCCGAGAAGATCAGCACCGTGCAGGCTGCGATCACCTACATCACGGCCCACGTCAAGGCCTGATGCAGGACGTCAGTGCGCGCGCGGGCGTTGAGCTCGCCGCGCACGACACCCCATGGGGCCGCTGTTTGCGGCCCCGTGTGTTTGCGTACCACACCGAAGTAAACCGCGTTACCCGCAAAGAACGTTCGGGTCAGGAGAATCAGCAATGAAGCGTCGCGTCGTCGTAACCGGCCTGGGTATGGTCTCGCCGTTGGGCAATGATCTGGCCAGCAGCTGGGAAGGCATCACCCACGGTCGTTCGGGCATCGGTCCGCTGACCAACGTTTCTGATGCCTACCTGGAACGGTTCACCACCAAGATCGCAGGTGAGGTCAAAGGCTTTGACATCACCGCCGACAACGAACTGTTCGGCAAGTACCGGGTCAGCGGCAAGGATGCCAAGAAGATGGACCCGTTCATCCATTACGGCCTCGGTGCCGCCTTCATGGCCCTGCATGATTCGGGCCTGGAGATCACCGACGCCAACGCCGACCGCATTGGCGCCATCGTTGGCGCCGGCATCGGCGGCCTGCTCGGCATCGAAGAGCAGACCATCGAGTTCCACGAAGGGAAGAAGATCTCTCCCTTCTACGTGCCCAAGACCATCATCAACATGCTGCCGGGCCAGTTGAGCATCATCAGCGGCCTGAAGGGCCCGTCGTTCTCGGCGGTCTCGGCGTGCGCCACCTCCAACCATTCCATCGGCACCGCCATGCGCATGATCCAGTACGGCGATGCGGACGTGATGGTGGCCGGCGGTGCCGAACGCGGTTCCTCGCCGACGGCGCTGGGCGGCTTCTGCGCGATGAAGGCGATGAGCACCCGCAACGACGCTCCGGAACAGGCCTCGCGCCCGTGGGACAAGGACCGTGACGGCTTCGTGCTGGGCGATGGCGCCGGCATCCTGATCCTGGAAGAGTACGAGCACGCCAAGGCACGTGGCGCGAAGATCTACTGCGAGCTGGCCGGTTTCGGCGCCAGCTCCGACGCGTACCACATGACCGCGCCGAGCGAGAACGGCGAAGGCGCTGCGCGCTGCATGACCATGGCCCTGAAGGACGCGGGTGTCACCCCGGAACAGGTCGGCTACCTCAACGCACATGGCACCTCGACCCCGCTGGGCGACCTCGGTGAGACCATGGCGATGAAGACCGCCTTCGGCGACCACGCCTACAAGATGATGGTCAGCTCCACCAAGTCGATGACCGGCCACCTGCTCGGCGCTGCCGGCGGCGTGGAAGCGATCTTCTCGGTGCTGGCAATGCGCGACAACGTGATTCCGCCGACCATCAACCTGCAGCAGCCGGGCGAAGGCTGCGACCTGGACTACGTGCCCAACGAAGCACGCCAGGCCAAGGTCGACGTGGTGATGTCCAATGGCTTCGGCTTCGGCGGCACCAACGGCACGCTGATCTTCAAGCGCGTCTGATCGCACCGGCAGCGTCGAGCCGGGCTCGACTCCGCCAACCACGAGGCCGCCGCAAGGCGGCTTCCGTGTATCCGTCTCCCAGAACTGGCCGCCATGACCCACGCCCCGCTGATCCACCCGCTGCTGCACCCGATCGACCTGCTGGCCCTGCAGCAGCGCGACCCGGCGCGTTTCCCGCTGCTGATGGAGTCCACCGCCTCGGGTACCGCGCAGGGCCGCTGGAGCCTGCTGCTGGCCGCGCAGGGCGACACCCTGCAGCTGGACGCCGATGGCCAGGTGCGCGACCAGCACGGTGCGGTGCAGCCCGGCAGTTTCCTGCAGGCGCTGGACCGCGCATGGCACGCGCAGCGCCTGCCGCACGACGGCGGCCACGCGCTGCCGTTCCGCGGTGGCTGGGCGCTGATGCTGGACTACGAAGTGGCCAGCCAGGTCGAGCCGGTGCTGCCGGCGCGCGCGCGCGATGACGGTCACCCGACCGCACTCGCCCTGCGTTGCCCGGCCGCCGTGCTGCATGACCACCAGGCCGACACCAGCTTCCTCATTGCCGAGGCGGGCGAGCAGGCGCTGCTGGACACGCTGGTCGCCTTGCTGGCCGGCGAACTGCCGCAGGCCGGGCAGGGCTGGCAACCGCCGCAGTCGGTCAGCGAAGACGAGCCGCAGCGCTTCACTGATGGCGTGCGCCGTGTGATCGAGTACCTGCGTGCCGGTGATGTGTTCCAGGTGAACCTGTCACGGCGCTGGAGCGCGCAGTTCGCAGCACCGGTCAGTCCGCAGGCGCTGTACGCGCAGCTGCGGCGCGCCAATCCGGCGCCGTTTGCCGGCCTGTTCAGTGCGCACGGCCGGCATGTGGTCAGCTCGTCGCCGGAACGGCTGGTATCGGTGCATGGCGGCCACGCGCAGACGCGCCCGATCGCCGGCACCCGCCCGCGCTTCGAGGGCGACGACGATGCCGCGCGCATCCAGGAGCTGGTCGGCCATCCCAAGGAGCGCGCCGAGCACGTGATGCTGATCGACCTGGAGCGCAACGATCTGGGCCGCATCTGCCTGCCCGGCACGGTCGTCGTGGACGAACTGATGACCGTGGAAAGCTACGCCCACGTGCACCACATCGTCAGCAATGTCAGTGGCCACCTGCGTGCGGACGTGACCCCGGGCGAGGTGATCGCCGCCACCTTCCCCGGCGGCACCATCACCGGCTGTCCAAAGGTGCGCTGCATGCAGATCATCAGCGAGCTGGAGCAGGTGCCGCGCGGCGCGTACACCGGTGCATTCGGTTGGCTGAACCGCGATGGCGACCTGGACCTGAACATCCTGATCCGCACCGCCGAAGTGGATGGCAACGAGGTCAGCTTCCGTACCGGTGCCGGCATCGTGGTCGACTCGGACCCGGACAAGGAACTGGACGAAACCCGGGCCAAGGCCCGCGGCCTGCTGCGGGCGCTGGGGCAGCAGGGTTGATCGATTGCCGCCGCCGGGCATGGCCCGGCGCTGCCGGTCCTGGTGGGTGCCGACCGTTGGTCGGCACGGATGCTTCCATGGTCGTTCATCCACGCATGGCGTGGATCTACTGGAGATGGTGGGTGGGTGCCGACCGTTGGTCGGCACGGACGCGTGGCTTCGGTCATGACCCTACACCGGCGGCACGGTATCCTGCACGACGGAATCGAGTTCAGAGGTAGTCCATGGCGGGAGCCAAGCGCGGGTGTCTGTGGGTGGTAACACTGCTGCTGGTGCTGGCCGCCATCGTGGCCGGCGCGGGCGCGTGGTTCTTCTACAAGCAGACCCAGTTTGCCGACGTGCCGCTGACCCCCAGTGCGGACAGCGTGGTCATCGCCAGCGGCGATGGCATGAACAGCGTGCTGCGCAAGCTGCGCGAGGCCGGCGTGGACGAGGGCCAGGACACCCAGTGGCAGCTGCTGGCGCGCCAGCTCGATGCCGCCGGCAAGCTGAAGGTGGGCGAGTACGCACTGAGCAGGGATCTGACCCCGCGCGAACTGCTGCTGCGCATGCGCGCCGGCAAGGTGCTGCAGCACCGCGTCACCATCATCGAAGGCTGGAACATCCGCCAGCTGCGCGCCGCGCTCAAGCGTGCCGATCCGCTGCTGCACACCACCGACACCCTCGATGACGCAGCGCTGATGGACCGCCTCGGTTTCGCCGGCCAGCATCCGGAAGGCCGCTTCCTGCCGGAGACCTACGTCTACCAGCGCGGCGACAGCGACCTGGACGTGCTCAAGCGTGCCCACGGCGCGATGGAGAAGGCGCTGGACGAAGCCTGGGAAAGCCGCGCGCCGGATCTGCCGATCAATACGCCGTACGAGCTGCTGACGATGGCGTCGATCATCGAAAAGGAAACCGCGCTGGCCAGCGAGCGACCGCAGATTGCGGGCGTGTTCATGCGCCGCCTGAAGATCGGCATGCGCCTGCAGACCGACCCGACCGTGATCTACGGCATCGGTGCGGCGTATGACGGCAACATCCGCCGCCGCGACCTGACCACCGATACGCCCTACAACACCTACACCCGGTCTGGCCTGACCCCGACCCCGATCGCCATGCCCAGCCGCGATGCGCTGATGGCCGCTGCGCAACCGGCACCGGGCGATGCGCTGTACTTCGTCGCCGTGGGCGATGGCAGCGGCGCACACGTGTTCTCGCCCAGCCTGGACAAACACAACGCCGCCGTAGCCCGCTACCTGCAGCAGCTGCGCCAGCAACGCACCAAGGAGACCCCGGCGCAATGAGTTCCGCGCTGCTTCGCCATCCCCGTTTCGTCAGCCTGGAAGGCGGCGAAGGCGCGGGCAAGACCACGGCCATCAACGCCATCCGTGAGTGCCTGCGCCGCCACGGCCATGAGGTCGTACTGACCCGCGAACCCGGTGGTACGCCGCTGGCCGAGCGCATCCGCGGGCTGGTGCTGAAGCCCGATGCCGAGATCGCTGCCGAGCCGCTCAGTGCCGAGGCCGAACTGCTGCTGGTGTTCGCCGCACGTGCGCAGCATGTGCGCCAGGTGATCCAGCCGGCGCTGCAGCGCGGCGCCTACGTGCTCAGCGATCGCTTCACCGATTCCAGCTACGCCTACCAGGGCGGTGGCCGCGGCCTGGACCCGCAGTGGATTGCCGACCTGGAGCGCCGCGCCGTTGGCCTGCTGCCCGGTTTGACCCTGCTGCTGGACGTGGACGTGGCCGTTGGCCGCGCGCGTGCCAATGGCCGCGATCTGTGGCCGGACCGCATCGAAAGCGAGCAGGACGATTTCTTCCAGCGCGTGCGCGAGGTGTTCCGCAGCCGCGCACAGCAGGACCCGCAGCGCTTCGCGCTGGTCGATGCCGGCCAGGTGCAGGAGCGCGTGGCTGCTGATGTGGTCGCGCGTGTCGAACGCTGGCTGCAGCAAGGGGAGGGCGCATGAGTACGTTCTCGCCCTGGCAGCAGCGCGCGTTCGACCAGACCGTGGCCGCGTTGGATGCTGATCGGCTGGGCCACGGCCTGCTGATCTGCGGCCCGGCCGGGCTGGGCAAGCGTGAAGTGGCGCTCGCGCTGGCCGACCATGTGCTGGCACGCGGCGATGCTGCGCACGCCACCCGCACCCGGCAGCTGATTGCCGCCGGCACGCATCCCGACCTGCAGCTGATCAGCTTCATTCCGAACAAGAGCGGCGACAAGCTGCGCACCGAGATCGTGATCGAGCAGGTGCGCGAGATCACCAACAAGCTGGCGCTGACCCCGCAGTACGGCGTGGCGCAGGTGGTGATCGTCGACCCGGCCGATGCCATCAACCGTTCGGCGGCCAATGCGCTGCTGAAGACTCTGGAAGAACCGCAGCCCGGACGCTACCTGTGGTTGATCAGCAGTGACCCGGCGCGCCTGCCGCAGACCGTGCGCAGCCGCTGCCAGCGCCTGGAATTCAAGCTGCCGCCGCGCGAGGAAGCGCTGGCCTGGCTGCAGCAGCAGGGCCACAGCGAGGCGGCCGCGCGCGAGGCGCTGGATGCAGCACGCGGCCATCCTGGGCAGGCCGATAACTGGCTGCGCGAAGATGGCTTGAGCCTGCGTCGCGACGTCGGCCGCGAGCTGGAACAGTTGGCCGCTGGCAAGACCGGTGCGGTGGAACTGGCGCAGAAGTGGTGCGCCGATGACAACGCGGCGCTGCGCCTGCGCTTCGCCGCCGACCTGGCGCTGGCGCAGGCCAGCACCGATGCCTTGACCACGCCGGAGCGATTGCACAAGCTTGCAGCCTGGTTCGATGCGGCCAACCGCACCCGCGACCTGCTGCGCACCACCGTGCGCGCAGACCTTGCGGTGGTCGAGTTGCTGCTGGCCTGGAACAAGGTGAACGAGCGGCCTGCCGCAAGGGGAAATCGATGAGTGCCAGCAACGCCCGCCAGGGCATCCTGTCCCTGGCCGTGAAGGACAAAGCCGCGCTGTACAGCGCGTACATGCCATTCGTGAAGAATGGCGGCATCTTCGTGCCCACGCCCAAGCGTTACTTCCTGGGCGATGAAGTATTCCTGCTGCTGACCCTGCCTGATTCCAGCGAGCGCCTGCCGGTGGCTGGCAAGGTGATCTGGGTGACCCCGGCCGGCGCGCAGGGCAACCGCACGGCCGGCATCGGCGTGCAGCTGGCGGACGGCCAGGAAGGCGAGACGGTGCGGCACAAGATCGAGACGATCCTGGCCGGCCTGACCGGTTCGGACAAGCCGACGCATACGATGTGATGTGGGCGGATTGCCCCTCCCGGTAGAGCCAGGCCATGCCTGGCTGATTCGGGGAAATGGGCCGGGAAACACGATGTGAAAAGGTGTTGACGCCCTGAAAAACCGCCCTATAATGAGCGGCTCAGCAACACACCGGGCGGTTAGCTCAGCGGTAGAGCATTGCCTTCACACGGCAAGGGTCACAGGTTCGATCCCTGTACCGCCCACCATGTTGCAGAACGAAAGAAGCCTCCAGCGATGGGGGCTTTTTTGTTGCCCGTGATTCAACCGGGCTCCTTTCCCCCGGCTGTGATCGCATCGCCGAGGCCGGTCTGCGCGGCACGCGCGATCTGGCGTGCGGCCAGCAGCAGACCGTTTCGATGGAAGTCGCCGATCTGCTCGTCGGTGCCGCCGACCACGCGCGTGTGCTCTGCCGCGTGCAGAAGATCGAGCATGGTGTTCAGTGCGGACAGTGAACGGCCGAGGGAGGCAATGGTCTGCGCGTTGAGTGTCTGCGTGGTGCACGGCTGGCCGTCTTCGCCATCTCCCTTGCGTACCGCATCAAGGAAGGTGAAGAACATCGGCTGCGATGACGGGATCTGCTGCTCCTTCAGTGCTCACTCGATCTCGCGCGCGAGGTCTTCAGGCACGTCGCTGGCGATGTCGCCGATCAAGGCAAGCAGGCGAGGATGGAGGACGGTTTTGTTGGTCATGGCGGAACCCTCACTGGCGTAGGACCACCTTCCGTAGTGAAGGTGGCGGACGGTGCGGGTTGGCGTACCGGGGCAAACACAACGGAGTGAGAAAACACCCGGCGGATCGAGTGATCCCCACGCACCGCCCGCCATTGAGGGCCGTCGGTGCATTCTTGCGGCTACGCACTGCTGCGCAACCAATCCGTCAGGTTTGCTTTTTCGAGACGCCAATCCCGGCCAAGGCAACTTGCCTCGGCCCGGCGATCATCAAGTCGAACAATCACGTCGGTCTGCAAGGAAAGTTCTCAACTACCCCTAAGCAGGCCAAGCGTTTTCTGTTCTGTGCCGTCGAGCACCAGCCCGCTGTGCAGCCCGTCACTGATGGCACAAATCGCCGCCCCTGCCGGGCGTGCATATGACGACTCCGCAGGAACGCCACCATGGCGATCGCGTCACCTCGCGCGGTGCTTGCGGGAACATGTCACGGATGGAGGCAGAGGGTTCCATCCATGCGCTGTTCCGGCGCCCTTGGCGGGCGTAATCTCGGCCCATTGTTGTGCCCCTCCCATCCTTGGAATGCCACCATGCCGCTCGCCCGCATCGATCTTCGCAAAGGTAAAACCGTGGAGTACCGCCAGCGTGTCGGCGAGGCGATCTACCAGGCCATGCGCGCGGTCGGCGTGCCGGAAAACGATCGCTTCCAGATCTTCCAGGAGCACGACGGCGGCACGCTCGTGTTCGACCCGGGTTACCTCGGCATCGCCCGCAGCGATGACTTCATCTGCATCCAGATCACCTGGAACGAAGGGCGCACGCTGGAGCAGAAAAAGGCGTTGTACCTGGGCATTGCCGATGGCCTGCATGCGGCAGTGGGTATCCGCCGCGAGGATGTGTTCATCAATCTGGTGGAAGTGAAGAAGGAGAACTGGTCGTTCGGTAACGGCCAGGCGCAGTACGTGAGTTGATGCGCGAAGCGCATCCACGCATGGCGTGGATCTACTGGATCCGTCGCGAAGACGTGTTCATCGATGTTGTCGGTGCCAGAGCCCTGCGTCACAGTGTCGCAGCAGGTAAACCCTGAACGCGGTCCAGGGTTGGCCCTGGGCCCGTAGAATGGCCGCGTGCGCCGCTCTGCTCTCCACCGCCGGTTCCAGACCCTGGCATGGCTTGCCATGCTGCTGGTGCTGCTTGCCCCGCTGGTGAGCCGCTGGCTGGCAGATGCGCACGTTGCTGTTGCTGCACCGGTGGCGGTCATGGACCACACCCTGCACGCACAGCACGCGATGGAAGGGCACCACGACCACCACGCGATGGCAATGCAGCATGGCGAAGCCGCACCGAAGCCGCCGGCCGATCCACACGCCGACCACGAGATGGGCGTGGACTGCGACTACTGCCTGATTGCCGCACGACTGATCACCCTGCTGGTGGCGGCGCTGCTGTTGATGATGCCGCTGGCACCGGTGTGCCGCGCGCTGCGTGGTGCGGTGCAGACGTTGCCGCAGCGGATCAGCGGCACGTTGGGAGCGCGTGGGCCACCGGTACTGCTGGCCGCTTGAGCCCTGCGCGTGCGCCCTTGGATTGATTCTCCCGAGCTGCCAGGCATGGCCTGGCACTACTGCGTGCGCGTTTCCCGAACTCCTTGAGCTTCCCTGCGACTGCGGGGTGGCCTTGCATGCCGTGAAACAATGAAAACAAACCCCAACTCCGTGCGCCTGCGTCGGGCGGCGCTGTCTGTCGCTTGTGCGCTGCTGCTGCACTCCGCTTCTGCCCTTGCTGCCGACGCGGCACCACCGACCACCCTGGATACCGTCCGCGTGGTGGATACCCGCAGCGGTGCGCTGTCCTCCACCGCCAGCACCGGCTCGGCCCTCGGCCTGAGCGTGCTGCAGACCCCGGCCAGCCTGACCGTGATTTCGCGCGAGCAGTTGGAGCAGCGCGGTGATTCCAATCTCAACGACGCGATCACCCGCGCCGGCGCGATCAGTGCACTTCCCCATCCGGGCAACGGCCTGAGTGCGCTGTCCAGCCGTGGCTTTACCGATGGCGCCTCGGTGATGCGCCTGTACGACGGCCTGCGCCAGTACGGCGGTGTGGGCATCACCTTTCCGTTCGATACCTGGTCCATCGAGCGCATCGAAGTGCTGCGTGGGCCGGCCTCGGTCATCCATGGTGATGGCGCCATCGGCGGCGTGGTCAACATCGTGCCGAAGAAGCCTTCGCGCGGTGCCATCGAGAACGAGGTAAGCGTCACCCTGGGCAGCGAAGACACCGCGCGACTCGGATTCGGCAGTGGCGGTGCGCTCACGCCGGCGCTGGCTTACCGCGTGGACGTCAGCGGCAACTACAGCAGCGGGTGGGTCGACCGCGGCCACAACGGCGATGCCACGTTTTCCGGTGCGTTGCTGTGGCAGCCACGGGCGGATCTGCAGTTCACGCTGACCCATGCGCAGGGCTACCAGAAGCCGATGCGCTACTTCGGTACGCCGTTGATCGATGGGCGGCAGCTGGATGCACTGCGCCACGAGAACTACAACGTGGCCGACAGCGTGATTCGTTTCCGCGACCGCTGGACCCAGCTTGATGCGCTGTGGACGCCGAACGAGAACGTGGAGTGGCGCACGCGCGTCTACCAGATCGACAGCCAGCGCGATTGGCGCAACGCCGAGGCCTATGTCTCCAACGAGCGCACCGGCCTGATCGACCGCTCCGGCAACACCCAGATCACCCACAACCAGGACCAGACAGGGCTGACCTCCACGCTGCGCCTGCTGGGGAATGCGGGCGGACTGCCCAACAGTTTCGCCGTTGGCTTCGATGCCAACCGTGCGCATTTCAAGCACACCAACAACACCTATGCGGGCAGCTCGGGACCGGTGGATCCCTTCAACCCGGTGCCCGGCGGGTTCGTCAGCGATGCACCCAACCTGCCGCGCTACCGCAACAGCGCCGAGCAGGTCGCGCTGTTCGTGGAAGACCGGCTGGAACTGAGCGAGCGTTGGTCGGTGCTTGCTGGCGTGCGTCACGATCGCGCCACGATCGATCGCAACGACCTGGTCAGCGGCCAGCGGGCGTTCTCGAAGACCTACAACAGCACCGGCTGGCGCGCGGGCACGGTGTTCGCGGTACAACCGTCGATGACCCTCTATGCGCAGTACTCGCAGGCGGCGGACCCGGTCAGTGGGCTGTTGATGATCAGTCCGGCCAACGGCGTGTTCGATCTGGCCAAGGGCAAGCAGATCGAGATCGGCATGAAGCAGGCCTTCGATGGGGGCGAGTGGACGCTGGCAGCCTATCGCATCCGCAAGACCGGGCTGCTCAGCCGTGACCCGCTGCAACCGGACCGTCGCGTGCAGGTGGGTGCACAGACCTCAAAGGGAATCGAAGCCTCGTTGAACTGGGCCTTCGCGCTGCAGTGGTCGCTGGATGCCAACGCGACCGTGCTCAAGGCCGAGTTCGAGGATTTCCTGGAAGCCACCGGCACGCCGGCGGTGATCGTCTCGCGTGATGGCAACGTGCCGCCGAACGTGGCTGAGCGCCTGGCCAACGCCTGGTTGAGCTGGCAGTTCCTGCCCGACTGGAGCGTGGCCAGTGGCGTGCGCTACGTGGGCAAGCGCTATGCCGACAACGCCAACACGCTGCAGCTGCCGGGTTACACCACCACCGATCTGGCCCTGACCTGGCAGGCAGCCCCACGTACACGGGTGACCGCGCGCGTGTTCAACGTGTTCGACAAGGCGTACTACGCCACGGCGTACTACACCAGCACGCAGTGGCTGCTGGGCGCCGACCGGCGCGTCGAATTCACCTTCGACCAGCGCTTCTGAGGACGGCTGCCATGTCGCTGCGATCCACTGCCAAGCGCTGGACCTACCTGGTGCACCGTTGGCTGGGCATTGGTGGGTGCCTGCTGATGTTGCTGTGGTTCGTCAGCGGCATGGTGATGCTGTTCATCGGTTACCCGAAGCTGACGCCGGGAGAACGCTTGGCCGCGCTGCCCGCACTGGCAGATGCGCGCGGCTGGCAGGCACTTTCCGTGCTGCCGGACGCCGTGCGACAGGAGCCTGAGCGGGTCGTGTTGACGACGCTGCGTGGCGAGCCCGCCTACGTGGTGCGCTCCGGGACGCACATGGGCGCGTGGTCGGCGCTTACCGGACAGGCATTGCCGCCTGTATCGGCGCAGCTGGCCGAAGTCTCCGCCGCGCAGTTCGCCGGTGGGCCGGCTTTCGTTGGCGCGATGCCGCTGGACGAGGATCGCTGGACGCATTCGCGCGGCCTTGATCCGCACCGGCCGCTGTACCGCGTCGGCGTGGGTGGCGCAGAGCCTGGTGATGTCTACGTGTCCTCGCGCACCGGCGAAGTGGTGCTGGATGCACCGCGCCTGCAACAGCGCTGGAACTATGTGGGTGCGTGGCTGCACTGGCTGTACTTCCTGCGTATGCAGTCGGTGGACCCGGTGTGGACGTGGACGGTGATTGTGCTTTCAGCGCTGTGTACGGTGGCCGCGATCAGCGGGGTCGTGGTCGGCATCTGGCGCTGGCGGTTTCGCGGGCAGTACCGCTCAGGGTCGAAGACGCCGTACCAGGAACCGTGGATGCGCTGGCATCACCTGATCGGGTTGATGGCGAGCGCATTCGTGTTCACCTGGATCTTCAGTGGCCTGATGTCGATGAATCCGCTGGGTGTTTTCAGCAGCTCACGCGCCTCGCTCAACGCTGCGCGCTATCAGGGTGAGGTTCGGGCGGATGCAGGCGTCATCGCACAGCCGGCTGCGGTACTGGCTGCAGTGCACACGCCGCAGTTCGTGCCGGTCGAGATCCAGTGGCGACGCATCGGCGGTGAACTGTTCGCTGTGGCGCTGGACGGCAACGCCGATTCACGGGTGGTCACGGAGCGTGGCGGCGCACTGCAGGTATCCACTGCATTCGGTGCAGACTGGCTGCAGGGCAGGGTAGCGGCGATGTCCGATGCGCGCCTGCGTGAGTTCACCATTCTGCAGACGCCCGATGCTTACTTCTATCCGCGCGCTGCAGAGGCGATGAATGGCGCCGCGGTACGTCGCTTTCCGGTGGCGATGGCTGACTTCGATGATGCTGAGGCAACCCGCGTCTATGTGGACCTGGCCACCGGCGATCCGCTGTTGACGATGGGCAAGCGCGAGCGCGCAGGTCGCTGGCTGTTTTCCTTCCTGCACAGCTGGGATCTACCCGCGCTGCTGCGACAGCCGAACAGCCGCTTGGTCGTGCTGCTGTTGCTCAGCCTGGCAGGTACCGCGCTGTGCGCGACGGCCACGGTGATCGGCTATCGGCGGTTGCGGATGACATTCTCGCGGCGGAAACGGTAACGCCAATACCTCTGGGTGGAAGGCTGTGAGACTATCCGGAGTTCCTGGGCAACGAGGGGCTGCGGTCCGTAGCCGATGTCTGCGGCCAGGAAAGTGCAGGGGCTCAATGCTTGCAGTGCTTCGATGGTAGTCCCTGGATAGGATTTCCACACAACGTAGATGGAGCAAGGATGAATTACGTTTCGATGGGTGTTCTCGCAATTGGAATTGCAGCTGCGTCTTCAGGCGCACAGGCCAAATCGTTGCCGCGTCTGTACAACTTCCCGACCACCACAACTGCCTCTGTTTCCAACGCACTTCCGGCGCCGGGACAGGTTATCCAGCTTTCCGCGCAGGTCGATGGCCAGGCGCTGGGGCTGTATCACATTCCGGGCAACGATCAGATCGGTGGGACGGTCGAGTTCAAGGTCAATGGCCAGGCGGTGGGCAAGGTGCAGGTCAGTACGGTCAACACGCCGTTCCTCGGTACGGTTTCCGACCTGGACAAGGGGTGCTGGGCTGCCATCCGTGACGTCCAGGTCTGCACGCACAAGTACGCCTACGGCCGTCCGGCCAAGGTCGCGATCAACTACACCGTTCCGGCAGGTTTCACTACCGCATCGATCACCGCGACGTTCAGTGGCGATGGTCAGTTCTCGCAAGGGTCTGTGTCGGCGCCGGTCAACCTGCGCAACATTCCCACCTTTGGTGAGATCCGCGGCATGGGCAACAAGTGCCTGGATGCCGAGGGCGCCAACACCGCGCCGGGCACCGCCATCCAGGTGTGGGATTGCACGCCGGGCACCGCACAGCAGCTTTGGACGGTGAAGCCCAATACCTCGACCATCACGGGGGTGCCCAGCAATCGCGTGCTCGATATCGTGGGCTATGGCACCAGCAACGGAAGCCGGATCCAGCTCTACGACGCGCATGGTGACTGGAACCAATCGTGGAAGTTCACCAACACGTCCATCGTCGGTGTGGCCAACAAGGTGCTGGATGCTACCGGTGCGTCAAGCGCCAACGGCACCAAGATCCAGCTGTACAGCAATGCGCTGACCAGCAACCAGAAGTGGGAGTTCAATCCCGCCAACGGCTCGATTGTCGGTGTCGGTGGCAAGTGCCTGGATGTTGAGGGTGCGAATTCCGCGGATGGCACCCGCGTGCAGTTGTGGGATTGCACGGGCGTGCCGCAGCAGCGCTTCGAACTGGGCGCGGACGGGTCTATCCGTGGGCTGGGCGGCAAATGCCTGGAAGCGGCTGACGGTGCGAGCCATGACGGGAATCCGATCCGCATGTGGTCCTGCAATGGTGGCGCGCACCAGTCCTGGCGGCTGGTAGGCGAGATCCGCAACCCGCAGACCAACATGTGCCTGGATGACCCGGGCATGGGTAACACCAATGGCTCGAAGGTGCACATGTGGATGTGCCAGGGCACAGAGAATCAGCGCTGGGAATTCTCCTCCTACTGACTTTTCGGCCCGATGCAGTGTGGAACCGTGCGCCTTCGCGCGCACGGTTCTTTGCAGGGACAGGTCAACCGCCTGCCATGCAGGTTTACATCCGCAGCCACCGCGTCGACACCGCCACCAGCAGCAGCGCCATCGCCACGCCGACGAAGGCGGCGATGAGGCCGAAGTGATTGGCGGCGAAGCCGATCAGCGCCGGGCCGGCAAGAATGCCTGCAAATCCAAGCGTGGAGACCGCAGTGATGGCGATCGCCTGCGGCATCCGGTTCTGGCTGCCAGCCAGCGAGAACAGCGCCGGTGCGATGTTGGCGCAGCCCAGCCCGACCAGCACGTAGCCGCCCAGTGACGCCTGCCACGGCGTGACCAGGGTGAGCACCAGCACGCCGGCGCAGGCCAGCAGCGCACCGGCCACGATGGCCTTCTGCCGGCCGATGCGCTCCACCAGGCGGTCGCCGAACAGGCGCGCCACGGTCATGGTCAGGGTGAAGGTGACGTAGCCGATGCCGGCATGGCTGGCATCGACCTGGCGGATGTCGGTGAGGAACACCGCACTCCAGTCCAGCATCGCGCCTTCCGCCAGGAACGCGATGAAGGCAAGCACGCCGATGAACATGACGATGCCGCGCGGCCACGCCAGCAGCGGTGCATCGTGTGCGACGCGCTCGCCACGCCAGTAGCGCGCCGACAGCAGTGCGACCACACCCATCATCAATACGCCGAGCAGCACCGCCGAGATCGGCGCCATGCGCGCGCTCAGCAACAGGGTCATCGTCGCCGCGCCGAGGAATCCACCGATGCTGAAGAACGCGTGGAAGCCGGACATCATCACCCGCTGCGCTTCGCGTTCCACCACCACGGCCTGTACGTTCATGGTGCAGTCCATCGCACCCACGCCGGCACCGAAGACGAACAGCACCAGGCCCAGCATCCACACCGACTCGGCCAGCGCCAGGCCGGGTACCGTTGCGCAGATGATCAGCGTGGTGGCGACCATCACCCGGCGGCAGCCCAGCCGTGCGGCGAACAGGCCCGACAACGGCATGGCCAGCAGCGAGCCGGCGCCCAGGCAGAGCAGCACCAGACCCAGCGTGGCGTCGTTGATGTCGGTGCGCGCCTTGGCGAAGGGCACCAGCGTGGCCCACAGCGCAGTAGCGAAGCCGGGAATGAAGAATGCAGCGCGGGTCGCGTGCTGTTCGGCACGCGGTCGGTTGGCGAGGGACATGGGCGGTACGGTCAGGGAGGTGTCGGATGTACGGCGATACCGGCGGCACGGAAACGGGCGGCCAGCGCAGGTGGTGCCGAGGTGGTCAGTACCAGATCGTCGATGTCGTCCAGGCCGGCGATCTGCCAGTTGCCGCGTGCGCCCAGTTTTTCGGTGGTGGCGGCGACGATGATGCGGCTGCTGCAGGCGACCATCGCGCGCTTGAGCGTGGCTTCCTCGGCGTCCATTGCCCACACGCCGGTATCGACGTCGACGGCGCAGGGGCCGGGCAGAAAGACATCCGCCCGCAGGTGCTGCACCTGGGCCAGCGCCTCGGCACCGACCGCGCCGCCGCCTGCGGCCAGGCGCCCACCGATCAGCTGCACGGTGGTGCCGTCCTGCCACGCCGCGGCGGTGGCGATCTGTGGCGCGTTGGTGATCACCGTCAGCCCCAGCGCACCCGGCAGCTGCTGGGCGATGGCCAGGTTGGTCGAGCCGGCATCGATCAGCAGGACCTGGCCGGGCTGCAGCAACGTGCAGACACGGGCGGCCAGCTCATCCTTGCCGGTGCGGTCCTGGGTCATCCGTTCGCGCAGCGGTACCGCCTTCGGGGCCGGCAGCACCGCGCCACCATAGACGCGCTGGCACAGGCCCTGGGCGGCCAGTTCACGCAGATCGCGGCGGATCGAATCTTCGGATATGCCATAGCGGCGGGCCAGTTCGGCGGCCACTACGCGCCCCTGCTGGCGCAGCTCCTGCAGGATCAGCTGGGTACGTTCGGCGGGGAGGGCGGGGTCGGAGTTCATGCTTCAATTGTGCATAAACGCGCATGAACGTGCAACATCGAGTGCCCGGCCAGAAGTTGGCGAGACGGGCTGTACACACTCCAACTGCAGCGATGGTGAATCGCGCGGGCGCTGGCGCTGCTCATTCCCTTTCCCGCGCGGCATCATGGCGAGGCACCCGGCACGGAACCCTGCATGTCCTCCACCGTTCATCACAAGCTGCGCATCGGCGCCGATCAGTTCACCGGCCAGAAGGTGGTCGACCAGCAGTTCCACGAGTGCGATTTCTCCGGCGCGGACCTCACCGCCACCGAGTTCGTGAACTGCGGTTTCTACGACGCCGACACGCGCACCGGGTGCCGTTTCAGTGGTGCCACGTTGAAAGAAGCCAGCTTCCGCCAGTGCGACATCAGCATGTGCAACTTCAACTTCATCAAGGCGCTGGGGCTGGAAATCAGCGAGTGCCGCGCGCAGGGCGCCGATTTCAGCAACGCCAGTTTCATGAACCAGATCACCACGCGCAGCTGGTTCTGCAGCGCCTTCATCAAGAAGACCAACCTGCGCTATGCCAACTTCTCGCGGGTGACGCTGGAGAAGTGCGAGCTGTGGGAAAACCGCTGGGAAGGGGCCAACGTCAGCGGTGCCAGTTTTGCAGGGTCGGACCTGTCCGGTGGCCAGTTCGATGGCATCGACTGGAACACGGCCAACTTCACCGATTGCGACCTGACCAACTCCGAACTGGGTGAGCTGGACGTGCGCAGCACCAACCTGCGTGGCGCCACGCTGGATGTGCAGCAGGTGGCGCTGCTGATGCAGCGGATCGGCATCACCGTGGTGCCTTGAGCGTGCGTGGCGGCGCTATGCCGGCGCGGTCGGCGCATGGGCCACCCAGCCCTTGAAGCTGAAGCCGGCGTAGAACAGTTCCACGTTGTCGAAGCCAGCCTCCTGCAGCAGCGCCACTTCCTGCTCGGGCGACAACAGCGGTAGACGCTCGGCGATCGCGGCGGCTGCGCGCTGCGCATCGGCACGTGGAATGCCGGAGGCCTCGCCGAACGCAGCATAGCGCTGCAGCCAGCGATGCTTGCCGGCCGCGTCCTGCGGCACGCTGTGGTGGGCGACCACCAGCGGCGCACCCGGACGCAGTCGTTGCCGCAGTTCGCGCAGGGTGTGCAGTCGTTGCTCAACGGTGAGGAAATGCAGGGTGAGCAGGCAGGTGGCGCCGTCGAAGACGGTGGGCGGGGCATCGTCGACGTAGCCTTCCAGCAGCGTGACCTGCGCCATCAATGGCCCCAGGGTCTGTTCGGCCAGCGCGAGCATTGGCGCGGCCGGATCGATACCGAGCATCTGCCACTGCGGGTGCGCTTCGGTGAAGGCCTTGAGCTCCAGGCCGCCACCTGCGCCGAGCACCAGCACCTGGCCATCGTCGGGCACATGTTCGGCCAGCAGCAGGTGGGTCATCTGCTGCAGTCCTAGGAAACCCGGCACCTGCCGCAGCGGGCCGTCGGCGTAGCGGGCGACGGCGTGGGGATCGGAGAAGGAAGGCATGCTCATTCCTGGCGGGTAGATTCCGAGGTCATGGTGCTTGCGGCGTGGCGTATCAAGTGCTTCGCATACCATTCTGGTCTCAGGAGTTGAGACACCTGGGCTGGACACTATTGCATCCGCAGCAGAGGATCACACGCATGCCCGTCAGTTTCGAAACCGGCGACATCTTCGCTACACCGGGGTTGAGCAGCTACGCCCACGGATGCAACTGCGCAGGGGCAATGGGCAAGGGCATCGCGGTGGCGTTCCGTTAGCACTGGCCGGCGATGTATGAAGCCTACCGACGCCTTTGCATGGCTGGTGAATTCGCCCCGGGAGATGTCTTTGTATGGGAGGAGGGGGCTGTCACTGTGTTCAATCTGGGCACACAGCTCAACTGGCGCACGAAGGCTGAGTTCAGTGCGGTAGAGCGAGCGCTGTCGGAGATGCTGCGCGAAGCCGAGGTACGCGAGGTACCCGAGATTGCGCTGCCGAGTATCGGTGCCGGGTTGGGGGGGCTCGAGTGGCCGCGGGTTCGCGCGCTCCTCGAGGCGTTCGGTGCTGCGACGCCGATTCGCCTGCGAGTTTGCGAGACGTTTGTCGAAGGTGTGCCGCTGGCGGCGTGACTGCGGATGCCCCGGTTGAGGCGCTAGTCCAACGCCTTCCCAAGCACCTGCCAGATCTTCGGGTCCCGGCACTGCGACACATTGAAGCGCACGTAGTCGGCAGCCCGCTGCGACTGGCTGAAGGCATTGCCGGGAGCCACCACCACGCCTTCGCGCAGGCACTGCCGTGCCACGGCCGATGCATCGCGGCCATCGGGCAGCTGGCACCACAGGAACAGCCCTGCTTCCGGTTGCAGCCATGGCGTGATGCCCAGCTTCTGCACCTGCCGCAGGGTGTGCTTGCGCGCATCGGCCAGGCGCGTGCGCACCGCCTGCATGTGCCGGCGGTAGCCGCTGTCGGTCAGCGTGATCTGCATCAGGTGTGCGGCCAGGTGCCCGCCGCCGAAGCTGGTGGCCAGCTTCAGATCGGTCAGTGCCTCGATCCAGTCCGGGCGCGCGGCGATGTAGCCGCAGCGCGATGCCGCGGAGATGGTCTTGGAGAAACTGCCGACATGGATTACCCGCGACAATCCATCCAGCGCTGCCAGCCGCGGCGCCGGACGCAGCTCGAAGTCGGCGAAGATGTCATCCTCGATGATGATCAGTTCGCTGCGTTCGGCCAGGCCCAGCAGGCGATGGGCCGTGGTCGCCGACAGCACCGCGCCGGTCGGGTTGTGCAGTCCGGAATTGGTGATGTACAGGCGCGGCGCATGTTCCTGCAATGCGCTGGCGAACACTTCCAGATCCGGGCCGGTGTGCGTGTAGGGCACGCCGATGGCCTGCACCTGATGCGCCTTCAACAGTGCGTGGTAGTTGAAGTAGCTCGGATCATCGACCAGCACGCAGTCGCCGGGCTTCAGCAGGAAGCGGCAGATCAGGTCGACCGCATGCGTTCCCGATTCGGCCAGCAGCAGCTGCTCCATCGACGCTTCGATGCCCAGCGTGGCCGCGCGTCGCTGCAGCGTCTGCCGCAGTGCCGGCAGGCCGAGTGGCCCGGCGTAGTCAACCAGGTGTGCGGCGTCGGCGCGGGCCATGCGGCGCAGGCCACGGCGCAGGCCATCGTGGTACAGCCAGTCGCTGGGCATCCAGCCGCAGCCGGGCTTGAGGTGGCCGGGTGGGGTTTCCAGTGATTGCCGCGATACCCACAGCGGGTCCACCGCGCGATCAAGGCGCGGTTCCATCTCGGCCAGCGCCAGCGGTGCTGCCGGGCCAGTCACATAGAAGCCGGAGCCGGCGCGCGCGGCGATCACGCCCTCGGCCGCCAATCGTTCGTAGGCCTCGACCACGGTGGACACGGAAACGGCCATCGCCACCGCCTGCGCGCGCACCGAGGGCAGGCGGCTGCCCGGGCCATCCAGGCGCGAGCTGATGCGTGAGCGGACGGCGTGGATGACGCTGTCGATGCGGCTGGGTGGTCGGGTCATGAGGGCGACTGTAGGGGAATTGTGAGCAGTACAGTTACTTGTGACTGTACTGGATTGTAGCTGTGTATCGCCGGCGCCCGGTGGCTCAATGACGGGCACAGCCGGCTGTCGCCCGGTACTTCTGGAGCAGGGTGTGGAACGGTCGGCAAGCGGGTGGATCAATGGCTTCATCGGTGTAGTGATCTTCGCCGGCTCCTTGCCGGCCACCCGTCTGGCGGTAATGGAACTGGACGCCAGCTTCGTTACTGCCGCGCGCGCCAGCATTGCCGCGTTGCTGGGGCTGGTACTGCTGCTGGCATTGCGGCAGCCGCGCCCGCTCAGAAGCGATCTGCCCGGCCTGGTGCTGGTCAGCTTGGGCGTGGTGGTGGGCTTTCCCCTGCTGACCGCGTTGGCCCTGCGCCATGCAACGTCAGCCCACACCATCGTGTTCCTGGGACTGCTGCCACTGAGCACAGCAGTATTCGGCGTCCTGCGCGGCGGTGACCGGCCACGCCCGGCATTCTGGGTGTTCTCGCTGCTGGGCAGCGCCTGCGTGGTCGGCTACGCCGCACGCAACGGCATCGAGGCCTCGCTGCAGGCCGACCTGCTGATGCTGGCGGCGATCGTGGTCTGCGGGCTCGGCTACGCCGAGGGCGGCCGCCTGGCCCGGCATCTGGGCGGTTGGCAGGTGATCAGCTGGGCACTGCTGTTGGCACTGCCGGTGATGCTGCCGCTGATGGTGGCGATGCGCCCGGTCTCGTTCACGGCGGTCGCTGCCTCGGCCTGGTGGGCGCTGGGGTATGTGGCGGTGTTCAGCATGCTGATCGGGTTCCTGTTCTGGTATCGCGGTCTGGCCCAGGGTGGCATCGCCGCGGTTGGCCAGCTGCAGCTGCTGCAGCCGTTCTTCGGCCTGGCGCTGGCGGCGATGCTGCTGCACGAGACCGTCAGCGCGGGCATGCTGCTGGTGACCGTAGCGGCGGTGATCTGCGTAGCCGGTGCCCGTCGCTTCAGCCGCTGACAGCCCAGCCCCATCGTCTCGCGATACCGTTGGTGTATCGCGCGGTCGTGCAAACAGTATTGGCCGAGGAGGATGGCGCTCGCCGATGCTGGCTGTATGAAACCCAATTCCAGTATCTCGTTCGAAGGCCAGGTGGGCCTGGTGACCGGTGCCGCCGGTGGCCTGGGTCTGGCCTACAGCCGCCTGCTGGCGCAACGTGGCGCGCATGTGGTGATGCATGACGTGGGCGCCGCAACGGACGGCACGGGCGCCGATCCGCAGCGCATCGCCACGGCGGTGGCGGCGCTGGGCAGCCAGGGCCTGCCGGTCGAGGCCGCCAGCGGCCCCATCAACGAGCGCAGTGGTTGCCATGCGCTGGTGCAGGACATCCTGCAGCGCCACGGTCGCCTGGACTTCATCATCCACAACGCCGGCTGGGTGGCCTATGCCGGTATCGAAGCGGTGGAGGACGATGCGCTGGAGCAGATGTTGTGCCTGGCCGCGAAGACACCGCTGTGGCTGGCGCAGGCGGCATGGCCCGCGATGCGCGCTGCCGGCGGCGGACGCATCGTGCTGACCACCTCCGATCGCGCGCTGTACCCGCAGTATGCGCAGCGCGGCCTGTGCGGCTACGCGATGGCCAAGCTGGCCGCGCAGGGGCTGGTCAATGTGCTGGCCCTGGAAGGCGCCGAACATGGCATCGTGGTCAACGCGGTATCGCCGGTGGCCAAGACCCGCATGTGGGGCATCGACGGAGAGCCGGATGAACTGCATCCCGATGCCGTGGCCACCGGGGTGGCGTTCCTGGTTTCCACGCGCTGCCGGCAGGGTGGCTGGATTCTGCGTGCCAGCAACGGCCAGTTCCATGCACTGCGGTTGCAGGAAGCAGAGCACGTGGACTATCCACGCGACCTGCGCGCGGTGGCCGCCGACAGCATCGAATCGGTGGCCCTGCAGTGGCCGGTCATTGCACGGCCGAGTGTCGACGCGCGCGGCTGAGCGCGTACCCTAGGCGGGTCTCCACCTGCCTGCGATGAAATGATCGATCTGCGCCTGCTCCGCCAGTTCGTGGCGGTGGCCGAAGAACTGCACTTCCATCGCGCCGCTGCACGCCTGCACATGTCGCAGCCGCCATTGACGGCGGCCATGCGGCGCCTGGAAGACGAGGTGGGCACGGGATTGATCGTGCGCGGCAACCGCACGCTGGGCTTGACCGCGGCGGGGCAGACGCTGCTGGTGGAAGCGCGCGCGACGCTGCAACAGGCCGAACAGGCGCTGCAGCGCACGCGCGAATCGGCGGCAGGGCAGACCGGCAGCCTGCGCGTAGGTTACGTCGGCAGCGCACTGTATGGGCGCCTGCCGGCGCTGATCCGCCAGTTCCGCCACGCGTTTGCGCAGGTGCAGCTGCATCTGCACGAAGCCACTTCGCGGCAGCAGCAACAGTGGCTGCGCGAAGGGCGCATCGACCTCGGCATCCTGATTCCACCGATCATTTCCGCAGAACTGCATCTGAAGGCGTTCGACCATGATCGGCTGGCCATTGCCCTGCCGCGCGCGCATCGGCTGGTGGCACAGCAACGGCTGGATGTCGCAGACCTGATGGACGAGCCCTTCGTGTCCTGGCCCTCTGCTGAAGGGATCGGCTTCCATGCACAGGTGCTGGGCCTGTGTACCGCTGCCGGCTTCACGCCACGGGTCGTGCAGGAAGCGCAGGGCATGCACGCAGTGCTGTCGCTGGTGGCCGTGGAAGCGGGCGTGGCGATCGTGCCGGCAAGCATGAGCGGGTTCCGTCCCGAAGAAATCGTCTATCGGCCACTGGATGGCGGCAATGCTGCGTTCGAACTGCAGTTCTGCATGCGCCCGGAATCGCCGACGCCGGTGCTGCAGAATTTCCTGGCGATGGCAGCGCAACCGGTAGTGTCGTGATTGCCGGCTGAGCATCCGTGCTGCATGCGCGGGTAGGGCGGTTGTCTGCGTCGTGCATGCCTCCGGAATGTGATCCGGCCTGCAGTTCTGTCCCTGGAAATCGCGCCTGCAGCAAGCCTGATGCACAGGCGCGGGCAACCCCTACATACCGCCTCGGCGACAACGACCAGCATATCGCCGTCGGCCATCATCGGCCGGCTGGGATTGGCGTCCCACAATCAACTCTGGCACGTGATCGGCAGGCGCACGGATGGCGCCTTCCGGTCACGTGACCCGCTGTCCGTGGTGGGCGATGTGTGGGGATCACCATGATCCGCCGGTCAGTCCCAGAGTTGTCCGGTACGCCAACCCGCATCGCCCGCCGCCTGTTCGTGGTCAGCCACGAATGCGTTGATCGCGCTTGCCTCGGGGGTGGCAATGCGCGTCGTGCATGGGGAGCGGCGGCGGGCGGTGCATCTGTCTGCTCAACAAGGACGGGCGAACAGATGGTCGGCCATGTAATCGATGAACACCCGCAGGCGCGCGCTGGGATGACGATTGCCGGGCCAGAGCAGTGAGAATTGCCCGCGCTGCGGCTCCACCATCGGCAACACCTGCTGCAACCGGCCATCGGCCAGTGCTTCGGCCGCCAGGAAGTCGGGCATCCAGGCGACGCCCATGGCGCCGATTGCAGCGGCCAGCAGCGCTTCCATGTTGTTGCAGGTCATTGCTGTAGTCAGAGCGGCGCCGGCGTCGCCATCGACGCCGGGCAGGCTCCAGGGTTGCAGCATGCCGGTGGTCGGGAAGCGGAAACGCACCGCCTGCAGCGTACGCAGTTCCGGCAGCGACTGTGGCCAGCCGTGTGTTCGCAGGTAGACCGGCGCTGCGCACAGCACGAAGTGGAAGCTGCCGAGGCGCCGCGACATCAGGCTGGAGTCGGCCAGTTCACCGCTGCGTATCACTGCATCCAGTCCTTCGCTGACGACATCGACCAGGCGGTCATTGAAATCAAGTTCCAACTGCACCTGCGGGTAGCGCTGCTGGAAGCCGGGCAGCACCGGCAGCAGAAAACGGTAGCCGATGGTGGGCAGGCCAATCCGCAGCAGCCCGCGGGGAGCGAGTTGACGCTGCGCAAGGTCGGCCTGGGCCTCGGACAGTTCATCCAATGCACGGCGGCAGCGCTGCAGCAGCAGGTCGCCTTCGTCGGTGAGGTGCATGCGGCGCGTGGTGCGGTGGAACAGTCGCGTACCCAGGTCCTGTTCCAGGCGGGCGATCCGCTTGCCCACCGCCGAAGCGGACAGGCCCAGTACGCGCGCGGCGCCGACAATGCTGCCGGCCTCGGCGGTGCGGACGAAAGCCAGTAGTGCGGAAATGGAATCCATGGCGGGATGATTGCGGAACACCTGGCCGTAATCAAACGCCTGTGAGCCTGTTTTTACCCGATCGCGGCCTGTTCATCATCAATGCCCCGATTGCAGGAGGCCCCGATGGCCCGTTTCTTGATGGATTCCCAGCCCGTGCAAGGGCGTTGGGCCCTGGTGTCGGTGTGCCTGGCGGCGCTCGCGTTGCCGTTGTCGTTCTCGGCCGGCGCGGTAGCGGTGCCGGTGCTGGCCATCCAGTTGGCCAGCTCGCCCGCTTCGTTGGCCTGGGTGACCAACGCCTTCATGCTCAGCTTCGGCAGCCTGCTGCTGGCGGCAGGGGGACTGGCGGACCGCTATGGGCGACGCCGGCTGTTCCTGCTGGGCAGCGGCGGTTTCGCGTTGGCGACGTTCTTCGTCTGCATGGCGCCGGATCTGTTCTGGCTGGACCTGGCGCGCGGTCTGCAAGGCGTGGGCGCTGCCGCAGCATTGGCATCGGGTAGCGCGGCGCTGGCGCAGGCGTGGCACGGCCAGGCCCGTATGCGTGTGTTTGCCCTGCTGGGCACCACCTTTGGCGCCGGCCTGGCGCTGGGGCCGCTGCTTGCGGGCGCGCTGCTTGAGGCGATGGGTTGGCGAAGCGTGTTTGCCGCCGGTGGTGTGCTGGCTCTGCTGGCATGCATGCTGGCAGTGCGCGTGCTGCCAGAGAGCCGCGGGCAGGCCGGGCGGCTGGACGTGCCGGGCATGCTGGCTTTCAGCCTGATGCTGAGCATGCTGACCCTGGCGCTGTTGTGGCTGGGCGAATTCGGCCTGCCCGCAGCGCGGGTACGGTGGGCATCGCTGGCGGCCGCGCTGCTGGCGGCTTCGTTCGTACTGATCGAGCGCAGGCAGCCGGCGCCGTTGCTGGATCTTTCGCTGTTCGCGCAGCGGGCATTCGTCGGTGTGCAGCTGCTGCCGGTGGCAACCTGCTTCGGCTACGTGGTGCTGCTGGTGGTGCTGCCGCTGCAGTTGCTGGGCGTGCATTGCCAGGGCGTCGCCACCGTCGGCGTGCAGATGCTGGCGCTGTCCGCGCCGATGCTGGTGCTGCCACTGCTGGCCGCGCGCTGGGCCGGCCGGATGGGAAGCACGCGCCTGTGCGTGGCTGGGTTGCTGCTCTGCGCGTTGGGGCTGTATCTGCTGTCGCGGCAGGCGGTACATCCGCTGCCTGCGCAATGGATCCCGCCGCTGCTGCTGATCGGTGCAGGCACCGCATTGCCCTGGGGGTTGATGGACGGGTTGTCGGTCAGTGTGGTGCCGGTGCAACGCGCGGGCATGGCGGCGGGGATCTTCGGCACGGTGCGGGTAGCGGGCGAGGGCATCGCACTGGCGGCGGTGACCGCATTGCTGGCGACGCTCATCAGCCACCGCCTGCAGGGCGCATCTGCTCCGGCACTGGGCAGGGCGGCGGCCTATCTGGCAACCGGAGCATTGCATTCGGCCCAGCCGCTGCTGCCCGGAGCAACGGCCCTGCAGTTGCGCCAGCGGCGAGGCGCTGGCGCAACTGCTGCACATGCTGTCAGCGCTGACCGCCGGCAGTGCCTTGCTGCTGCATGTGCTGCTGCGGAGCTCAACGGCCGTTGCCGTGCCCAGAGCCGGTAACTGATGGTGGCGGTGACCGCCTCAGGGAAGCCCGTCTGCGGCACCGCGGATGCTCATCCAGGCGCCGCCGTCCGGGCCGCTGCCGGCGCGGACGCGGAAGCCGTGCAGTCCCGCAATGGCGGCCACGATCGACAGCCCCAGGCCAAATCCTGGAGCTTGCCCGGCACTGCTGCTGCCGCGGAAGAAGCGCTGGTAGATCAAGGTGCGGTCCTGCGGCGGGATGCCCGGCCCGTTGTCGATCACATCGATGCGGGGCGCGCCGTGGTCGTCCACCGCGCGCAGCAGGATGCGCCCGTGCGCGGGCGTGAACTGCAGGGCGTTGGACAGCAGGTTGGCCACCGCTTCGAACAGCAGCTCGCGATCGCCGCGCAGCACGCCGATCTGCGGCGCGACCTGCAGCTGCAGCTCCTGTTGTTTCTCCTCGGCCAACGGCAGGTAGAACTGGTGCAGCTCCTGCAGCAGGTCGGCGATGTCGACCTTGTCGAAGGCGGAGCGGCGCTGGTGGCTTTCCAGCTCGGACACGCGCAGCAGCGCAGCGAAGCGCGCCATCAGCATGTCAGTCTCCGCCAGCGCCTTGTCCAGCGGGTCCGCATGCGGGTCGTGCTCGTCCAGGCCCACGCGCATGCGGTAGAGGTGCGCACGCAGCCGGGTGAGTGGCGTGCGCAGGTCATGCGCGATGCTGTCGCACACGCCTTTGACCTCGGTCATCAGCTGTTCGATGCGTTCCAGCATGGCGTTGACGATGCTCGACAGCCGATCGATTTCATCGCGCCGGTTGGACACCGGCAGCCGTTGCCCGAGGTCGCCGGCGATGATCCGGTTGGTGGCCGCTTCGATCTGCTGGATCCGCTTCAACGGGCGCCGGCGCAGCAGATGCCAGCCCACCAGCCCGGGAATGACGGTCAGTGACACGCCCCACAGCAGCGCATCGAGGATGATGCTGTTGACCGCCATCAGCTTGCCGTTCTGGCGCACGAACACCAGTGTGCGGCCATCGCGGGTCACCACGCCGAGCGCGCTGCCACCGCTCTCATGCGGGCCATCGACCAGTGTCCAACCCGCCACAGGATGCGAGTTGCCATCCAACGGCAGTCCCTCGGGAATGGCCGTCAGCGGCCCCGCCATCGGCATGCCGGCGTTGTCGAACAGCCCGTACGTATACACCTGGTGCAGGTCGAAGCGCTGGCTGTCGCGCAGCGCGTCATCCAGGGCAGGGCCGTCGAAGCTCATGAACAGATGAGCGCGCTGCTGCAGACCCGATTCGGTCAGGTCGTTCAGGTAGTCCGAGATGCGCCAGTACATCACCCCCAGCAGCATGCTCGACCAGGCCACGAACAGGATGCAGTACAGGCCAAGAAGGCGGCTGCTGGACGAGCGCCACTGATCAGGGTTGCGCGTCGAAGACATAGCCGGTTCCCCTTACGGTCTTGATCGGCTGCGTGCGGCCGGGCTGCTCGATGCGTTTGCGCACACGGCCGATATGCACGTCGATCAGGTTGGTGCCCGGATCGAAGTGGTAGCCCCAGACTTCCTGGAACAACATGGTGCGGGTGACCACCTGGCCGGCATTGCGGACCAGGAATTCGAGCAGCTTGAATTCGGTCGGCAGCAGGCTGATCTCCTGGCCGCCGCGGCGCACCGAGCGGCTCATCAGGTCCAGTTCGAGATCACCGGCGCGCAGCACGCTGTCGGCTGTGCCCGTCTGTCCATGGCGGCGGATCAGCACCTCCACCCGCGCTGCCATTTCATCCGAAGCGAACGGCTTGGTCAGGTAGTCGTCGCCACCGGCGCGCAACCCGCGCACGCGCTCGTCCACGTCCGACAATGCGCTGATCATCAGCACCGGCGTGGTCACGCCTTCGCGGCGCAGCGTGGTGACCAGGGTCAGCCCGTCCACGCCCGGCAGCATGCGATCCAGGGTGATCACGGCGTAGTCGCCGGCGCGTGCCAGTGCCAGGCCATTGCTGCCATCGGCCGCCAGGTCGACCTCGAAGCCGTGGCTGCGCAGCTCGGTGGCGATTTCCTCCGCGGTGACAAGGTCGTCCTCGATGGTGAGTACGCGCGGCATGGGCCACTTTGCAGATTGGGACCAGCGCATCCTCGCAACCACGGGCGTGCACTGCAAATGAAAAATGTTTCATGCGTTTTTCGCTGGATCGCAGCGCGGGGTCTTCTATATTCGGCGCCGAGCGCTCCCCCCGGCGCGTGGAACCTGCTGCCGATGACCCTTCCGTATTTCGTCCTGCCGGCTGCGGCCAGGCGCCTGCCCCGAACCTGGCGCCTGCCGCTGCTGTTGCTGGCCCTGGCGACCCTGCTGGCCGGCTGTGGCAAGGACGCGCCCAAACCAGGCGCCGCGACGCCGGAAGTGACCGTGCTGACGCTGCAGAACCAGTCGCTGGCGCTGGAGCAGGAGCTGCCGGGACGCACCATCGCCTCGCAGGAATCGGATGTACGCCCGCAGGTGGACGGGGTGCTGGTGAAGCGGCTGTTCGAGCAGGGGCAGCTGGTGAAGGCCGGGCAGCCCCTGTTCCAGATCGAGCCGGCGCTGTACCAGGCCGCCCTGAACGAGGCGCAGGCCAACCTGAAGACCGCCGAAGCGGCGGCCGTGACCGCGCGTCTGCGGGCGCAGCGGATGCAGGCGCTGGGCAAGGACCAGCTGGCCGCACGCCAGGACGTGGACGATGCCATCGCCAGTGGCCAGCAGGCCGCTGCGGCAGTGCAGGCTGCGCAGGCGGCGCGCGATACCGCCAGCACGCGGCTGGGTTTTGCCACAGTCACCGCACCGATCGCCGGTCGCATCGGGCGCGCGCTGTTCACCCCCGGTGCGCTGGTGACGTCGGCGCAGGCCGACCCGCTGGCGCGGATCCAGCAGGTGGATCCGATGAACGTGGATATCACCCAGTCCAGCAACGAGTACCTGGCGCTGCGTCGTGCCATTGCCGAGGGTGGGGTGCAGGCCAACAGCGCGCCGGTGCGGCTGCGCTTGTCCGATGGCACCGACTACCCGCTGCCGGGCACGCTGGAGTTCGCCGACATCGATGTGCAGCAGGAGACCGGCAGCATCACCCTGCGTGCGCAGTTCCCCAACCCCGAAGGACAACTGCTGCCGGGCATGTACGTGCGCGCGCAGGTGGGCCAGGGCACGCAGCAGCAGGCGCTGCTGGTGCCGCAGTCGGCGGTGGACCGCAGTGCCAAGGGCGAGGCGCAGGCGTGGCTGGTGGACAAGGAGGGCAAGGCGCGGCTGCGTATCTTCCGCACCGCACGCGCGGTCGGCAACCAGTGGCTGGTGCTTGATGGCATCAGCGCCGGCGAGCAGGTGGTGGTGGCGGGGGCGCAGGGCCTTGCCGACGGCATGCCGGTGCGGGTGAAGCCCGCGCCCGTGGCCGCGCCGGCCGGAAAGGACTGAGCGCATGCTGCCGCGCTTCTTCATCCACCGCCCCGTATTCGCTTGGGTACTGGCGATCTGCATCATGGCGTTCGGCACGATTGCGGTGACCCAGCTGCCGGTCGAACAGTATCCGGACATCGCACCGCCGCAGGTCAACATCACCGCCAACTACACCGGCGCGTCTGCGCAGACGGTGGAAGACAGCGTCACCCAGGTGATCGAACAGCAGATCAAGGGCATCGACCACCTGCTGTATTTCTCTTCCACCAGCTCGTCTTCGGGGCAGGCGCGGATCACGGTCACCTTCGACCAGAGCGCCAACCCCGATATCGCCCAGGTGCAGGTGCAGAACAGCGTCAACCAGGCCATCAACCGCCTGCCGCAGGAAGTGCAGCAGCAGGGCGTGACCGTGGCCAAGTCGCAGGGCGACTCGCTGATGGTGGTGTCGCTGTACGACACCAGCCGGCGCATGGAGCGGGTGGACGTTTCCGACTTCCTGGTCAGCAACGTGCAGGATCCGATCAGCCGCATTGCCGGCGTCGGCGAGATCAATGTGTTCGGTTCGGCCTATGCGATGCGGGTGTGGCTGGATCCGCACAAGCTGCGTGCCTACGACCTGATGCCGTCGGATGTGCGCAGTGCGATCCAGGCGCAGAACACCCAGGTCACGGCCGGTGAACTGGGGGCGCTGCCGTCCAGTGCGACGCAGAGCCTCAATGCCACCGTCACCGCGCAGTCGCGCCTGCAGACCCCGGAACAGTTCCGCGCGATCATCCTGCGCACGCTGCCCAGTGGCGCGGCAGTGCACCTGGGCGATGTGGCGCGGGTCGAGATCGGCGCGGAGAATTACCAGACCAGCAGCTACCTCAACGGCTATCCGGCCGCAGGTTTCTCGGTGACCCTGGCCTCCGGCGCCAACGCGCTGGCCACCGCCGATGCAGTGCGCGCGGAGCTTGAGCGGCTGCGGCCTACGTTCCCGCCCGGGCTGCAGGTCGCCTATCCACGCGACAGCACGCCGTTCGTAAGGGTCTCCATCGAAGGGGTCATCCACACCCTGATCGAGGCGATCGTGCTGGTAGTGGTGGTGATGTTCCTGTTCCTGCAGAACGTGCGTGCCACCCTGATCCCGGCGATCACGGTGCCGGTGGTGCTGCTGGGTACTTTCGGCGTCCTCGCGGTGGCCGGCTTCACCATCAACACGCTGACCCTGTTTGCGATGGTGCTGGCCATCGGCCTGCTGGTCGATGATGCGATCGTGGTGGTGGAGAACGTGGAGCGCATCATCCACGAAGAGCATCTGCCGCCACGCGAGGCGACCGAGAAGTCGATGGGCGAGATCACCGGTGCGCTGATCGGCATCACCGTGGTGCTCGGCGCGGTGTTCCTGCCGATGGCGCTGTTCGGTGGTTCCACCGGCATCATCTACCGGCAGTTCTCGATCACCATTGCATCTGCCATGGCGCTGTCGGCGCTGGTCGCGCTGACCCTGACCCCGGCGCTGTGCGCGACCCTGCTCAAGCCTTCGTCGGCACAGAAGCCACCGGGGCGCTTCTTTGCTGCGTTCAATCGCGGCGTCGAACGCAGCCAGTCGGCCTACCAGAGCAGGCTGGGGGGCGTGGTGGCCCATCCGCGGCGCTGGATGGCGTTCTACCTGCTGCTGGTGATCGCCATGATTGCCTTGTATGCGCGCATGCCGACCGGCTTCCTGCCGGTGGAGGACCAGGGCCAGGTGACCTTCCAGTTCTCCACGCCGGAAGGCACGCCGATGGCGCGCACGGAGGCGCTGGGTGAGCAGATCAGCCGCTACTTCATGGAGCATGAAAAGCAGAACCTGGACGTGGTGTTCGTGGTGGTCGGTCGCAACAATGCGGGTACCGGCCAGAATGCGGGGCAGGGCTTCCTGGCTCTCAAACCCTGGGACGAGCGCAACGGCGACAACACTGCGGCGGCGATCATCGCGCGCGCCAATGCCTATTTCCGCAAGCTGCCCGATGCCAAGGTCAATGTACTCGCTCCGCCGGCCGTGCGTGGCCTGGGCCAGTCCAGCGGTTTCGAACTGTGGCTGCAGGACACCAGCGCGGCCGGTCGCGTGGCCTTGCAGGCGGCGCAGGAACAGGTGGTGCGCGCGGCCGGCGAAGATGATGGGCTCACGTCGGTGCGCTTGAACGGGCTGGGTGACAAGGCCGAGCTGCGGCTGGACATCGACCACGCCCAGGCCAGTGCGCTGGGTCTGGCCCAGGCCGACATCAATTCCACGCTGTCTGCCGCCTGGGGCGGCAGCTACATCAATGATTTCCTGGACCGCGGTCGGGTCAAGCGTGTCTACATGCAGGGCGACCAGCCCTACCGCAGCGTGCCCGACGACATCGGTCAGTGGTATGTGCGCGGCGGCAACGGTCAGATGGCCTCGTTCGCCAGCTTCGCCAGCAGCCACTGGGCGCGTGGGCCGCAGCTGCAGCAGCGCTTCAACGGCCTGCCTGCGATGCAGATCCAGGGCAGTGCGGCCGAAGGGCGCAGCTCGGGTGAAGCGATGCAGCGCATGCAGGCGCTGGTGGCCGATCAGCCTGGGTTCGATCTGCAATGGAGCGGGCTGTCCTACCAGGAACAACTGGCCAGCAACCAGACCCTGTACCTCTATGCCGCGTCGATCGCCTTCATCTTCCTGTGCCTGGCCGCGCTCTACGAGAGCTGGACGGTTCCGGTAGCGGTGGTGCTGGTGATCCCGCTGGGCGTGATCGGTACGGTGCTGGCGACCACGGCTGCGGGCTTCGTCAATGACATCTACTTCCAGGTGGGATTGCTGACCACGATTGGACTATCGGCAAAGAACGCGATCCTGATCGTGGAGTTCGCCGAAGCGCGCTACCGCGCAGGCAGTTCGGCGGTGGAGGCGGCACTGCAGGGCGCACGCCTGCGCCTGCGGCCGATCGTGATGACCTCGCTGGCCTTCGTGGCAGGCGTCATTCCGCTGGCATTGGCCACCGGCGCCGGCGCGGTCAGCCGCCGTGAGATCGGCATGAGCGTGATCGGCGGCATGCTCTCGGGAACGGTGCTGGCAGTGGTGCTGGTGCCGCTGTTCTTCGTGCTGGTACGGCGGCTGGGCAGGGCGCGGCCGGTGCACTGAGGGCAGGGCCGCCAGCTGTCATCGGTATGCCGCAGCGCCATCACCCGGTCTTGGCCTGGGCATCGGTACGGTAGATCGTCCCCGCCCCCAACGGAGACCTGCCATGTGGTTGCTCGACCGACTCTGGCCCCCGCGCCCTGCGCTGCCCGCCGAAACGCTGCCGCCTGCAGCGGACACGCCCTCGCGTCGAACGCCGTTGAAGCGCCCGTTGCGCGTCGGCCGGGCCAGCATGGCGCCGTGGCAGAAGATCGCGCCGCCGCTGCGGCGCAGCCGGCACTAACCGGTACGGTCGGCGGGGTGGTTCACCCCGTCATTGACCGGAATCGTTCCCAGCGCGAACGGATCGATGCCTTCCAGGCAGGCCACGTTGTAGCCGTACTGGTCCGGGTTGGAGCGGCGGCGGTGGTGCGTGTAGATGCCACAGACGCCGCAGAAATAGTGCTCGGCCACGTGGGTGTTGAACTGGTACAGGCGCAGATGAGCCTGGCCGCGCACGATCTGCAGCCCGTCCCGTGCCACGCTGGCGGCGATGGCGCCGCGGCGCCGGCACATCGAACAATCGCAGCGGCGCGGGTCGACGATGCCCTCGGGCAGGTCCAGCAGCAGCTCGACCGTGCCGCAATGACAACTGGCCCGGTGCTGCGCCTGCACGGCTACGCCGGCCACGGTGGTGATGCCCATCTCTGCTCCCTGCGCGCCTTTGGTGGGTGCCAGTATGCCCCTGCCGGGCCAGCCTGAACCGGTTGTAGATGTCGCCGTGAGGCGGCTTGTGGCTAACTATGCCGCCCCGGGACCTCGACAGGACGCCAGTGAAAGCCGCAGGACGATGGATGACAGGATGTGTGATGGTGCTGCTGGCGCTGTGGGTGGCCGGTCTGTTGACCTACCAGATGCCGGGGCCGGGCTGGCTGGGCGGCGCTGTGGCGTTGCTGTGGTTGCTGGCCGCCGCCTGGGCGGCCTGGCAGGTGGCGCGCGGCCGTGGCACGCGCAGGCTGTGGGCGGCCTTTGCCGGCGCTCTGGCGCTTGCGGGGCTGTGGTGGCTGCTGCTGACCCCGCGCCAGGACCGCGACTGGGCCGATGACGTGGCGCAGCGCCTGCACGTGGAATCTTTCGATGGCCGCCACGTGGTGCTGGACAATGTGCGCGATTTCACCTGGCGTACCGAGACCGACTACGACGCGCGCTGGGTGCGCCGCAGCTACGACCTGGACCAGCTGCGTTCGGCCGATCTGGTGCTGTCGTACTGGATGGGCCCGGCGATCGCCCACACCCTGGTCTCGTTCGGATTCGAGGACGGGCGCCACCTGGTGTTCTCACTGGAAATCCGCAAGGAGCGCGGTGAATCGTTCTCGGCGCTGGGCGGCTTCTTCCGCAAGTTCGAGATGACGCTGGTCGCCTCCGAAGAAACCGACATCATCCGCACCCGTACCAACGCGCGCGGCGAGGATGTCTACCTGTACCGCCTGCACGGCATGGACCGCAACCAGCTCAAGACCCTCTTCGCTGCCTACATCGACCAGGCACGCCAGCTTGATGCCAAGCCCGGCTTCTACAACACCCTGACCAGCAACTGCACCACGATCGTCTTCGATCTGGCGCGGCATATCGCCCCGCGCCTGCCGCTTGACTACCGGTTGCTGGCCTCGGGCTACCTGGCCGAGTACGCGCAGGAGGTGGGCGCGCTCACCCCCGGCGTGCCGTACGCCGAACTGCACGCCAAGGGCCGCATCACCGAGCGCGCGCTGAAGATGGCCCCCGACGATGATTTCTCCACCGTGATCCGCCAGGGCATCCCCGGCACCGAGCAGGACCCGCAGCAATGACCCCGATGATCCTGTTCCGCTGGCAGCGCGTGCTGCCGGCGCTGTTGGCTGCCCTCCTGCTGCTGGGTGGCAGCGGCTGCGCGATGGTCACCGTCAAGCAGGTGGCGTCCAGCGATTACCTGGTCAACAAGCGTGCCGACGTGCTCAACACCGGCAAGCTCAGCCCCGCCTCGCGCGAGACGCTGAGTGCGGCCGGGCTGGACGAATCGCAGTGCGAGAAGGACTTCCTGGTCTGCCGCAGCACGCTGTTGATGACCGATGACCTCAACGTCGAGCAGCGCTTGTCGACGCTGTCCGAACTCTGGGTGAAGGCCGCTCTGGCACTGACGCCGAAGAAGCAGGCGGCCAACGAGCCGCCGATGAGCGATGCGGCGCTGGATGCGTGGCTGGAGGCGGCGCGCTACGGCTACGCCTATCTGTTCTACAGCGGACGCTCGCCCTCCGATCGCGCATTCGAGGACCGGCAGACGCAGGTGCGCGATTACTACAACTACGCTGCCGAGAAGGCCGCCGTGGTGTTGTTCGCGCGCGCTCGCGCCGCAGCGTTGGCCGGCGAGGACTACACCAAGCCGGTGTCGGCGGGCAGCTGGACGCTGGCGTCCGATTTCCAGCGGCTGTCGCTGAAGAGCATCCCCAAGCAGCTGGTGCCGGCAGGCACCGTCAGCTTCGTCGGCATGCGCAGCACCTATCGCCGCGATGGTTTCGGCGCCGAACTGGTGATGGTGATGGACCCGCCGAAGCTGGTGGTGCCGGCGGTCGCCGCGGAAGGGGCCAAGGCCGAAACGGCACAGGCGCAGGCCACGAAGGACGACCAGGAAGACGGCACCCGCCGTGGACGACGCCACCAGCACGACGATTCGGTGCCCGAGTACAGCGAGATGTCCTCGATCAACGTCACCGCATTGCTGCGTTTTGAAGGCAATACGCTGGAGGATGTGATGCGCACCCGCCAGGTGCTGCTGGATGGCTATTCGCCGGAGGCGACCGAGCGCATCAGCCTGCATGGCGAAGAGGTGCCGCTGGCGGGCAACTTCACTGCTGCCTACGGCCTGTGGCTGGCGCAGAGCGGGTTCGCCACACAGTCGCTGCGTACCCTGTTCGGCATGAGCGAAGGTATCGGCGAGCCGCACATCTACCTGATGCAGCCGTGGGATCCGAACCGCCGCATCATCTTCATGCTGCATGGCCTGGGCAGCAGCCCGGAAGCGTGGGTGAACCTGGCCAACGAGATCATGGGTGACCCTGAACTGCGCCGCGAGTTCCAGGTGTGGCAGGTGTACTACCCGACCAATGCGCCGATCGCGCTGAACCGCTATGAGATCGCCAACGCGTTCAACGACACGCTGAAGCATTTCGACCCGAACGGCAGCACTCGTGCCTCCAGGGACATGGTCTACATCGGCCACAGCATGGGCGGCGTGCTGGCGCGGCTGCTGGTCAGCGACTCCGGCGACGTGCTGTGGAACGATCTGCTGGCCAACTATGACCTGAAGGGCGAACGCCTGAAGCGGGTGCAGTCCAAGCTGGGGCCGCTGCTGCACTTCAAGGCCGAACCGAACGTGGAGCGTGCGATCTTCATCGCCGCCCCGCACCAAGGCACGGACATCGCCGGCAACAAGGTCGGTCGCCTGATCGGCCGCCTCGTTCGCCTGCCGCTGACCATCCTCGGCAAGTTCGAGGATGTGTTCCTGGCGCTGGCGCAGGCCGAGCAGCAGGTGGATGGCACGGCCAAGCCGAAGATTCCCAACAGCATCGACAACCTCAAGGCCAGCGACCCGTTCGTGAAAGCCGCTGCACAGCTGCCGATCACGCCGGGCCTGAAGTACCACTCGATCATCGCCCAGCGCAAACCGGAACTGCCGGTGGAGAAGTCCGACGATGGGCTGGTGCCGTACTGGAGCTCGCACCTGCCGGGCGCGCTGTCGGAGAAGGTGATCATTTCCGGCCATAGCGTGCAGGAAACCCCGCAGGCGGTGCTGGAAGTGCGCCGCATCCTGCACCAGGACATCGATGAAGTGGGCACGGTGGCGCGGCCCTGATCGCGGCGTCCGCCGGGCGCGCCCCGGCGGAACCCGCAGCGCGTCTACACCCGCCTGGCGATCACGGTGGCGAACGCGGCCAGGCCCAGGGTGATGGCCAGGCACAGGATGTAACCGGTATGCGGGGCGCGTTCCACGAACAACGCGAACAGCGCGCCGGATACCGCCAGTGCGGTGGTCACCGACAGCGCTTCGCTCAACTGCAGGGCCGAGGTGTTCGCGCCCTGTTCGTGTGGCGGTGACAACGACAACGTCAGCACCGACAGGCTGGCGTAGATCATGCCCATGCCGAAGCCGGTCAGCGTCCAGCCGACCAGGGCGACCGGCAGTGGCACCGCAGTGAACAGTACCGCCAGCGTCGCGGCGATGCCCACGGTCATCAGCGGCGTGCCGACGCGCAGCAGTTGCTGGCGCGACCAGCCGCGCTGCTGGTGGCCCTGCAGCCACGAGCCGGTGAACCAGCCCAGCGCACCCAGGCTCAGCACCGCACCGGCCCAGCTGGGCGACAGCCCGCGCTCGCGCTGCAGCAGCAGGGGCAGGTAGGCCTCGCAGGCGAAGAACGCGGCAGCGGCCACGCCACGCAATGCGATCACGCTGGGCAGGCCGCGGCGCAGGCGCAGGGTGCCGGCGGGCAACAGGCGATGCACGCAGAACAGCAGCGCCAGCATTGCCACACCGATGCACAGCAGCGCCGGCACGCCCTGTTGCTGCCCACCCAGGTACAGCAGCAGGGCAGCCAGGGACGCGCCGGTGGCCCAGCGCACGATGCTGCCGCGGCCATCATGGGCAGCACCGGTCGCTGCAGCCTGCATGCGCGCCAGCGCCGGTCGCAGCAGCAGGCCGGCCGGTATCGCCAGCAGCGGCACCGCCAGGAACACCCAGCGCCAGCCCAGATGCTGCACGATCACCCCGCTCAGTGCCGGGCCGATCATCGAGGGCACCACCCAACCGGCAGAGAACGCGGCGAATACCTTCGGCCGCAGATGCTCGGGATAGGTACGGCCGACCATCACATACAGCGAGACCGAGATGGCACCGGCGCCGAGGCCCTGCAGCAGACGGCCGGCCACCAGCATGCCCATGCGCATCGCGAAGCCGGCCAGCAGCAGGCCCAGCACGAAGCAGGCCAGGCCCCACCACAGCGGCCGTGCCGGCCCGTGGCGGTCGGCCCAGCGGCCGGCCAGGGTCATGCCGATCACGCTGGTGGCCAAGGTGCCACCGAAGGCCAGCGCATACAGGCGCAGGCCGTCCAGTGCCTCGGCCACGGTCGGCATCGCGGCGGCTACCGCCAGCGCCTCGAAGGCATGCAGGGAGACCAGGGCGACCATGCCCACGGTGGTGGCGCGGTAGCGCGCGGACAGGATGGAGGAGTCGACCGGATCGGCCGTGGCAGCGGGGGAGGGCATCGGGTTCCTGCGGGTGGCGGACGGGCCGCGCTTGTCATCTGGCGGCGATGGTAGCAGCATGCCACCTCAACCAAAGTTGAGGTCAATCGATGCTGGCACAGGACATGAGCGTCGGCGATGTCGCCCGCCGCAGCGGCGTGGCGGTTTCTGCGCTGCATTTCTACGAGCGCAAGGGGTTGATCAGCAGCCTGCGCACGTCGGGCAACCAGCGCCGCTACGCCCGCGATGTGCTGCGGCGGCTGGCGGTGATCCGCGTGGCGCAACGCGTGGGCATGCCGCTGGAGGCGGTGGCGCGTGCGTTCGAGAGTCTGCCGCAGGGGCGGGCGCCGACCAAGGCCGACTGGGCCAAGCTGTCGGCACGCTGGCAGGTGGAGCTCGAAGAACGCATCCACATGCTGCAGCTGCTGCGCGACGAGCTGACCGGTTGCATCGGCTGCGGCTGCCTGTCACTGAAGCGTTGCCGCCTGGCCAACCCGGATGACGTGCTCGGCGAACGCGGCGACGGCCCGATGCGCTGGGGCTGACCGTGCTGGTGGGTGCCGACCCTGGTCGGCACGCCCGTCACCAGACCGTGATCGTTTCGCCGCTCTGGATGCCTTCCACCGCGCGCTGGAAGGCCAGCGCCGCGCGCTGTGCGGTGACTGCTTCAAAGCCGGGGAAGTACGGAGCGTAGGCCTCCATCGATTCCACCAGCACGTTCGGGCTGACCACGTTGATGCGCAGCCCGCGCGGCAGCAGTTCCAGCGCCGCCGCGCGCACGAAACCTTCCAGTGCATGGTTGACGGCGGTGGCGTTGGCACCATCGCGGATTGGCTGCGCGCTGACGATGCCACTGGTCAGGGTGATCGAACCGCCAGCATTGAGGTGGTGCTGCGCGGCCAGTGCAAGGCGCACCTGACCGAGTAGTTTGTCCTGCAGGCCGATGTTGAACTGTTCGGGTGTCATCTGCTGCAGGGGGCCGAAATGCAGTTTGCCGGTGGTGGAAATCACTGCATCGACCGGGCCGGTCTGCGCGAACAGCTCGCGCACGCTGGCGTCGTCGGTGAGGTCCACGCGCAGGCTGCCGCTGCGGCGACCAGCAGCGAGGATGTCGTGCTGCTGGCCCAGGTGGCGGGCAACGGCCTGGCCGAGGGTGCCGCTGGCACCGACGAGAAGAATCTTCATGACAGCTCCTTGCGAGAGGGAATGGACGCAGTCTGCGCCGTCACTGGGTGGTTTGGTAAGGAGCGTATGATTCGCATATTCCTAACCATGGGTTTGCAATGGATACCTTGCGCTGCATGCAGGCCTTCGTCGCCGTGGCCGAGCACGGCAGTTTTTCCGCCGCCGCCCGCCAACTGCAGGTCTCGGCGGTGATGGTCGGCAAGTACATCCAGCAGCTGGAAGCGCACCTGGGCACCGCGCTGCTGCAGCGGAACACCCGGCGCCAACGCCTGACCGAGGCCGGCAACGCCTATCTGGCCGGGTGCCGGCAGGTGCTGGAACAGGTGCAGCAGGCCGAGGCGGACGTGGCCGGGCTGCAGGTGCAGCCACGCGGACTGTTGCGGGTCAGTGCGCCGACCACCTGGGGCAGCTGTGTACTCGCACCGCTGCTGGCCGAGCTGTTGCGGGCACAGCCGCTGCTGAACCTCGAACTGGACCTGAGCAATCGCCGCATCGATCTGATCGAGGATGGCTTCGATGCAGCGATCCGCGTCGGTCCGCTGCCGTCGCAGGAACTGGTGGCGCGGCCGCTGCCGCCGTATGCGATGAGCCTGTGCGCATCACCGTCGTACCTGCGCCGCCGCGGCACGCCGCGCACGCCGGCCGATCTTGAAGGACATGATTGCCTGAGCCACCTGGCCTGGCGCGGCGGGCACGGTTGGCAGTTGGCCAATGGTGAACACGTGGACTGGGAAGCGCGGTTGACCAGCAATGACGGTTACGCGCTGCGCGAAGCAGCCGTGGCGGGTGCGGGCCTGGTGCTGCAGCCGACCGCGCTGCTTGCTGGTGAAATCGCGGCAGGACGATTGAAGCCCCTGCTGCGTGACCATCTGCCCGAGCCACGGCCGATGCACCTGATCTACCTGCCCGACCGTCGCCCACGACCGCGTCTGCAGTGTTTCGTCGATTTCGTCATGGCCACATTGGGGCAATGAGCATCCACGCATGGCGTGGATCTACTGAAGAGCACCATGCATTCCAGCGGCGACAGGTGTCAGTAGATCCACGCCATGCGTGGATGACGGTGGGTGCCGACCGTTGGTCGGCACACCTGTTTCAATCATTGGCCGCTGACAATTCCTGCCCGCGCACCTGCGCCGCACGCAGTGCCTTTTCCACCAGCGCTTCAAACCCGCCTGCCTGGAAGCTCTCGATCGCCGCCTGCGTGGTGCCGTTGGGTGAGGTCACCCGGCGACGCAGTTCGGCCGGGCTTTCACCGGCTTCGTCCAGCATGCGCGAGGCGCCCAGCAGTGTCTGCACCACCAGCGTGCGCGCCGCCTCTGCAGGCAGGCCCTGTGCGATCCCCGCCGCTTCCATCGCTTCGGCCAGCAGGAACACATAGGCCGGGCCACTGCCGGATACGGCAGTGACCGAATCCATCTGCGCTTCGTCGTCGATCCACACCGTGCGTCCCGCGCTGGCCAGCACACGTTCGGCCTGCGCATGCTGCTGCGCATCCACCGACGGCGTTGCATACAGACCGGTAACCCCGGCACCGAGCAGCGCCGGAGTGTTTGGCATCGCGCGCACCACCGGCAGCGAGCCACCCAACCAGCGCTGCAGCTGCGGGCTGGTGATGCCGGCGGCGATCGAGATCACCAAGGGCTTGCTCGCCTGCGCCAGCACCTGCAGTGACTGGCAGACATCGCGCAGCACCTGCGGCTTCACTGCCAGCAGCCACGTATCGCCTTGTGCTGCGGCGTCGGCCGCGTTGTCATGGGTCTGCACGCCGAAATCAGCAGCGAGTGCTTCCCGCAGTCCGGCCACCGGTTCGGCCACGTGGATGTGCGTGGCCGGCACGCCCTGCCGGATCAGGCCGGCGATCAGGCTGCGGGCCATGTTGCCGCCGCCGATGAAAGTGATGGAATCAGCTGCCATGGGAATCTCCTTGGAATCAGGCCGGGCGCGGACGCGCGCCGAACAGGGCGGTGCCGATGCGCACCAGGGTGGCACCTTCGGCAATGGCTTCAGCGTAGTCGCTGCTCATGCCCATCGACAGGGTGTCCACTTGGGGATGACGGGCCGCCAGTGCCTCGAAAAGTGTGCGCATGCGCACGAACGCATCGCGTCGGCGCTCGGCCTCGGGCCACGGCGCAGGAATCGCCATCAGGCCGCGCAACCGCAGGTTGGGTTCGGCGAGGATGGCTGCGGCCAGCGCCTCGACGTCCTCCGGCACACAACCGTGCTTGCTCGATTCGTCATCGATGTTGACCTGGATGAGCACGTTCAGCGGGCCGCGTTCAGCGGGGCGGTAGCGGGCCAGGGCGGTGACCAGCTTGGGCCGGTCCACGCTCTGCACCCAGTCGAAGTGCATGGCGACCGGCTCGGCCTTGTTCGACTGCAGGTGGCCGATCAGGTGCCATTCCAGCACCAGACGCTGCAGCTCCTGCATCTTGGCCAGCGCTTCCTGCACGTAGTTCTCGCCGAAGGCGGTCTGGCCCTGCGCGGCAAGGGCCGCGACGGCTTCGGCCGGCTGGGTCTTGGACACCGCCAGCAGGCGCGGCGGTGGCCGCCCGGCGGCATCGGCGGCGTTGTGCAGGTTGCTCAGGATCTGGGGCAGGGGAGTGGCCACGTAACGCGTTCCGTTCAATCAGGAGGGTATACTGCCGCCCGGGGAAAGATCCTTCCAGTCGAAGCCGTTATTGGGGAGTAGCCGCTCATGGATATCGCCGAGCTGTTGGCGTTTTCCGTAAAGAACAAAGCGTCCGACCTGCATCTGTCCGCAGGCCTGCCGCCGATGATCCGCGTGGACGGCGACGTTCGCCGGATCAACATTCCAGCCCTGGACCACAAGCAGGTCCACGCGCTGGTGTACGACATCATGTCCGACAAGCAGCGCCGCGATTATGAGGAATTCCTCGAAGTCGACTTCTCCTTCGAGATCCCGTCGCTGGCGCGCTTCCGTGTCAATGCGTTCAACCAGAACCGTGGCGCCGGTGCGGTATTTCGTACCATTCCGTCCGAAGTGCTGACCCTGGAAGACCTGGCCTGCCCGCCGCTGTTCCGCGAGGTGATCCAGCAGCCGCAGGGCTTGATCCTGGTGACCGGCCCGACCGGTTCGGGCAAGTCGACCACGCTGGCGGCGATGATCGACTACATCAACAAGAACGAATACGGTCACATCCTTACTGTCGAGGATCCGATCGAATTCGTGCACACCTCGCAGAAGTGCCTGATCAACCAGCGCGAAGTGCATCGCGATACGCATGGTTTCAACGAGGCGCTGCGCTCGGCGCTGCGTGAGGACCCGGACATCATCCTGGTCGGCGAACTGCGTGATCTGGAAACCATCCGCCTGGCGCTGACCGCCGCGGAAACCGGCCACCTGGTGTTCGGCACCCTGCACACCAGTTCGGCGGCCAAGACCATCGACCGCATCATCGACGTGTTCCCGGCCGGCGAAAAGCCGATGGTGCGCTCGATGCTGTCCGAATCGCTGCGCGCGGTCATTTCGCAGGCGCTGCTGAAGAAGGTCGGTGGCGGTCGTACCGCTGCGTGGGAAATCATGGTCGGCACCCCGGCCATCCGCAACCTGATCCGCGAAGACAAGGTGGCGCAGATGTACTCGGCCATCCAGACCGGTCAGCAGTACGGCATGATGACCCTGGACCAGCACCTGCAGGACCTGGTCAAGCGCAGCCTGATCACCCGCAACCAGGCCCGCGAATACGCCAAGGACAAGCGTCTGTTCGAGTAAGGCGAGGCAATGGCGGGGCAGGGCGCAGCACTACGCCGCCGGCCCCGCGCTGTTTCCTCCACCGACCGATTCCTGGTACATGCCCCATTGGGAGCCCGCCGTGAACACCACCGCGACCACCATCGATTTCACCTCGTTCCTCAAGCTGATGGCGCACCAGCGCGCCTCGGACCTGTTCATCACCGCTGGCATGCCGCCGGCGATCAAGGTCAACGGCAAGATCTCGCCGATCACCCAGACTCCGCTGACGCCGCAGCAGAGCCGCGACCTGGTGCTGAACGTGATGACGCCGGCGCAGCGCGAAGAGTTCGAAAAGACCCACGAATGCAACTTCGCCTTCGGCCTGTCCGGTGTCGGCCGCTTCCGTGTGAGCTGCTTCTACCAGCGCAACCAGGTCGGCATGGTGCTGCGTCGCATCGAGACGCGCATCCCGACCGTGGAAGAGCTGAGCCTGCCGCCGATCATCAAGACGCTGGCGATGACCAAGCGCGGCATCATCCTGTTCGTCGGCGCTACCGGTACCGGTAAATCCACGTCGCTGGCAGCGATGATCGGTTACCGCAACCAGAATTCGACCGGGCACATCATCACCATCGAAGACCCGATCGAATTCGTGCACAAGCACGAGGGCTGCATCATCACCCAGCGCGAAGTCGGCATCGATACCGACAGCTGGGAAGCCGCGCTGAAGAACACCCTGCGCCAGGCGCCGGACGTGATCATGATCGGCGAGGTGCGTACCCGCGAGGGCATGGACCACGCCATCGCCTTCGCTGAAACCGGTCACCTGGTGCTGTGCACCCTGCACGCCAACAATGCCAACCAGGCGATGGACCGCATCGTCAACTTCTTCCCGGAAGATCGCCGCAACCAGCTGCTGATGGATCTGTCGCTGAACCTCAAGGGCGTGGTCGCGCAGCAGTTGATTCCGTCGCCGGATGGCCGCTCGCGCAAGGTCGCGATGGAGATCCTGCTGGGCACGCCGCTGGTGCAGGACTACATCCGCGACGGCGAGATCCACAAGCTGAAGGAGCTGATGAAGGAATCGGTCCAGCTCGGCATGAAGACCTTCGACCAGAGCCTGTTCGAGCTGTACCAGGCCGGTGAGATCAGCTACGAGGACGCACTGCGCTACGCCGATTCGCAGAACGAAGTGCGCCTGCGCATCAAGCTCAGCCAGGGCGGCGATGCCCGCACCCTGTCGCAGGGGCTGGATGGCGTGGAGATTTCCGAGGTCCGGTAACGGCGGCGCCGGCCACCGGCGCCAGTGCGATGGGTGGCCGGACGGCATTCATGAAATCCAGTCATGACCGACTGCCATCCAGGTCGTTCAATCCGCCGGCCCTGCAGGCGTATCGTCATCGCTCCCCTACTGGAGCACGACGATGCAGACACGTGAACTCGGCCGCAGCGGCCTGAAAGTCTCCGCCCTGGGCCTGGGCTGCATGGGCCTGAGCCACGGCTACGGTCCCGCCGTCGAGCAGAGCCAGGGCATCGCCCTGCTGCATGCGGCGGTCGAACGCGGCGTGACCTTCTTCGACACCGCCGAAGTCTATGGGCCGTATACCAACGAAGATCTGCTCGGCAAAGCGCTGGCGCCGCACCGCGACAAGCTGGTGATCGCCACCAAGTTCGGCTTCAAGGACGCACAGGTCGACACCGGCCTGGACAGTCGCCCGGAGAACATCCGCGCGGTGGCCGAGGCCAGCCTCAAGCGCCTGCGCACGGACCATATCGACCTGTTCTACCAGCACCGTGTGGATCCGAACGTGCCGATCGAGGATGTGGCCGGTACCGTGCGTGACCTGATCGCCGAGGGCAAGGTGCGCCACTTCGGTTTGTCCGAAGCCAGTGCGGCCACGGTGCGTCGCGCCCATGCCGTGCAACCGGTGGCTGCAGTGCAGAGCGAGTACTCGCTGTGGTGGCGCGAGCCGGAGCGTGAACTGTTGCCGGCGCTGCAGGAACTGGGCATCGGCTTCGTTCCGTTCAGTCCGCTGGGTCGCGGCTTCCTGACCGGCGCGATCAACGCCGACACCACATTCGCCGACAACGATTTCCGCAACACCGTGCCGCGCTTCGAAGTGGAGGCACGTCGCGCCAATCAAGCGCTGGTTGACCGCATCACCACGATCGCGGCAGCGCGGGGCGCCACCCCGGCACAGGTCGCGCTGGCCTGGCTGCTGGCGCAGGCACCGTGGATCGTGCCGATTCCGGGTACGACCAAGATCCATCGCCTGGAAGAGAACCTGGCCGCCGCCGACCTGCAGCTGTCGCCGGCCGAGCTGGAGCGCATCGCGCAGACGCTGCAGGAGATCGCCATCGTCGGTGAGCGCTACAACGCACAGCGTGCGGCACAGGCCAAGGGCTGATCGCAGTGGGTGCGTTCCGTGGTGGGTGCGGGCTCTCGCCCTGTGGTGGGTGCGGACCGTTGGTCCGCACGCCTCACCCCATCATCGGCCCGCGCAGCGCATCAAGCACGGTGCGCATCGCCACGGTGACATGCCGGCGCGACGGGTAGTACGCGTAATAGCCGTCGAAGTGCGGGCACCAGTCATCCAATGTTGATTGCAGCCGGCCCTCCTGCAGGGCCGCCTGCACCTGGTCCTCGGGCAGCCAGGCCAGGCCACTGCCAGCCAGTGCTGCCGCCCGCGTCATGCCCATGGTGTTGAAGGTCCACTGACCAGAGACGCGGATGCTCAGCTCGTTGCCGTCCTGGCCGAAATCCCACGGCATCAGGCCGCCATGGGTGGGCAGGCGCAGGGTGATGCAGTTGTGCCCGGCCAGATCGTGCGGATGCACCGGTGCTACCTGCTGGCGGAAGTACGACGGCGCGCCCACCACGCGCATGCGCAGCGGCGGGCTGATCGGCAGCGCCACCATGTCGCGTGCCAGGCGCTCACCGAGACGGATGCCGATGTCGTAGCGCTCGGCAACGATGTCGGCCAGGCCGTAATCGGTGGTCAGCTCGACCTTCAGGTCCGGGTACTGCTGCAGCAGCGGCGCCAGCCTTGGCCAGGCCAGGTATTCGGCGGCGTGGCCGGTGGCATTGATGCGGATGGTACCTGCGGGCCGCTCGCGATATTCGGCCAGCGCGGCCAGTTCGTCTTCGATCTCGGCCAGGCGCGGGGCCAGAGTTTCCAGCAGGCGAGCACCCGCCTCGGTGGTGGCGACGCTGCGGGTGGTGCGGGTCAGCAGGCGCACGCCCAGCCGTTCTTCCAGCCCGCGCATGGCATGGCTGAGGGCGGACTGGGAGACGCCCAGCTGGGCGGCGGCCTTGGTGAAGCTGCCTTCGCGGGCGACGTGGACGAAGGCTTGCAGGTCGTTGAGGTTTTCACGCGGCATGAGGGGGATGATACGGCCGGGCTGCGCCCGGCGCCCGCGGTAGTGCCGGCCGCTGGCCGGCAACCTCAACAGCAGCAGCCGAAGCAAGAGCAAAAGCCGAAGCCGAAGCCGAAGCCGAAGCAACAGCAACATCGGTTTCCCGGGTTTGGCGGGGTGGGTCCGGTTGCGGGGGACGCCGTGAATACGTCCCTGTAGGCTTGGCCGCGGCATCCATGCCGCGGACACCCCCGCAACCGGACCCACCCCGCCTTCGACAGTTTCCCGCGATCTTTTGGAATGGCATGGCCCGCTCTTAGTGGGTGTCGACCTTGGTCGACACGTGTGTTCACGCCGTGCGTGGATGCGTGCCCGGTGGTACCGGCGCTGGCCGGTAAATGCCGATGTCGATTTGTGGTTCCGTGGTTCGTCGAATGGGTACTTTCCAAACAACAGGGAGCAGCACATGAGCACCGACAGCAAACCCAAGGGCCCGGCGTCCTACTTTCCGTCCATCGAGAAGACCTACGGGCAGCCGGTGACGCATTGGCTGGGGCTGCTGGCCAAACGGCCGGGGCTGAAGCACATGGAGCTGGTCAGCTTCCTGAAATCCGAGCACGGGCTGGGCCATGGCCACGCAAACGCCCTGGTCGCACACCACCTCGCCACCCAGCGCTGAACCCACCGCTCCACCGAGCGCAGCGACCCGCTTTTGCTCTTCTTTTCTCTTTACGTGGCTGGACGCGCACGGAAATTGTCCAAGGCCGGGCGGGTGGGCTGTGCAGGGGCGTGAGCCGCATGGATGCGGCGACCGAGCTTACATGGACGTACTTGCAGCGCCCCCTGCACAGCCCACCCGCCCGGCCCACTGCCAGATTTGGAGGCAGTATGCCGCCCAGCCACGAGGGGCTGCGCCGTTCGCCGGAACTCCCAACTGAACGATTTCATCTGCAACTGTCATGCAGATCGTGTCTAATACCGCTCCCCACCCGTAGTGCCCCCACCTGTATGTCCCTCCAATCCCATGGCCCGGCGCCGTGCGACGACGCTGACGGCCACCTGGTCACCGCTGGCCCGCTGACCCCGCCGCCCGATGTTGCCGGTACCCCCGCCGATGAGAAGGCACTGCGCCACTCGGTCGCCGAGGACGCGCAGGGCATGGTGCTGGCGATGCTGGTGGCCTCGCTGGGCCTGGCGATCTTCGCCAAGAGCGGGCTGATGATCGGTGGCATGGCCGGCATGGCGTTCCTGCTGCATTACACGATGGGCTGGAACTTCGGCCTGGTGTTCGTGCTGGTCAACCTGCCGTTCTACTGGGTGGCGGTGCGCCGCATGGGCTGGGAATTCACCCTGAAGACATTTGCGGCGGTCACCGCCTGCGGCCTGCTGACCGACATCCTGCCGCGCTGGGCCGACTTCTCGCATATCGCGCCGTTGTACTCGGCGCTGGTTGGTGGCGCGCTGTCCGGCCTGGGCATCCTGTTCTTCATCCGCCATCGCGCCAGCCTCGGCGGCATCGGCATCCTGGCGGTGTACCTGCAGCGCACCCGTGGCTGGAGCGCCGGCAAGGTGCAGATGTCCTTCGATGCGTGCCTGATGGTGGCCGCGTTCTTCGTGCTGTCGCCGTCGAAGGTGATGTACTCGGCCATCGGTGCGGTGGTGCTCAGCCTGGTGCTGATGTTCAACCACCGCCCGGGCCGCTACATGGGCGTCTGACGGCTCACCGGCAATGCCGGCCAGCGGCCGGCTCTACGGGGTGGACGCCTGCACCCACGGTGGCGCCAGCTTCAGCAGCTTGGCGTGCACCGGGCAGTCCTCGGCATGCGCGCCAGGCAGGTAGCCCAGGCTCATCAGGAACTCGCCGGTGATCTCGCCGCCGGTGAAGCGGAACGTCTTCTTGAACAGCTTCACCCAGTCGGCCTTGCTGCGCGGGTGGTGAGCGTCCAGCCACGCAGCGAAGCTGCCGTGGCTCTGGCGCAGCTGCTGGATCACCTGCGCGTTGTGGATCGCCGCCAGCACCTTCAAGCGGTTGCGGATGATGCCGGGGTCCGACAGCAGGCGCTCGATGTCCTGCTCGGCATAGGCGGCGACACGATCGACGTCGAAGGCGTCATAGGCCGCGCGGAATCCCTCGCGCTTCTTCAGGATGGTTTCCCAGCTCAGGCCAGCCTGGTTGATTTCCAGCAGCAGGCGCTCGAACAGCTCGCGCTCATCGCGCTGCGGGAAACCATATTCGTTGGCGTGGTAGTACTCGTGCACCGGGTGGCCCGGGGCGATGCGGCAGTATCCGCTCATGGTGTTGCCGCCTCCGCGCGGTCTTTGCTGCGATCAATCTCCAGCTGGCCCGCCGCGCCGTCAAGCAGCAGCGTCGGCCAGCGTGGCGGCTGCACGGTCAGGCGGCCATCGCGCAGGGCCTGTGGGGCCTCGTCCGAAGTGCGCTGGTCAACGTCCTGGAAGGAAACATCACCCTCCTTTCTCCAGCCAGCGGGTTCACGCACGTGCAGCTGGCAGCGCGGACCGCTGTACAGACTGGTCATGCAGAGCAGCACTTCATCTTCGCCATCGCCGTCCAGGTCACGACGCAGGGCGACGCAGCGCTTGTCGCCGATCTTGTCGTCGTCCAGACAATCGCCCGCACTCAAGCGCCGATCCAGTACTGCCTGCCACCAGTCATCGGCTGGCGATGCAGTGCCCTTGGCCAGCACGATCCGTGCCTTCAGGCCGGCCAGGTCGCGCACGCCATCGTCGATGTCGTTGTCCCAGCGCGACTCGCGCTTCTGCCGGGCCAGTGCCTGCACGATGATGCTGGAGGCGCGGGTATCGGCCGCCAATGAAGGTGCCTTCTGCAGCGTGCGCAGCGCCTGCACACCACGGCGGCCCAGCTCGAAACGCAGCTGGTTTGCCGCGTCTGCGGTCATCAGTGCCGGATCGGCGCGCAGGCGCTTCATCTGGCTGGCCAGGGTGATGCGCACCGGGTCGATCACCGGCGAGATGGCCAGCAGTGCCGTGGCCAGCACGGTCCAGCACATCCAGCGGTTGACCGGCTCAAGCCGATGCAGCCAACGCCCCTGCCGGCGCAGTGCGGCGAAGGCGTAGCCGATGGCATAGCCGGCGATCAGCACCGCAACCGCGAAGCCCCAGAAGCGCGAGAGGGTCCAGCCATATTGGCTGACCCGCAGGGTCATCGCGTACAACGCCAGGCCGGCGTAGACCGGCAATGCCAGCAGGCTGGCCTCGACCAGCCGGCGCAGCCATGCCGGGTAGGGCGGGGTGCCGTCGTCGTGTTGGTAGACCGCGTTGGCCAGGCTGATCAGCAGCACCGCCAGCACCAGCAGCAGGCTGGCGGCCGAGCGCGTGGCCCACAACGGCGCCAGCCCGGTGAACGGCAGTGACAGCACGAACAACACTGCGATGAACGACAGCAACGGCAGCAGGCCGCGGCAGATGGCGAACAGCACCTGGCGGGTGATCTGCATCGCGCGATGCTGGGTGCGCCCGATCAGCACGCCGAAGCCCGCCAGCATGCCGGTGGCCAAGGCGATGAAGGCGTCACTGCCGAACAGCTCGTGGAAGAAGTCGACCTTGACCATCCGGAACAGCGCTGCCCACAACCACAGCAGCAGCCAGGTCAAGCCGGTGAACACCGCCGCCAGCACCAGCGTGAGACCGTTCTGCCACGCACGTTCGAACAGTGCGCCGTAGTCGGCCCGCCAATGACCCGCGTGCAGGCGGAACTGCCACCAGGGCAGGGCAATGAACGTGGCAACCGCCAGGCAGACCGAGAGCGGAACCTGCAGCACGGCCGCATACAGCGCGGTTTCTCCGCTCAGGTTCCAGGCGGCCCAGGCGGCCAGCGCGAGGACGAGCACCGAGGCCAGCCCGGCGTGCAGCCACAGGCGCCACGCCTTCAGATCAACCAGCGTCAAGGCCACCGCGGTGGGCACGGTCAATACCCAGGCATACCAGCAGTAGCGCCAGCCGATGTCCCGGAACGGCCATTGATCGGCCAGTTCCTGGGCGGCGAAAAGCATCAGCCCCTGCAGCAATGCGATCAACACGATCATGCTGCGGGTGGGCCATGACAGCGTTGCGTCCTGCTGCATCGGGTCGTCCTCCTTGCAAGAGCGCCATCCTAGCCCATCCCTTCGCGCCCGCATCCTGCCGCAGCGGTTAGAATGACGCCCATGCCAGTAACGCCGACTTCCCTCGCCAATCACCTGCTCGTGGCGCTGCCGTCGCTGATCGACGCCACCTTCGCCCGCACCGTTGCGCTGATCTGCCAGCACGACGAGAACGGGGCAATGGGGGTGCTGGTCAACCAGCCTTCCGAGTACACCCTGGGCGAAGTGCTGGCGCAGATGGACATCGCCACCGTCGATGGTGGCCTGCAGGCGCGTCCAGTACTCAATGGCGGGCCGGTGCATCCCGAACGTGGCTTCGTCATCCATGACGATGCGCGCGCGTGGGATTCCAGCCTGGTCGTCGGTGATGGCCTGTACCTGACCACCTCGCGTGACATCCTCGAGGCGATGGCGCGCGGCGAAGGCCCGGCCAATGCCGTGGTCACCCTGGGCTGCGCGGGCTGGAGTGCCGGCCAGCTGGAAAGCGAACTGTCCGAGAACAGCTGGTTGACCGTGCCGGCCGACGCCGAGCTGGTATTCCAGCTGCCGCTGGAACAGCGCTGGCAGGGCGCCGCCTCGCGCATTGGCGTCGATCTGTTCCGGCTGACCGATTACAGCGGCCATGTCTGAGCCGGCCCTCATCCGTCGCGATGGCACCGTACTCGGCTTCGACGTCGGCTCGCGCCGGATCGGTGTGGCGATCGGCAGTGCGTTCGCCGCGCATGCCCGCGCGGTGGCCGTGGTCGATGTGCACGGTAATGGTCCCGACTGGGCGGCGATCGAACGCCTGCTCAAGGAATGGAAGCCCGATGGCCTGGTGGTTGGCGATCCGCTGACCCTGGACGGCCAGGACCAGCCCAACCGCAAGCGCGCGCAGGGCTTTGCCCGCCAGCTGCGGGAACGTTTCAAGCTGCCGGTGGTGATGATCGACGAGCGTTCCAGCTCGGTCGAGGCCGCCCGCCGCTTCGCCGTCGAGCGCGCCGAAGGGCGCAAGCGCCGCCGCGATGCGGCTGCCCTCGATGCCGTGGCTGCGGCGGTGATCGTCGACCGCTGGTTGTCGTCGCCGGACGACGCCATTCCCATTCCCTGACGATACGAACTCCGCCATGACCGCCCAGCAACTCGATGACTCCGGCCGCCTGCGCCACCTGTTGACGCTCGAAGGTCTGCCCCGCGACACCCTGGTGCAACTGCTCGACCGCGCCGGCCAGATCCGCGATGCCGCGGTCGGCCGCGTCGGCAACAAGCGCCATGTGCTGGGCGGATCGGCGGTGTGCACCTTGTTCTTCGAACCCTCCACCCGTACCCGCAGCTCGTTCCATCTGGCGGCGCAGCGGCTGGGTGCGGACGTGCTGAACTTCGACGCTTCCACCTCGTCAACGCGCAAGGGCGAAACCGCCTGCGACACGCTGAAGAACCTGGAAGCGATGGGCGTGCGTGGTTTCGTCGTACGCCACCCGGACGACGGCGCCGTGGCAGCGCTGGCTGCCGTGGCGGGCGAGGGCACCGCGCTGGTCAACGCCGGCGACGGTCGCAGCTCGCACCCGACCCAGGGCCTGCTGGACATGTTGACCCTGCGCCAGGCCAAGGGCCCGGACTTCTCGAAGATGAAGGTGGTGATCGTCGGCGACGTCAAGCACTCGCGCGTGGCCCGCACCGACCTGCATGCGCTGCGTACGCTGGGCGTGGGCGAGATCCGCGTGTGCGGCCCGCAGTCGCTGCTGCCGGACGACGACACCCTGAAGGGCTGTGTGGTGGGTGATGATTTCGACGCGATGCTGGAAGGCGTCGACGCACTGATGATGCTGCGCCTGCAGCGCGAGCGCATGGAAGAAGGCCTGGTGCCGTCGCTGGAGCAGTACCACGCGCAGTACGGCCTGAACACCGCACGCCTGGCCCGCGCCGGCAAGGACGCAGCCGTGCTGCACCCGGGCCCGATCAACCGCGGCGTGGAAGTGACCGACGAAGTAGCCGACGGCCCGCAGTCGTGGGTGCTGCGCCAGGTCGCCAATGGCGTCGCCGTGCGCATGGCTGTGCTGGAAACCCTGTTGGGTTGAGACCCCGCGTCCCGATTGGGTGGGTGCCGATCGCTGGTCAGCACAAAGGAATTCACCCTGAACAGCCTAGGTGGGTGCCGACCGTTGGTCGGCACAGAGCAATCAGTCCCGTGGTGCTGCGCGCAACCATTGATTGGCTACAGGCCTACCTGCATCGGAGTGGTTGCCCGATAGAAGGGGACTGCCCGTAGGTACACGCTTGGGCCCATGAACCGTGCACGCCTATGCCTTGGCCGCCATTCCCGGATCGGGCAACCCTACATCCTGACCACCGTCACTCAGGGGCGTCGACGCCACTTCGACGATGCCATTGCGGCGCAGGTGGTGATGGACGTGGTCCGCCGCATTGATACTGAAGGCCTGACGCACTCACTTGCCTATGTGGTCATGCCGGACCACATTCATTGGCTTGTGGAGCTCCGCGCGTTCTCGCTGGACTACATCATGCAACGCTTCAAATCGAGCAGTGCATTGCGGATCAGCCGCATGCTCGGCCGATCGGGACGATTCTGGCAATCGAGCTATCACGATCACGCGATCCGCTCCGATGAATCACTGTTCCGTCATGCGATGTACGTGTTGGGGAATCCGATCAGGGCAGGGCTGACCGCGCAGCTTGGTGAATATCCCCATGCGTGGTGTCGATGGGAAGTTGAAGGGAGATTCCAGTCAATTGAACATATGGGATCGGAGAGATAGTGCCGACCAACGGTCGGCACCCACCGCGGAGGTTTTCCAGCAGGAGCTGTAGTTCAGCGCTTCTGCTTGAACAACCACGCCCACATCGCCGCGTCGGCGTAGGTGGCATCCCAGGCATTGTGGTTGCCTTCCGCGTACTCGGTATAGCGCACGTCACGCGCGCCGGCGGTCTGGAAGGCGGCATGCAGCCGGCGGTCGTCATCCGGCGGCACCACATCATCCAGCGCGCCGTGGAAGATCCAGATCGGGGTGCGCTGCAACCGTTCCGCGATCACTGCATAGGGATCCGCTTCGTTCGTCACCTGCTCCACGAACAGGGTGGGGCGTATCGCACGCGGCGCCAGTACCGCACCGCAGACCGGCACGATCGCGGCAAAGCGCTGCGGGTCGTCCAGGGCGATGTTCCAGCTGCCGTAGCCACCCATCGACATCCCGGTCAGGTACTGCCTTGCCGGGTCGGCGCCGAATTCGGCGATTGTTGCATCGAGCGCGGCCACGGCCACACGGTTGTTGCGTCCGCTCCATTCTTCACGGCCGGGTACCTGCGGAAACACCGCCAGCGCGGGGAAGTCGGCGGCGTGCTGGCGCAGGTACGGGCCCAGGCCTGCGTGGGTCTGCTTCACGCCATCGCCGCCGCGCTCACCGGAACCGTGCAGGAACAGCACCACCGGCAGCGGCCCAGACGCGCGCGCGGCAGCGGCCGGAATGAACACCTGGTAGTAGGCCGTCTCGCCGTCCACCTTCACCGCGCGTGCCTCGAAGTGGCCGCGCGCACCGGGCGGCGTACTGGCACACCCGGCCATCATCAGCAGGGCCAGCAGTGGCAGCCAGCGCGAGAACGATCGAAGCATGGCGATTCCCATGAGGGCGAGGTCGCTTCGATGGTAGTGCGCTGCGGCCAGCCCGGCATCGTGCGCCGCATCACTGCGGGCGCGGGAAGCTGGCGATGATCTGCAGCTGCTCCTGCGCTTCGGCATTGCCGCCTGCGGCTGCGGCCTGCACCTGCGCCATGTCCGGATGCAGCACCACCAGCAGCGGGTTCTCGCACACCGGGCACACGTACTCGGTGGCGTCCTCGTCCAGCTCCATCACCATTGCCCGTGAACTGCCTTTCCACTCGCAGGCCGCGCAGGTGTGAGGCTGGTCGCGCCAACCCGGCGCAAAGTAGTTTTCGATCGTCGTTGCCATGGCAATTCCAGTCAGTGCAGCAGGACCATGGTGGCCAGGCCGAGGAAGGTGAAGAAGCCCATCGAATCGGTCACTGCGGTCAGGAAGATGCCGCTGGCCAGCGCCGGATCGAAGCCGAAGCGCTTCAGGCCCAGGGGCACCAGCACGCCGGCCAGTGCCGCGAACAACAGGTTGCAGGTCAGCGCGATGGCGATCACCGCCGAGAGTCCGGGCGAGTGGAACCAGGCGAGCACGATCAGGCCCAGCACCGAGCCGAGCACCACGCCATTGAGCAGCGCGACCCGTACTTCCTTCCACAGCAGCGTGCGTGCGTTGGAACTGCCGACCTGGCCCAGCGCCAGGCCACGCACCATCAGCGCCAGCACCTGGGTGCCGGCATTGCCGCCGAGCCCGGCGACGATCGGCATCAGCACGGCCAGTGCGACCAGCTTGTCGATGGTGCCTTCGAAGTGGCCGACCACACTGGAGGCCAGGAACGCGGTGCACAGGTTCACCGACAGCCACATCAGGCGGCGCCGCATTGCGCGCCAGACCGGGCTGAACAGATCCTCGTCCTCATCCAGGCCGGCGGCGCCCAGCGCCTGGTGCTCGGCCTGGCCACGGATGATGTCGACCACGTCATCGATGGTGATGCGGCCGATCAGGATGTTGTTGTCATCCACCACCGGCGCGGAGATCCAGTCATGGTCGGAGAACTGCCGCGCCACTTCCTGGTCGCTCTCGCCGACATCGATGGCAGGCTGTTCATCGTCGATCAGGCGGTTGATCGGCGTGGTGTCTTCGTGGGTCACCAGCGAGGCCAATGACACGCGGCCCAGGTATTGATGGCGGCGGCTGACCACGAACAGGTGATCGGTGTGGTCGGGCAGTTCGCCGCGCAGGCGCAGGTAGCGCAGCACCACATCGACGTTGACGTCGGCGCGCACCGTCACCACGTCCGGGTTCATCAGGCGGCCGGCGCTGTCCTCGGGGTAGGACAGCACCTGCTCCAGGCGCTCGCGGTTCTCCCGGTCCATCGACTTGAGGACTTCGTCGATGACCGTGTCCGGCAGATCTTCGACCAGGTCGGCCAGATCGTCGATGTCCAGGTCTTCGACCGCCGCGATGATCTCGTCCGGGTCCATGTCCGCGAGCAGGCTCTCGCGCACGTCGTCGCCGACGTGGACCAGTACTTCGCCGTCGTCTTCCGGATCGACCAGGCCCCAGACGATCTCGCGCTTGCCCGGAGGCAGCGATTCGAGCAGGTTGCCGATCTCGGCCGGCGCCAGGGTATTGACCAGACGGCGTACCGGGCCCAGCCGACCGCTGTCCAGTGCATCGGACAGCATCCGCAACTGGCGCGCAGTCTTGTCGTGGCGTACAGCCTCAGCCATCGCAGCTCCCGCGGGATAAGAAAAGCCGCGATCCTTGCAAGGATGCGGCAACAGGGGTGTTCAGCGCGTCATTATCGCAAGGGGATGTTTCAGCGCATACCCCGGCGGCCGGCGGCCATCGGGTGCGCGACGCATCAGGATGCGTCCGCCACCAACGCCAGCCAGCGCTCGATGCCGCGGCGGTCACGCATGCCCAGCAGCTTCGGTGCGCGGGCGCGCAGGGCGCCCAGGTCGGCGTCACGGACAGCCCGGCGTACTTCCAGCAAGGTGCCCGGGTGCAGGCTGAACTCGGTCAGGCCCAGCGCCAGCAGCAGCGGGGTCATCCGGGCGTCGCCCGCGATTTCGCCGCAGACCGCCACCGGAATGCGATGGCGCGCGCCGGTTTCGATCACCATCTGCAGCAGGCGCAGCACGGCCGGGTGCAGCGGCGAATACAGTTCGCCCAGTGCTTCGTTGTTGCGGTCGGCGGCCAGCAGGTACTGCACAAGATCGTTGGTGCCGATCGACAGGAAGTCGACCAGGTCGATGAAACTCTCCAGCGCCAGCGCGGCGGCGGGCACTTCGATCATCGCACCCAGCGGTACATGCTCGGCCACCATGTGGCCCTCGGCGCGCAGCTGCTCGCCCAGTTTCAGCATGCGCCGGCGTACCGCCAGCAGTTCGTCGCGGGTGCTGACCATGGGCACCAGCACGCGCAGCTTGCCGTAGGCCGAGGCACGCAGGATCGCGCGCATCTGGGTGTCGGCCACCTTCGGCCGGGCCAGTGACAGGCGCACGCCGCGCAGGCCCAACGCCGGGTTTTCCTCGTTGCTCAGGGTCAGGCCGGTGCGGTCGGCCTTGTCTGCGCCCAGGTCCAAGGTGCGGATGGTCACCGGACGGCCACTCATGCCCAGCGCCGCATCGCGGTAGGTCTGGAACTGTTCTTCTTCGTCCGGCAGTTCGTTGCGCTGCAGGAACAGGAATTCGGTGCGGTACAGGCCCAGGCCGTGGGCGCCCAGCGCATGCGCCTGGGTCACGTCTTCCAGCGATTCGGCATTGGCCAGCAGGGCGATGTCGACCTGGTCGCGGGTTCGGCTGGGCTTGCTGCGCAGGCGGCCGAGCTCGCGCTGCTCGCGTGCGTGCTCCTTCAGGCGTGCACGGTAGTCACGCAGGTTGTCGGCCTGCGGGTTGACGGTGATGCTGCCGTCGGCGCCATCGATGATCAGCACGTCGCCGTCGATCACCTTGCTCAGCAGCTGCGGCACGTTGACGATCAACGGCAGGTGCAGGCTGCGGGCGAGGATCGCACTGTGCGAAAGCGCGCTGCCCGCGCTGGTCACGATGCCGACCACACCGTGCGACTGCAGCTGGGCCAGCTCGGAAGGGGCGATGTTGTCGCAGACCAGGATTTCACCGGCCAGGCCCTTTACCGCTGCCGGCCGCTCGGGCTGCAGGAACGCATGGATGCGCCCGATCACATGGTCGAGGTCGTCCATGCGGCTCTTCAGGTAGGCATCGTCCATGCCATCGAAGACTTTGGCCAAGCGGTCGCGCTGCAGTCGCAACGCATAGCCGGCGCTGTAGGGACCGCTGCGGATCAGTTCGTCCAGGCCGAACAGCAGTTCGGGATCGTCCAGCAACAGTGCATGCAGGTCGAGGAACTCGCCCACTTCCTGGTTCAGCGCACCATGCAGGCGCTGGCGCAGCTCGTGCATTTCCGTGCGCGCCGCGTCCACGGCGCGGTGCAGGCGTGCCAGCTCGGATTCAACCTGGGAAGGGGGGACGCGCTGTTCGGCTACTTCCAGTGCATGCGGCAGGCGCACGCGGGCGCGGCCCATCGCAGTACCGCGGGCGGCGCCGTGTCCGGCCAGCAGCTGTACCGGCCGTTGGCCGGTGGGGGCTTGGCCGGCGCGCGCGCGCGGCACGCTCAGTTGTCCTCGTCGAAGCGACGCTCGAACAGGTCGACCACCGCGTCCATCGCCGCGACTTCGTCTTCGCCGTTGATGCGGATGGTGACCGGCGTGCCTTGCCCTGCCGCCAGCAGCATTACGCCCATGATGCTCTTGGCGTTGATCTCACGGCCCTTGGCGGCCATGGTCACATTGCAGCGGAACGGCGCCAGGGTCTGCACCAGCTTGGCGGTGGCCCGGGCATGCAGGCCCAGGCGGTTGCTCACAGTGAGTTCTCGTTCAAGCATCGTCGACTATCGCTCCATTACGGGTGCCCGCCGCCGCAGTGGCAGGCAGTTGATCCAGTCCCTGTTCCGGATAATTCATCACCCGCAGCAACATCGGCAGACTCAGCGCCGACACCCGGCGAACCGGGGTCCCCAACCGGGCCAGCTGCCCGGCGAGGTTGGCGGGGCTGGCGCCGTACAGGTCGGTCAGGATCAGCACGCCCTCACCCCCATCGACCCGCCGCAGAGCGGCCGAGGCGAGCGGGAGCAGAGCATCCAGGTCTGCGTCGAACGGTACTTCGAAAGCTTCGGTTTTCAACGGCAACTGCCGCAGAAGCCGGGTCGCCACCTCAAGCAGGGCGATCCCGACCCCAGGATGTGTTACGAGGAGAATGCCACAGGTCATTACTGCACGTTAACAGGTCAAGGTGAATTGGCGATAGCAGCAGGAGAGGGGCACTGTGTCCCGTATTCAGCGTTACTCGGGTCGGAGCCCTTTTCCGTTGAAAAAGGCTCCGACCCCATCCGTTTTTCGATGCCTGACAGAGATCCATCCACGCATGGCGTGGATCTACTGTGTCGACCAAGCTCGACACCCACCAACAGCAGCAGAAATCTGTCAGAGGTGGGGCAGCTCCACACCGCCCCGCATCCCACGAAATGCGGGCGTTTGACGTTGCCGTGGTTTCTGCGGGTGCCGGGCGCAGCCCGGCCGACCACCCCTCAATCCTGTTCTCGGTGATAGGTCGCCACGTCTTCCCAGCCCATCTCACGTGCATGGCGGGCCAGGCGTTCGGCCAGGAACACCGAGCGGTGCTTGCCACCGGTACAACCGAAGGCCACCGTCACATAGCTGCGGGTGCCATCCCCCAGCTTGGGCAGCCAGGTATCCAGGAAATCCATCAGCTGCGCCAGGTAGCGCTGCACATCCGGCTGCGCTTCCAGGTAATCGCGCACGCCGGGTTCGCGACCGCTCAGCGCGCGTAGTTCCGGATCCCAATGCGGATTGGGCAGCACGCGCGCGTCGAACACGAAGTCGGCCTCGGCCGGCACGCCGCGCTTGTAGGCGAACGATTCGAACAGCAGCGACAGGCGCGTGGCATGGCCCATCGCGAATTCGGTGATGATCCGGCGCCGCAGCTGATGCACGTTCAACGCACTGGTATCGATCACCGCATCGGCTTCGCGGCGCAGCGGCGCGATCAGTTCGCGCTCGCGGGCGATCGCTTCCGGCAGCGACAGGCCCAGCTGGCTCAGCGGGTGCCGGCGGCGGGTGTCGGCATAGCGCTTGAGTACCGTTTCATCGTTGGCCTCGAAAAACAGCACCTTGGCATCCACGCCGGCATCGGTGGCCAGCTGCCGCCAGCTGGACAACTGGGTCAGGTCGCTCTGCCCGCGTACATCGATGCCCACCGCCAGCCGGCGCGCTGCTGCACCGTTGTGGTGGCTCAGGACATTGCGCACGAAGTCCGGCAGCAGCTGGATCGGCAGGTTGTCCGAGCAGTAGTAGTCCTGGTCCTCGAAGGTCTTCAGGGCGACGGATTTACCCGAGCCGGACAGGCCGCTGACGATGATCAGGGTCGGGGCGGTGGGACTGACGGTGCTCATGGACGGACTCTTCGAAGGGCAGGGGGGTCAGGGCGTTCGCCGTTCCAGCAGGTTGCTGTGGCGGGCGATGAACATCGCCGCCGGGTCGATACCCTTGGTACGCAGAATGTGCAGGCGGGTGGCCGCCTCGGTCAGCACGGCCAGGTTGCGGCCGGGCATCACCGGCAGGGTGATCAGCGGCACGTCCAGGTCCAGCACGTGGCGCGTGCCCGAGTCGCCGGTCAGGCGCTCGTAACCATGGGGGGTGGGCTCGGTCATCGGCTTGGTCAGGTGGACGATCAGCCGAAGGTACTTGTTCTTCTTTACAGCGGTGTCGCCAAACATCTCGCGCACGTTCAGCACGCCCAGGCCGCGCACTTCCAGCAGGTCCTGCAGCAGTTCCGGGCAGGTGCCATCGAGCACGTCAGGGGCGATCTGGGTGAACTCGGGGGCGTCGTCGGCCACCAGGCGGTGGCCGCGGCTGAGCAGTTCCAGGGCCAGCTCGCTCTTGCCCGATCCCGCTTCACCGGTGATCAGCACGCCGATGGAATAGATCTCCATGAACACGCCGTGCAGGATCACCCGCGGCGCCAGCGTACGCGCCAGGTGGTACGACAGATGGTTGAGCAGTTCGTGGCCGCGCTTGGGCGACAGCCACAGCGGCGTGCCGGATTCATCGGCGGCCGCGCGCAGGTCTTCCGGGCAGGGCTGGTTGCGGGTCAGCACCAGCGCCAGCGGATGCGACTGCATGATTTTTTCGATGGTCTCCCAGCGCTGGCGTGGTTCCAGCGCGTCCAGCCAGGACAGTTCCTCGGTACCGAGGATCTGCACCTTGTTGGGGTAGATCGCATTGAGATAGCCGGCCAGCGAAGGGCGTCGCGAGACCGTATTGCCGGCCTCCAGCTCGCGCTTCTCGCCGGATTTGCCCGCTGCCCAACGCAGGCCAAGCCGCTCACGCTGCTGTTCGAACAGTTCGCGGGCAGTGATGCTGGTATTCATGCGGCGCTCGCCGGTGGGGTCAGGTCCAGGGCCTGGCGCAGCTCCCGTGCATCACCGGCCTCGCGCAGCGCCTGGCGGATGCAGGGCGCGGAAAACAGCTCGGCCAGCTCGGACAGCAGCATCAGGTGTTGATGGGTGTAGTGGGCGGGAACGGCCATGGCGAACACCAGGTCCACCGGCTCGTCGCCACCGAAATCGACCGGGGTCTGCAGACGCAGCAGCGCGCCTCGGGGTCGATCCAGGGTCGGCGCACGACCATGCGGGATGGCGATGCCGTAACCGATCGCGGTACTGCCCAACGCTTCGCGCTGGCACAGGTTGAGATAGATCTGTTCGGCATTGGCCTGGCGGCAGGCCAGCAATCCGGCCGCGGCCTGCAGGACGCTGTCGCGGTCGGTGGCCGTGCAGAGCTGGGTCTGCACGGCCGCCAGGAGGTCAGTCAGGGGCATGTCTGCGGGGAGCGGTGGCGATCAGCCACCATTGTCGCCCACCGGCAGCGGTGCGTGCTGCTGTTTTTTCTCCTTGTGCTTGATCACCAGGCGGTCAAGCTTGTCCGCCAGCAGGTCGATCGCGGCGTACATGGTCTGCGCATTGGCTTCAGCGTGCAGGGTCTGACCCGGAATATTGAGGCTGGCATCGACGTGGTGTTCAGTCTTCTGCAGCTTGAGCGTCACCCGCGCTTCGCAGTGCTGGTCGAAGTGTTTGCCGATCCGGGCCAGCTTCTCCTCTACATAGGACTGCAGGGCCGGGGTGACTTCGACATCTTTGCCAAACGTTTCGATGCGCATCGGGTTTCTCCTTTGATCGGATGTGCCAATGAACCTCTCCGCCGGGCGCGGCGGCGCGTCAAACGATTCTGACTCTTTCGTGCGAGGCGGAGATGTTCATGGCCTCACGATACTTCGCCACGGTGCGCCGCGCTACTGGGATTCCCGATGTTTTGAGCAGGTCAGCCAGCTTGGCGTCAGAAAGCGGCTTGCGTGGGTTCTCGTCATCGATCAGGCGCCGGATCATGGCCTGGATGGCGGTGCTGGACGCTTCGCCACCGCCCTCGGTGTCGATGCCCGAGGCGAAGAAGGCGCGCAGCGGCAGGGTGCCGCGTGGCGTACGCACATGCTTGCGGGCGATCGCGCGCGACACTGTGGATTCGTGCAGGCCCAGTTCGCCGGCGATCTCGCGCAGGGTCAGCGGGCGCAGAGCCTGTTCGCCGAATTCAAGGAAGCCCGCCTGCTGCTGGATCAGGCTGCGCACCACCCGCAGCAGCGTCTCGCCACGCGCCTGCAGGCCCTTCAGCAGCCAGCGCGCTTCCTGCAATTGGCCGCGCAGATAACCGGCATCGGCGTCACCGCAGCGACGGATCATCTGCTCGTAGCCGCGGTGGATCACCAGCTTGGGCCCGGCATGGGCGGCCAGCGCGGCGCGCCAGATGCCGTTCTGCCGCCACACGACCACGTCCGGCACCACGTAGGTGTCCTGGGCGAGCGGAGCGATCTGGGTGCCGGGGCGAGGGTCCAGCGAGCGCAGCAGGGCCACGGCGGTCTCGACCTCGGCCAACGGCTGCTTCAGCTGCTGGGCCAGGCCGGTCACGCCGCTGCGCGGCAGTTGTTCCAGTGGACCGGCAGCGACCTGCCGGGCCAGGGCCAGGCACGGGGTGTCGACAGGCAGCACGTCCAGCTGCAGTTGCAGGCATTCGCCGAGGCTGCGTGCGGCCACGCCAACGGGGTCGAAGCGCTGGATCTGGTGCAGCACGGTCAGGATTTCGTCTTCACCGGCATGGATCGCCGGCAGCAGCGCTTCGGCAATGGCCGAGAGCGGCTCGCGCAGATAGCCATCGTCTTCCAGCGAATCGATCAGCGCGGCGCCGATGCTGCGGTCGCGGTTGGACAGGTGGGTCAGGTGCAGCTGCCACAGCAGGTGGTCGGCCAGGGTTTCGGTTTCGGCGACGCGTTCGGCAGCACTGCCGTTGTCGTCGTCATCATCGAAACTACCGCCGCTGCCGCCACTGCTCCAGTCCAGCTCGGCGGGCGCCCAGTCGTCGCCACTGCTTTCAGCATTGTCGGGCGGGGCGTCATTGTCTGCGCCCGCGTCGTCGCTGCTGGCGTCCTTGTCGACACCGGCGCCTTCGTCGCTGCTGTCGGACCAGTCCAGCAGTGGATTGCTCTCCACCGCCTGGGCGATTTCCAGCTCCAGCTCGGTCGTGGACATCTGCAGCAGCTTGATCGCCTGCTGCAGCTGGGGCGTTAGCACCAGCTGCTGTCCCAACGATGTCTGCAGCCGAGTCTTCATGCCTGTGCCGAACGGAAGGGAGAGGGCCCGGCGGCCGCGGTTACAGCTTGAAGGAATCCCCAAGGTAGACGCGGCGCACGTCGGCGTTGTCCAGGATCGCCTCGGGCGAGCCCTGGGCCAGTACGGTGCCCTCTGCGAGGATATACGCGCGGTCGCAGATTCCCAAGGTCTCGCGCACGTTGTGGTCGGTGATCAGCACACCGATGCCGCGCTGCTTGAGATGGGTGACGATGCGCTGGATTTCGCCGACCGAGATCGGGTCCACACCGGCGAAGGGTTCGTCGAGCAGGATCAGGCGCGGCTTGGCGGCCAGTGCACGCGCGATCTCGCAACGACGGCGTTCACCACCGGACAGGCTGGCACCGAGCTGTTCGGACACGTGCCCCAGCTGCAGTTCGTCGAGCAGGCTGTTCAGTTCGCGCTCGCGGCCAGCCGAATCCAGGTCCTCGCGCAGTTCCAGCACCAGGCGCAGGTTGTCGGCCACGGTCAGCTTCCGGAACACCGACGGTTCCTGCGGCAGGTAACCCACACCCTGCTTGGCGCGGGTGTACATCGGGTCGCCGGTGATGTCCTTGCCGTCCAGCACGATGCTGCCGGCATCGGCACCGACCAGGCCGACGATCATGTAGAAGCAGGTGGTCTTGCCCGCACCGTTGGGACCCAGCAGGCCGACCACTTCGCCGGCGTCCAGGGTCAGCCCGAAGTCCTTGACGACTTCGCGCTGCTTGTAGCGTTTGCGCAGGCCAGTTGCGACGAGCATTACTTCTTGCCTCCCGCCGGCGCCGCAGCCGGGGCGGCCGCGGGCGTCTTGTTCTTCGGCGGAATCACGGTGCGCACGCGGCTGCCATCGCCGCCGGAGTTCATCTCACCGCTGCGGGTGTTGTAGACCATGCGCTGGCCGGCATTGGTGCCGCGCGCGCTGGTGACCTTGTAGTTGCCGGTCAGGGTGATGATCTCGGTGGTGATGTCGTAGTCGATCCGGTCGGCCACCGCATCCATCCAGCTGCCATCGTCGAGCTGCTGCTTCATCTTGGCCTGCTTGCCGGTGAACACCGCACGCACGGCTTCGCCGCCCTTGAGGTAGATCTCGGCCTCGGACGAACGCAGGTCCAGCGTGCCCTGGGTAATGATCACGCCGCCCGACAGCACGGTCTTGCCGTCACCGGTGAGGGTGCCGGACTGCGCGCCGGAATCAATGTTCATCGCTTCATTGCGGTCGGTCGACTTGGCAAAGGCGACAGCGGGGACAAGAAGACTGAGTGCGAGCACGGCTGCAAAGGGAATCTTCATCGGGGTCCGTTCTACCGGTGGTGGCCCTCCGGCGGGACCGGGGGCTGCGGGTGGGGGCTGCCTGCTTCGCGCCTGTCGGGAAGACGTCGCGGGCGGGCGGCGGAATCAGCGCTTGGGCGTGTAACGGCCCTTGGACTGGCTGAGGAAATGATACGTGTTGTTCTTCGAATCCACCTCGAACCCGACGCCGGACTGCTCCATGCCCGGGCGGGTCATGGTCACCAGGGCATCGGTACGGGCGCGGTTGTCCTTCGGGAACACGTCCAGGTGGTCGGTGCGGAAGGTGGTCGGGACCACGCCGGGATCGGCCGGGCTGTCGCCGGCGACGTTGCCGCGCAGCTTCATCTCGTCGCCCTTGGCACTGAGCCAGCCGGTCTCGGCGCGCAGCGTCCAGTGCTTGCCGTCCTTGTCGGGCATTTCGAACAGCGGGGTGGTGATGTTGAGCGTCTGGTCGCCACGCTGGCGTTCCAGCAGGGGCGCGCGCAGGGTGGTCGATTCCTTGCCGTGTTCGTCCAGGGCGACGATCTGGAAGTCGTGCAGGATGTAGTCCACACCGGCGTCCTGGCCTTCGACGACAGGTGCCTTTTCACGGTTGCGCAGCGCGGCCCAGCTGCTCAGCAGGGCCGCCAGCAGCAGGCCCACGCCGAGGATCATCCGCCAGTTCAAGGTGGGGGCATTCATGCGCCGAACCTCGCCAGCACGGCGTCCAGGCGGCCCTGCGCGGCCAGCAGCACGTCGCACAGCTCGCGTGCGGCACCACGGCCGCCGTCGGCGCGGGTGATCCAGTGCACGCGCTCGGCGATCCACGGATGGGCATTGGCCGGGGCCACGGCCAGGCCGACCGCGCCCAGTGGCGCCAGGTCCGGCAGGTCGTCACCCATGAAGGCCACCTGCTCCAGGCCGATGCCGTGCTGCGCGCACAGCGCCTGCACGCTGGCCAGCTTGTCGCCGACGGCAATCTGGGTGTCGATGCCCAGGTCGGCGCCGCGCTTGAGCGCGGACTGGCTGTTGCGCGCGGTGATCAGCACGGGGTGGATACCGTGCTGCTGCAGCAGTTTCAGGCCCAGGCCATCCTGCACGAAGTACGCCTTGCTCTCGTTGCCATCCTTGTCGTAGTACAGCCGACCGTCGGTGAGGGTGCCGTCCACGTCGAAGCAGGCCAGGCGGATATTGGCCGCAACGGCATGCAGGTGGGCGGGGAAGGCGGGCAGGGGGGACCAGGGCATCAGGGCATCGGACTCGGTGGTTGCGGGCTCGTTGGTACAGACTGAATGGGGTCTACGGACTGTCGGTTAAACCACCCGGGCCCGCAACAGGTCATGAATGTTCAGGGCGCCGACCGCGCGGCCCTCGCTGTCGACCACGATCAGGCCGGTGATCTTGTGGGTTTCCATCAGCCGGGCAGCCTCCACCGCCAGCTTGTCAGCGCTGATGGTGCGAGGTTGCCGGGTCATCACATCGGCGATCCTGGCGGTGCGCACGTCCAGGTCGGTGTCCAGCGCGCGGCGCAGGTCGCCGTCGGTGAACAGGCCGATCAGCACGCCCTGGTCGTCGACCACGGCGGTCATGCCCAGGCGCTTGCGGCTCATCTCCATCAGCGCTTCGCTGAGGCTGGCGCCGACATCGACCTTGGGCAGGTCCTCGCCGGTGTGCATGACGTCGGTGATGTGCAGCAGCAGGCGGCGGCCGAGGCTGCCGGCCGGGTGCGAGCGGGCGAAATCGTCGGCGGTGAAGCCGCGCGCGTCCAGCAGGGCCACCGCCAAGGCGTCGCCCATCGCCAGCGATGCGGTGGTGCTGGAGGTGGGCGCCAGCGCCAGCGGGCAGGCTTCGGCCGGCACGCTCACATCCAGGTGGAAATCGGCGGCGCTGGCCAGGCTCGACTGCGGGCGGCCGGTCATGGCGATCAGCACATTGCCCTGGCGCTTGAGCACCGGCAGCAGCATCAGCAGCTCATCCGATTCACCCGAATAGGACAGGGCCAGCACCACGTCGTCCTCGGTGATCATGCCGAGGTCGCCGTGGCCGGCCTCGCCCGGGTGCACGTAGAACGCCGGGGTGCCGGTGGACGCCAGGGTGGCGGCGATCTTGCGCGCGACATGGCCGGACTTGCCCATGCCGGTGGCGACCACCCGGCCGCGGCTGCCCAGGATCGCCCGGCAGGCCTGCTGGAAGGCGTCGCCGAGGCGGTCGGCCACGGCGTCCAGCGCCTGCCGTTCGATCTCGAACACGCGCCGGCCACTGGCGACCAGGGCGGCTGGGTCGGCGGAACGGGGGGGCAACAGGGATTCGGCCATGCGGACGCCACGCAGCGGAAGTAGAATGGACGCACATTTTATTAGGAAAGCCCGTTGGACGCCGACACCATCCGCAATCTGATCGAAACCGGCCTGCCCGGCGCCCGCGCCGACGTGCAGGGTGACGATGGCGTGCATTTCGAAGCGACCGTGGTCAGCGAGGCCTTTGCCGGCAAGATGCCGCTGGCCCGCCACCGGATGGTGTATGCCACTCTGGGCGACCTGATGGGCGGCGCGATCCACGCGCTCGCATTGAAAACCGTGACCCCGGCCGAAGCCGGCTGAACCGCAGAAGATCCCCAATACATGGCCAAGATCGTTGTGACCGGCGGCGCTGCGCTGCACGGTGAAGTAAGCATCTCCGGCGCCAAGAACGCCGTCCTCCCCATCCTGTGCGCAACCCTGCTGGCCGACGCGCCGGTGGAGATCACCAACGTGCCGCATCTGCACGACGTGGTCACCACGGTGAAGCTGCTGGGCGAACTGGGCGCGAAAGTGACCATCGACCAAGGCACGCTGTCGCGCGGCAGTGCGATCGTGGTCGACCCGCGTCCGGTCAACCAGCATGTGGCTCCGTATGAGCTGGTCAGGACCATGCGCGCCTCCATCCTGGTGCTGGGCCCGCTGCTGGCCCGCTTCGGCGCGGCCGAAGTGTCGCTGCCGGGTGGCTGCGCGATCGGCTCGCGTCCGGTTGACCAGCACATCAAGGGCCTGCAGGCACTCGGTGCCGACATCGTGGTCGAGAACGGCTTCATCAAGGCCACCGCCAAGCGCCTGAAGGGTGGCCACTTCACCTTCGACATGGTCAGCGTGACCGGTACCGAGAACGTGCTGATGGCAGCGGTACTGGCCGAAGGCACCACCATCCTCGACAACGCGGCGATGGAACCGGAAGTCACCGATCTGGCGCACTGCCTGATCGCGCTGGGCGCGAAGATCGAAGGCCTGGGCACCGCACGCCTGGTCATCGAAGGTGTCGAGCGCCTGTCCGGTGGCCGCCATGAAGTGCTGCCCGACCGCATCGAAACCGGCACCTTCCTGGTGGCCGCCGCGATGACCGGTGGCAAGGTCACCGTCAACCGCGCGCGCCCGAACACCATGGACGCCGTGCTGGCCAAGCTGGTGGAAGCCGGCGCGACCATCGAGACCACCGAAGACAGCATCACCCTGGACATGCACGGCAAGCGGCCGAAGGCGGTCAACCTGACCACCGCGCCGTACCCGGCGTTCCCGACCGACATGCAGGCGCAGTTCATGGCGCTCAACTGCGTGGCCGACGGCGTGGGCGTGATCAACGAAACGATCTTCGAGAACCGTTTCATGCACGTCAACGAACTGCTGCGCCTCGGCGCGGACATCCAGGTGGAAGGCCACACGGCCATCGTGCGTGGTCACGAACGCCTGAGCGGTGCACCGGTGATGGCGACCGACCTGCGTGCATCGGCGTCGCTGATCCTGGCCGGCCTGATGGCCGATGGCGATACCACCATCGATCGCATCTACCACCTTGATCGCGGCTACGAGAACATCGAAGAGAAGCTGTCTTCGCTCGGCGCCACCATCCGGCGCGTGGCCGCATGATCCTGCGCGGCAAGTTCAGCCGTCGCCGCAAGGCACTGCTGGTGCTGGTGCTGATCGTGCTGGCGTGGCTGGGCTACGCCTGGTACGCCAACATCGCCATCACCAAGGGCATCGAGCAGAAGGACATGGACTGGAATGGCGACGGCACGGTGACCCGTGACGAGATCATCCAGTCGTTCTACGCGGTGGCGGTGAACGACAGCCAGGACGGCAACCGCCATTGCCGTACCTTCGTGCGTCGATCCACGGGCGAGCAGATCCGGGTGGACTGCCGCACCGAGTTCGCGCCGGCGGAAGCGCCGAAGAAATAAAAAAACGCCCGCGAAAGCGGGCGTTTTTTTGGGACATCCATCCACGCATGGCGTGGATCCACTGGGACGTGAAGTAGATCCACGCCATGCGTGGATGGCGCGGATCGCCGGTCAGTTCATCGCCTTGATGGTCAGGTCCAGCGCATCGCGGCCGCTTTCACGCTGCAGCATGCGCGCCGGCACCGGAAACTCCGGCACGATCCAGGCGATCAGTTCCTTGTTGCCGTCGGTGCGCGAGACCTTGGTGGCCTCGTAGCTCTTGCCGCCCACGGTGACCGATTCCTTGCCGACCACGCGGTAGGTCATGTTCTTGACCCGGCCTTCGTCGACCATGCGATAGGTCAGCGGCTTGCCGGCAGCCAGGTCACGGGCGATGGCCAGGTTGATCAGCAGCGCGTCCATGTCGCCGGCCTTCAACGCGATCGGTCCGGCGCGATCCGGCTTGATGTCGCCGGTCCAGGTGGCCTGGTTGCTGGTCCAGTTGTAGTTCGCCTGCACATTGCGCTTCTTCACCAGCAACGCAGAGCGATCCTGGCTGCTGAGCGGGCGCAGCTGCCCACGCACTTCCTCGAACACGGTGGTCTGGCTCAGGTCGGCCAGCTGGTTCTTGACCTGCAGGCTGTAGCGCCACTTGTTGCTGCCTTCGCTGGCCAGGGTCATGCTGCCGTTGGCCTGCATGCCCATGTAGCTGGCCAGGTAGTCGGCCTTGAACGGCTGCAGGGCCATGGCCGGCAGGCTGGCCACCGACAATGCGGCAGCGGCGATCCAGGTCAGGGGGCGGGTCAGGGTGTTCATGCTCAGACTCCTTGGTATTCGATCAGGCGCAGATCGACGCGATCTTCGCCGTCTTCGCGTTGCAGGATGCGCACCGGGGTTGGGACACCGTTGGCGATCCAGAGAATGGTTTCGTTGTTGCCGCCGTTGGTCCGATAGACCCGCAGCGCGTTGTAGGACAGGTCGCCGACCTCGACGTTCTCGGTCTGCGGCGCGGCCTGGTAATCGTGCTGGCGCACCTTGCCCATGTCGACGTAGCGATAGTGCATGGCCGCGCCAGGGCGGGCATCGCGCATGATCGCCAGGTTCATCAGCAGGGCGCTCTGGTCGCCGGCCTGCAGCGGAATCGGCTGTGCGCGCTTCTTTTCCACGTCGCCACTCCACTGCGCGGTGCCGGCCTGCCAGTTGTAGGTGCCGACGGCCTTCTTGCCGAGGAACAGGCCCTTGCGCACCGTGCTCTGGCTGAGTGGCGCATAGACACCGTTGCGCTCCTCGAACACGGTGCTCTGTTCGATGTTCAGGCCGAGCACGCTGGCAAAGCCGCGGCGGCCGACTACCTGCATGTCCACCCGCCACTGGTTGCCACCGGTGTGGGTGACCTGCATGGTCGCATCGCCCGCTTCCTTGCTCTTGTAGAAGGCCTGGTAGGTCGCGCTGAACGGCTGCAGCGGCGGCGGCTCCCAGGCCAGTGCAGGCAGCACCGGCGGCGCCACCTCGGCAGGTGCCGGCGCAGCAGGCGCTGTTGCCTGGCCCCAGCCCGCACAGGCGAGGACGGCAAGCGGCAGCAGCAGGGTTGTACGCAGCAGGGTCGTGGTCTTCATGGCCGACAGGAACCGCAGGAGGGGAGCAGGATGCCAGCCCCGCAGTCAGCGGGGCGTGTGCACGGGCGTTACCGGTTCAGGTTCCCGGCGGAATCTAGAGCCAAGGGGCTAAACAGGGGGTGACCGTCGAATATCGGCTGGCCTTCCCGTTCAGCCAGACGGCCTGCACAGAGCAGTTCCAGGGTCGCGATCAGCAGCGGATGCTCCACCGCAAGCACGCGTTCGGCCAGGGTCTGCGCATCATCGCCGGCAAGCACCGGAACCCGCGCCTGCGCCAGCACCGCGCCGGCATCCAGTTCCGGCACCACCAGGTGGACGCTGGCGCCGTGCTCGACGTCACCGGCCTCCAGCGCGCGTGCGTGGGTATGCAGGCCCTTGTGCAGCGGCAGCAGCGAGGGATGGATGTTGACCAGGCGGCCATTGAACCGCTGCACGAAATCGGCGCCCAGGATGCGCATGTAGCCGGCGCAGACGATCCAGTCCGGGGCGGATGCAGCCAGCGCATCACCCAGCGCCAGCTCGTAGGCGGCGCGGTCGCTGAATTCCTTCGGCGCATGCGCCCAGCGTCGATCCGCTGCCACCCGCTCCAGTGCGGTCGCATCGGGACGGTCGGAGAACACGCCGACAACCTCGGCCTGCAGCCGCCCCGCAGCGATGGCGTCGACAATGGCCTGCAGATTGCTGCCGCGGCCGGAGGCCAGCACGGCGATTCGGCAGATGCTCATCGCACCGCGCTCCGGCGCACCAACGGCCACAGCAACAGGCTGCCCAGGGTCGCCAGCAGCATGTCCGCATGCGCGTCCCACATGTCGCCCTGCTGGCCGTTGTAGGCCTCGGCCGCTTCCGGCGACAGGGCAAGGGCGATGCCCCATTCCAGCCACTCATACACCAGGCTGGAACACATCACTGCCATCACCGCCAGGGTGAATGCCTGGCCGATGCGCAGCGCAGGCCAGGACTGTCGCGCCAGCTGCAGCAACGCGGGTGTGAAGCAGACGCCATAGAGGAAGTGAATCAGGCGATCGAAGTGGTTGCGCTGCCAGCCAAAGGCGGCATCCGGCGACCATCCGAGCAGCGACTGCAGCCAGGCATCATAGGGAACGTTGGAATACAGCCAGCGCGCGGCCACGCAGTGGATGGCGATGAAGCCGCAGATGGCGATGAACGCGCCGTTGTCCAGCTGCCAGCGCCGGTCCACCCACCACAGGGCGAGCAGGCCGATCACGGTCAGCGAGCTGTGCAGGGTCTGCTCGAGCGGCCACAGCGGATGGATCCAGGTTGCTGCGAATATGCCCAGCACCGCGGCCAGCGCGACCTTCTTCGGTGCTGACAGTGAGTGGGTGGCGCGGTTGCTGGCGAGCGAGGGGGCAGCAGGCGTGGACATGTCGGAGCGATCAGCAGAAGGGACGGAACATGCGCCTGCCAGCTCAGACGCTGACGTGGTCGCCGCGGTCGAACAGTGCAGCGATCTCCGGCTTGCGCAGGAAATACACCGCGTAGGCGGTCAGCGCCATGCCCAGCGGGCCGGCAAGCACTGCCGCCCAGGCCGCGCCGCGACACCAGGCCAGATTGCTGCGCTGGCCAAGCAGGCGCGCGGTGCGCAGCTGCAGGAAGCCCAATCCGATGGCCAGCAACGACACTGCGCCGTACACCGTCGCCAGCACGGCACCGTCATCCATGCCGCGTTCGAAGGCGACGATGCCGACAAAACCGAGGAACACCAGCGCTGCCAGCCAATGGAAGCCTGCCAGTGCATAGAACAGGATCTTCAGGTTGTGCAGGTGGCTGGCGGTCTGCAGGTCGGCCAGGGTCTGCCGGGGCAGGGGTGGCGGGTTCATTCCATCGCTCATGCCACACCCGCCTGGCCAGCGAAGGCGGCCTTCACCTGCGGGCGCAGCAGCACGACCAGGGTGAACACGCCGAGGATGGTGCCGATGGGGGTGAACAGGCACGATAGCCCCGCCACGATCATGCACAACAGGTAGCGGCGCTGCTGCGACAGGCAGCGGCCGGCATAGGCGACAAAGCCGGCCAGGGTCAGCCCGCCGAGCACGATGCAGAAACCCATCACGGTGAACAGCCAGCCGACGAACTGCTGTTCTTCCGGCGAAGACGGTTCACCGCCGGACTTCATCGGCAGCGAGCCGGACAGCATGGCGATACCCAGCACGATGTGCAGGATGAAGATCAGCGAGAACACCGCCATCAGACCGGCGACCACGTAGTGGCCGATTGCCAGCTGGCGCAGCTGGGTGGCGTCCTGCGGGCCGAACACCGGCACGGCCGGGTTCGGCGGCAGCACAGACGGAGCCGGCGTCGACGACAAGGGAGGGGGTGCGTCCATGCGGGTTCCTTTGTCCAGTGGATCAGGCGATGTGGACGCGTTCGCCGCCCTGGGCGGTGACCACCTGACCGATCGTCCAGTGCTCCAGGCCCTGCGCCTTGACCGCAGCGGACACGGCCTCCAGCTGGTCCGGGGCGACGATCAGCACAAAGCCGATGCCGCAGTTGAAGGTGCGCCACATTTCACTGTCGGCCACCGCGCCTTCCTTCTGCAGCCACTGGAACACCGGCGGCAGGGTCCACGACGAGGCCTGGATGTCCAGGCCGAGGCCCTCGGGCACCACGCGGATGATGTTCTCGGTCAGGCCGCCACCGGTGATGTGGGCCATGCCATGGATGGCATCGCCGTGCGACTTCAGCAGCGACAGGATCGGCTTGACGTACAGGCGGGTGGGGGCCATCAGCGCATCGACCAGCTTGACCCCGCCTTCCAGTTCCAGCTCGCCCGGGCGGCCGGCGCGGTCGTAGATGCGACGGACCAGCGAGTAGCCGTTGGAGTGCGGGCCGGACGAGGCGATGCCGATCAGCACGTCGCCTTCGGCGACATGGGCGCCGTCCTTCAGCTCGCTCTTTTCGACGGCAGCGACGGTGAAGCCCGCCAGGTCGTACTCACCCGGCGCGTACATGTCGGGCATCTCGGCGGTTTCGCCGCCGATCAGGGCGCAGCCGGCCTCGGTGCAGCCGTTGGCGATGCCGCCCACGACTGCCGCAGCAGTGTCGATGTCCAGCTTGCCGGTGGCGAAGTAGTCCAGGAAGAACAGCGGCTCGGCGCCCTGCACCAGCACGTCGTTCACGCACATGGCGACCAGGTCGATGCCGATCGTATCGTGGCGGTTCAGCTGGTGGGCCAGCTTCAGCTTGGTGCCGACGCCGTCGGTACCCGACACCAGCACCGGCTCGCGGTACTTGTTGGACAGGTCGAACAGGGCACCGAAGCCACCCAGGCCGCCCATCACCTCCGGACGGAAGCTGCGCTTGACCAGGGGCTTGATCCGCTCGACCAGCTCGTTGCCGGCGTCGATGTCGACACCCGCGTCACGGTAGGTGAGGGGGGAAGGGGCGGAAGACGGGCTGTTGGTCACGGGCGTCGGCGCTGGCAGGGGTTGAATCGCCGATTTTAACAGGCCGCATTGGCGCAAAGGCCGTATTCGGGCAACAATTCCCCCCGGATACGTCGAGCCAATGGATGTCCTGATGCGCCGCAGCCTGTTTTTGACCCTGCTCCTTGCGCTGTGCCTGCCGGTGGCCACGATGGCCCAGAGCGGCATGCGAACCGAGGGGGATGTTGCCACTGCCAGTGGTGCGTACGAGGCCGAAGTGCCCGTCAACAGCCAAGCCGAGGCTGACCGCAACGGTGCACTTGCCCGCGCGTTGAGCGTTGTACTGGGCAAATTGTCCGGCGATCGCAGCGTCATGTCGCGCCCCGGCGTGGCGCAGGCGTTGCGCAATGCCAAGGACTATGTGGCCAGCTACGACTACAAGCAGGACCAGAGCGTGGGCGCCAGCGGTGCGCCGAGCTTCCGTACCCTGCTGGTCGCGCGCTTCCGCGAGGATGACGTGGACGGGCTGGTGTCGGCGCTGGGCCTGCCGCTGTGGCCGCAGCCACGACCGAAGCCGGTGCTGTGGCTGGCCGTCGATGACGGCAGCGGTCCGCGTCTGGTCAGCGTGCAGCAGGCCAATGCCGCGCGGCCGCTGCTGAGCCGGGCCATCGAGCGCGGCTACAAGCTCGGCCTGCCCAGTGGTGGCGCCGCCGAGCAGGCCTTGGCCGGTGCCATCTGGCGCCAGGACAGCGCCGCCGTTGCCCGCGCTTCGTCGCGCTATTCGCCGCCGATGCAGTTGATCGGCAAGCTCTACCGCGCCAATGGCGGCTGGCAGGCGGACTGGGTGTTCGTCGACAACGGCCGTGAACTGAACAAGTGGACCAGCAAGGACGCCAACGCGATGCGCGCGATGGCCGCCGGTGCCGATGGCGCTGCCGACGCGCTGGTCAAGCGTTATGCCAAGGCCGGTGCGGCCACCGGCCAGGCGGGCACCTACCGCGTGGTGGTGACCGGCATCAACAGCGCGGACGAATACCTGCGCCTGGCCGCCGGCCTGCGTGAAGTGGCCGTGGTGCGCAACGTCACCCCGCTGCGCGCGACCGCCGATCATCTGGAACTGAATCTGGAAATGACCACCGGCCTGGCCGGCTTCAACCGCATGCTCGGCGACAACGGCGTCCTGGTGCCGTCGGCGACCCTGCCGGCCCTGCCGACGCCGATCGACGATACGACCGGTGCACCGGCACCGGCGCCGGTCAGCAACGAGTACCGCCTGCGATGATCCTGTCCCCGGAAGCGGAAATCGCGCAGTTCCTGCGTCGGCTGAAGTACATCCTGCTGGCGGGCCTGATCGGCTGGATCGTCTGGCTGCTGGCACCGATCCTGACCCCGTTCGTGCTGGCGCTGGCGCTGGCCTGGCTGGGCGATCCGCTGGTGGACCGCATCGAGGCCACCGGCCGCTCGCGCATGACCGGCGTGGTGCTGGTGTTCGTGGCGATGGTGCTGGTGATCGTCGCGCTGCTGCTGGTGCTGGTGCCGATGATCGAGCGCCAGATCACGACCTTGATCGCAGCGGCGCCGCAGGCGCAGGCCTGGTTGATGGAGAAGGGCATTCCCTGGTTCGAGCAGAAGACCGGGCTGGAAGTGATGCAGTGGATGGACCCGGACCGACTGATCGAGTGGGTGCGCAGCCATTGGCAGCAGGCCGGCGGGTTCGCAACGACCTTCATGGGCTACGTATCGCGCTCGGGCTTCACGGTGGTCACCTGGGTGGTCAACCTGTTGCTGCTGCCGATCCTGGCGTTCTACTTTCTGCGCGATTGGGACAAGCTGGTCGAGCGCGTGGCATCGGTGATTCCGCGCAACCAGATCGGCACGATCACCGCGCTGGCGCGTGAATCCAATGAAGTGCTCGGTGCGTTCATCCGCGGGCAGTTCCTGGTGATGCTGGCGCTGGGCGTGATCTACGCCGGTGGCCTGTCGCTGGTCGGGCTCAAGCTGGGCCTGTTGATCGGCCTGATCGCCGGCCTGATCAGCTTCATTCCCTACCTCGGCGCGACGACCGGCATCCTGATGGCGATCGTGGCCGCGCTGGTGCAGGCGCAGGGGTTCGACCTGAAGCTGCTGATCCTGGTGGGCGTGGTGTTCACCGTCGGCCAGCTGCTGGAGAGCTACGTGCTGACCCCGCGCATCGTCGGCGACAAGATCGGCCTGCACCCGGTGGCGGTGATCTTCGCGGTGATGGCCGGTGGCCAGCTGTTCGGCTTCCTGGGCATGCTGCTGGCGCTGCCGGTGGCGGCGGTGACCAACGTCCTGTTGCGCTATGCGCACCAGCGCTACCGGCAGAGTGAGCTGTATGCCGGCGAGAAGCCCGCAATCGTGCTTGATGGCGTGATCGACCAGCCCCATATCATCGTGCCTGGCAATGACAAGGGTCCGGAACTGAAGTGATTGGTGTGCCGCAACTTCCGCTGGCCCTGCATTACCCGCGGGATCAGCGCCTGGAGAGCTTCATCGGTGCGCCGGACGGCGCGCTGGCGCAGCTGCGTGCCATCGCGGTAGGGGCCAGCCACGATTGGATCTACCTGGAAGGCGCGGCCGGCACCGGCAAGACCCATCAGGCGCTGGCGATGTGTTCCAGCGCCGAGCAGGCCGGGCGCCTGCCGACCTACGTGCCCCTGGCCAGTGTGGCTGGCCGGGTACGGGTGGCGCTGGAAGGGCTGGAGCAGCGCGAGCTGGTGGCGCTGGATGGGTTGGATGCGGTGGCGGGCAACCGCGAGGACGAGATCGCGCTGTTCGATTTCCACAACCGCGCGCGCGCTGCCGACGTGACGGTGCTGTACACCGCGCAGAAGTCGCCCGGAGAGTTGGGCCTGGTGCTGCCGGATCTGCGTTCGCGCCTGGGCCAATGCGTGCGCGTGCTGCTGCAGGCGCTGGACGAGGAAGGCCGTGCGGCGGTGCTGCGCGAGCGCGCGCTGCGTCGGGGATTGGCGATCGACGAGGCCGCCATCGAGTGGCTGCTGTCGCACACCGGCCGCGAGCTGGGTGGGCTGATCACGCTGCTGGATTGGCTGGATCGCGAATCGCTGGCGGCGAAGCGGCGGATCACCGTGCCGTTCCTGCGCCAGGTACTGGAAGAAGGCCGTCCTCGTTACTGAGGTTAGGGTTGGTCGGCAGGGCTGCGCCCTGCACCCCCTGAAGCCGAAGCAACGTCAACGTCAACGTCAAAAGCGGGCTATCTGTGGGATGGCGGGGTGGCTCAGGTTGCGGGGGACGGCGCAAGTACGTCCATGTAGCCTCGGTCGCGCCATCCATGGCGCTCACGCCCCCGCAACCTGAGCCACCCCGCCTTCGACAGTTGGTCGCCGCTGCAGGTAGGTGTCGACCTTGGTAGGTAGATCCACGCCATGCGTGGATGAGACTTTCCGGGGAAGAATTGCCTTGGATCTGACGTGCTCTGCTTGTGGTGGGTGACGACCGTCGGTCGTCACCAGAGCAAGCGCAGCGAGGCGACCCGCTTTTGCTTTTCTTTCTTTTTCCGTGGCTGGACGCACACGGAAACTGTCAGAGGCCGGGCGGGGTGGGCTGCGCAGGGGCGTGAGCCGCATGGATGCGGCGACCGAGCTTACAGGGACGTACTTGCAGCGCCCCCTGCGCAGCCCATCCCGCCCGGCCAAGCAAGGCTTCTGCTCTGAAGACGTCCAACCACGAGGGGCTCAGCCGTTCGCGGCCAACTCAACGTCCAGCGCACGCAGGCGATCAACGGTCCCGACATCCGTCCAGCGACCGCGATGATGCTGACCGCTGATCCGCCCCTGTGCCATGAAATGCTTCTGCAACGGCACCACCGAAAACTTCGGTGGCACGCGCTCGCTGCCAGGTGCCTCGCCGATCACCGCGCGCCAATCGGCCACGATCGACGGACGATAGACGCCGATACCCGCATAGGTCAGGCACGGACCTTCGCGGTCGTGGTGCAGCACGCCGTGCGCGTCCAGCCGGTAGTCGCCGGCGGGGTGCTGTGCCGGGTTATCGACCAGCACCAGATGCGCTTCGCCGGCCGGTTCACGCGGCAGCGTGGCGAAATCGAAATCGGTCCAGATATCGCCGTTCACCACCAGAAACGGATCGTCCCCCAGCGCCGGCAATGCATTGAGGATGCCGCCACCGGTTTCCAGCGGGGTATCGCCTTCGTGCATGAAATGCAGCTGCAGGCCCCATTGGCGGCCATCGCCCAATGTGGCCGGAAACTGCGCGGCGAGCCAAGCGGTGTTGATCACCACGTCGCGGATGCCGAATGCAGCCAATCGCTCCAGGTGCCACACGATCAGTGGTTTGCCGGCCACTGCCAGCAGCGGCTTGGGCGTGTGCAGGGTCAATGGACGCATGCGCTCGCCCAGGCCGGCGGCGAAAATCAGTGCCTTCATCGACGCGACCTTCAGCGCAGCACGCGCATTGGCGCGGCCAGCTCGGCCAGTGCCGGCTTGATCCGCATTTCCAGCAACTGCTGCAACGGTGCCAGTTCGCGGTAGCGCGGCAGCACTTCATCCAGGTAGGCGATGAAGCGCGGTGCGTCGTCCAGGTAGTGGCCCTTGTTGTCGCGGTAGCGCAGGCGGCAGAACAGGCCGAGGATCTTCACGTGGCGCTGGATGCCCATCCAGTCGGCATCGCGCAGGAAGGTGGCACGGTCGGGTACCGGCAGGCCGGCATCACGCGCGCGCTGGTGATACTGCGACAGCCATTCGTCCACGCGCTGCAGCGGCCAGCTCAGGAAGGCATCCTTGAACAGACTCACCGCGTCGTAGGCGATCGGGCCACGCACCAGATCCTGGAAATCCAGCACGGCCGGGCCGCCGTCCACCGGCATCAGGTTGCGCGGCATGTAGTCGCGGTGGGTCATCAGCTGGGCCTGGCCCAGCGCGTTGTCCATCAGCCGGCGGTGGACCAGCTGCAGGCCTTCGATCTCGCCGCAGTCCAGTTCAAGGCCAAGATGGCGCTGCAGGAACCACTCATCGAACAGGCCGGCATCACGCTGCAGCAGCGCTTCGCCGAACTGGCCGAAATCGGCCGGCACCGGGATGGCCTGCAGGCGCAGCAGCTGCTCGATGGAGCGGCTGAACCACGCGTCGGCATTGCGTTCGTCGAGGATCTTCGCCAGCGTCGGGCCGCCCAGGTCTTCCAGCAGCAGGAAGCCGGCGTCGAGGTCCTGGGCGAGCAGCGCGGGCACGCGCAGGCCGTGATCGTGCAGCAGGCCGCGCATGCGCAGCCACGGCGTGGGGTCTTCCAGCCCCGGCGGAGCGTCCATCACGATGTGGCTGCCGCGCTGGCTGGTGGTGCGCCAGTAGCTGCGCATGCCGGCGTCGACCGAGGCGCGTTCGACCACGGCGTTGCCGTCGTCGAGCTGGGTACGGGCCCACTGCAGGCGCTGTGCGCTGCGCTGGGGATCAGAGGCGGGTTCGGTCATGCAGGCATATCCGGGCGCGCCGGGCGCGCCAACGTCGGGGCAGAATGAAAAAGGAGGTGGCGGCTCAGCGGCGGCCGCTGAACAGGCGCAGGATCGCCAGCACGACGACCGCGCCTACGACCGCGCCGAGGAAGCCGGCCGGTTCACCGGGTGCGTACCAGCCCATGTACTGGCCGAACCAGCCGGCCAGCAGCGCGCCGATGATGCCCAGCACGATGGTCAGCAGGCAGCCCATGCGGTTGTTGCCGGGCATGAAGAAGCGTCCCAGCAGGCCGACGAAGAAGCCGACCAGGATGATGTAGAGCCAGCTGGTGCTGCCAAACAGACCGTTCATGCCATCAGTGCTCTCGAAGGATGGACGCAGCCTAGCAAGGCCGGGCTGCGTCCGTCACTGCGTGCTGGATCAGCAGCAGCCGTGGTCGCCGTTGCGGGTGCCACTGTCGGCGGCCACCGGCGAACCGCTGGTCTCGCCACGCAGGCTTGCCGCGTAGTGCTCGCTGATCACCTTGGACACGCACGAGGTGACCTTCTTGCCCATCGGAATGTGCAGGAACTCGTTCGGGCCGTGGGCGTTGGAGTGCGGGCCGAGCACGCCGGTGATCATGAACTGGGCGCCCGGGAACTTCTCGCCCAGCATGCCCATGAACGGGATCGAGCCGCCTTCGCCCATGTACATCGCCGGCTTGCCGAAGAAGGTCTGGCTGGCATCGTCGATGGCCTTGGTCAGCCACGGTGCCATCGCCGGCGCGTTCCAGCCGGTGGAGGCCTTTTCCAGGTCCAGGGTGACCTGCGCGCCGTTCGGCGGATCGCGCAGCAGTGCTTCCTTCAGCAGCTCGCCGCAGGTCTTGCCATCGGCAGTCGGCGGCAGGCGCAGCGACAGCTTCACCGCGGTATGCGGGCGCAGCACGTTGCCGGCCGATTCCAGCGGCGGCATGCCGCCGATGCCGGTCACCGACAGGGCAGGGCGCCAGGTACGGTTGAGCACCAGCTCGGTCAGGTCGTCGTTCATCGGCTTGAGGCCGTCGACCAGCGGGAATTTCTCGAAGATCGCGGTATCGACCACGTCGGCGGCACGCTTGGCCTGTTCCAGGCGCTCGGCCGGAATCTCCACGTTCATGCCCTCGATCAGGATGCGGCCGGTGTCCTGGTCCTCGATGCGCGACAGCAGCTGGCGCAGCAGGCGGAAGCTGGACGGCACCACGCCGGAGGCATCACCGGAGTGCACGCCCTCGTTGAGCACCTTCACCGAGAAGTTGCCGCCGGTCAGGCCGCGCAGCGAGGTGGTGCACCACAGCTGGTCGTAGTTGGCGCAACCCGAATCCAGGCAGACCACCAGCGACGGCTTGCCGATGCGGTCAGCCAGGTGGTCGACGTAGGCCGGCAGGTCGTAGCTGCCCGACTCTTCACAGGCTTCGATCAGCACCACGCAGCGGGCGTGCGGCAGGCCCTGGGCCTGCAGCGCCAGCACGGCGGCCAGCGAGCCGAAGATGGCGTAACCGTCATCGGCACCGCCACGGCCATACAGCTTGTCGCCGCGCAGGACCGGGGTCCACGGGCCCAGGTCGTCGTCCCAGCCGGTCATCTCCGGCTGCTTGTCCAGGTGGCCGTAGAGCAGGATGGTGTCGTCGCCGGTTTCGGCGCCGGTAGCCGGAATTTCCAGCAGAATCAGCGGGGTACGGCCTTCCAGACGCACCACCTCGACCTTCAGGCCGGGCAGCTCCTGCGCCTTGGCCCAGGTTTCCATCAGGGTGACCGCCTGCTCCATGTAGCCGTTCTGCACCCAATTGGCGTCGAACATCGGCGACTTGTTGGGGATGCGGATGTAGTCGACCAACTGCGGGACGATTTCGCTGTCCCACTTGTCATTGACGAATTGGCCGAGCTTGGCGCTGTCCATCTGAAACTCCGGTTGCATGGCTGATCCGCCCATTCTACGCCTCGGCCAAGGGTAGGGTTTTCCCTACATCACGTCGGGTATTTGGCTGGCTTTTAGAAATCCGTGAACCCGATACGCTGTGTGCATGTGGTGACGGACACTGTTTCGACCGACGGGATTGCCGGTCGGGACGGTCAGAACCACAAGGAGATACACGTCGTGCCTTGGTTTGTCGTGTTGAGGGCGCTGGTGCTGGGAATGTGGATCACGGGAGCGCAAGCTGCCGAGCCGATCGACATCAACCGGGCCGATGCCCAAGCGCTGCAGCAGGGATTGACGATGGTCGGGGCCACCAAGGCAGCGGCGATCGTCGAGCACCGGCGCAGACACGGCCCGTTTCACCGCGTCGAGGACCTGACGCAGGTGAAGGGGATAGGGACATCGATCGTCGAACGGAATCGACGGCGGATCACCGTTGGCAACAAGATGTTGCCCGCGGATCCGGTACCCGGATCGGTACCGGTGCGAACCGTACCCAGGCGCTGACAACAGGAAACGTCGGGACCGGCAGGATGCAGGTTCATTGGCTACGGACAGGATGCCCGTAACCACCGACCGTCGCAGGGATGCGACACCAATCACCAGGATGGTGGCATCACAGACCTGTGGAAGGGGCTGAGATACAAACAGGACAGACGCGGCCGCGTGCAGGATGCAACGCCGCCCCCGCTTCGCAGGATGCGAGGGGGTGGCAGCAGGCCGACAGGGACGTGACGATTGCCCGGTACGACACATGGCTGTGTCGCCGGGCAATTTCTTTTGGCGCAGCCACTACGCGCCCATGGTGTACGGTGAGGCCTTCGCATGGAATGGAACCTGCTGGATGCACCTGCACCGTTTGACCCTGATGCTCGCCGCTGCCTTGGCACTGCCCTGCGCTGCACACGCCGCCGCACCCTCCAAGCCGGTCGCGGCGACGGCTTCCGACGTACGCGGTCCGACCGACCTCAAGCCTGGCGAGTACCTGTGGCACCCGGAGGTTTCGCCGGCTGGCCCGATCGTGCTGGTGGTGAGCCTGGATGAGCAGCGCGCCTATGTGTACCGCAACGGCATCGCCATCGGCCTGACCACGATCAGCTCGGGCAAGACCGGCCATGAGACGCCGACCGGTGTGTTCACCATCCTGCAGAAGGACAAGGACCACCGTTCCAACCTCTACAACAGCGCACCCATGCCGTACATGCAGCGGCTGACCTGGGACGGCATCGCGCTGCACGGCGGCAGCCTGCCCGGGCACCCGGCCTCGCATGGCTGCGTGCGCCTGCCGCAGGCCTTCGCCCAGAAGCTGTTCAGCGAAACCAAGCGCGGCGATACGGTGGTCGTGGCCGATGCCAAGAGCGCGCCGATGACGCTGGCCTATCCGGCGGTGCTGGCACCGGTGAATGCACGTGGGCAGGCCCTGCCGGAAGGCGAGGCCGGCGCCCCGGACAAGGCGTGGTGGGATGATGCGGCCGCCCCCAGCGGGCAGGTCGGCATCCTGGTCAGCCTGCACGACCAGCGCCTGTACGTGCTGCGCGACGGCGTGATGATCGGTGAGTCGCCGTTGAAGGCCGATGCGCTGCCGGCGTTCCAGGGCACCACTCTGTTCGTGATGGGCCAGGGCTACAGCGATACGCCCAGCCCGCTTGACGCACAGCAGCGCCTGCACCAGTGGACGGCCTATCCGCTGCTGGGCCAGGACCGCGCCCAGGCCACGCCGGACCTGCTGGCCACCCCATCGCTGCCGATGGCGTTGCCGGCCGATTTCGCCCGCCAGCTGTACCAGGTGCTGGTGCCGGGCACGACCCTGCTGGTCACCTCGCTGCCGGCGGTGCGCCCAAGCGCGGCTGAATCGGGTATGCAGCCGGTCTTGGAATCGGAGCCGCCAGCGTCCACCCTCAAGGGATCCTGAGACCTCCCTGCGTGCCCATGTCCACTTCCCGCTCGTGCTGGCTGGCTGCTGTTGGCCTGTTGGCGACTGTTACCAGTGCGTCGGCATGGGCACAGACGCCTGTTGCCGCGATCAGTGCAGACGACCTCGCTGCGCAGCTGGCCCGCAGCGCGCCCAAGGCCGACCGCCGGGTGCTGCAGTTGGCCGCCCACGCCATGCGCTGCGCGCTGCAGCGGCCGGAACTGGGTGTCAGCGGCGAACGCCTGAGCGTGATCGATTACTCGCGGCCGTCCACCGAGCCGCGGATGTGGGTCTTCGACTTGGCCCGCCAGCGGCTGTTGTTCGAGGAGTGGGTGGCGCACGGCCGCAACAGTGGCGAGAACCGCACCGAGCATTTCTCCAACCGCGATGGCAGCTTCATGTCCAGCCTCGGCGCGTTCACCGCGCAGGAAACCTACATGGGCGGCAACGGCTACTCGCTGCGCCTGGCGGGGTTGGAGCCGGGTTTCAATGACCGCGCACGCGAGCGCGCCATCGTCATCCACGGGGCGCCGTATGTGAATCCCTCCACCGCACAGTTGCAGGGACGATTGGGGCGCAGTCTCGGCTGTCCTGCGGTGCGGTTGTCGGTGGCCAAGCCGCTGATCGACGCGCTGCGGGGCGGCACGATGGTGTTCGCGTACTACCCCGACCAGGATTGGCTCAAGCACTCGCAGTTGCTGGGTGGCGATTGCGGTACGGCCGCGGGTCTTGCAACGCGTTGATGCGTTGTGGCGCGCGGCATGATGCAATGCGCGCATGAACATCGACTCCCTGCTGCAGACCCCGAGCCAGGTGATTTCCAGCCTGGATTACCGCCGCGAACGCTGGCGCAACGGCCTCGGCTGGACCCGCGAGATCCTGCGGTTGCCGGCGCAGGGCGATGACTGGGCATTGCGCCTGTCAGTAGCCGAAATCGAACAGGACGCCGCGTTTTCCGCGTTCCCCGGTGTCGAGCGCGAACTGGTGTTGTTGCAGGGCAATGGCGTGCGCCTGCGTTTCGAGGACGGCCGTGTAGCCGAGGTGCTGCCACCGCATGGGCGCGTGCGTTTTGCCGGCGAAGCCGCGTTGCACGGCGAGCTGGTCGACGGCACCACCCACGATTTCAACCTGATGTGGAAGCGCGAGCTGCTGCAGGCCGAGCTGCTGCACCGGCCGCTGGTCGGGCCGATGTTCTTCTTCTGCGAGCCGGGTGTGGCGTGGGCCCTGCACCTGTTGGGTGGGCAGGCCACGTTTGGTGCGGACAGTGGATTGCCTGCGATGCAGGGCGGCGATACCGCGTGGTTGGCGGCCGGTGAACGTCAGCGGCATGCGCTGCAGGGCGGCGGGGAGTTGCTGGCGATACGGGTGAGCGCTGCGGGGGGCTGAGCCATCGTCGGCGCGAGGAGGTAATCATCCACGCATGGCGTGGATCTACTGAAAATGCGGTCGCTGTGCTCCAGTAGATCCACGCCATGCGTGGATGCGGAGGCCGATACCGCGGCATGAAGCCGTTCAGTAGATCCACGCCATGCGTGGATGCAGTGGCCGATACCGCAGCATGGTGCGAACCAAGGTGCGCACCCACCAGAAGTCGGTGCGCACCCACCTGGAGACGGTTCGCCTCAATACACATCGCGCCGGTAGCGACCGGCCAGCAGCAGCGCTTCCTTGCCGTCGGCACCGAGCACCTGCTCGATCACCGCATCCACTGCCGGGGCCATGCCCTGCAGACTGCCGCAGACCAGGATCGTCGCGCCTTCATCGACCCACTGCCGCAGCGTGGCTGCTTCGGCCAGCAGGCGATCCTGTACATACCGATGCGCGCCGCCATCACGGCTGAATACCGTATCCAGGCGGGTCAGCGCGCCATTGGCGAGCATCGCCTGCAGCTCATCGCCGAAGTGGAAATCATGCGCGGCCGAGCGTTCGCCGAACAACAACCAGGTGCGACCGCCGCCAACACGTGCGCGCTCGTGCAGGTGCGCACGCAGGCCGGCGATCCCGGTACCGTTGCCGATCATCAGCAGCGGAACGTCGGCGGCGACGCCGTGGAAATTCTCGTTGCGGCGCAGGCGCATCTGCACCGGCTCGCCAATGGCGGCGTGGTCGCACAGCCAGCCACTGCCGACGCCTGGTGTGCCATCGGCACGCAGCTGACGGCGCAGCAGCAGCTCCACCGCGCCGTCGTCCATCACCGAGGCGATGGAGTACTCGCGATGTGGCAGTGGCTGCAGTGCCGCCAACAAGCCGGGCAGGTCGCCCGCAGCAACCAAGGACGGCAGATGCGAGCGGGCGACGCGGGCGAGCAGCGTATTCCCGTCGTCCAACACGGTGTTGGCATCGAAGCTCTGCGCCTGCAGCCAGTCGCGCGTGCTCTGTTCGGCGTGCTGCGGACCGACCTCGGCGATGTCGCCTGCCTGCCAGTGCGCGCTGCTGTCGGTCGATGGTTGCAGGCGCAGCCAGTAGACAGGACCACCGACGCTGCCGGGATTGAGGTGCATGCGCTGCAGCAGTGTCCACGGCTGGTACTCGGCCGGTGTCCAATCGGGCAGTTCGCTGGCACCGCCGCCGAGCTGGCCGAGCAGCTGCTGCCAGTGGCGCAGGGCGGCTGGATCGGCGTTGTCGACTTCAATGGCGTCGAACAGCGGATGCGCGCCGTGCTGGCGCAGCCAGTCGTGCAGCTGGTGGCCGAACGCGCAGAAGTGGCCGTAGCTGCGATCACCCAGCGCGAGCACGCCGTACTGCAGGTGGTCCAGAGGCGGCGGTGTGGTCATCACCCGGCGCAGGAAGGGCAGGGCGTGGTCGGGTGCATCGCCTTCGCCGGTGGTGCTGACGATGAACAGTGCACGTGCGCTGCCCGCCAGCAGGGGCGCATCCACTTCATGCAGGCCACGCAGGCGCACCTTGACGCCGGCCGAGCGCAGGGCCTGCGCACTGCGCTCGGCCAGTTCGCGGGCAAAGCCGGTCTGGCTGGACCAGACCAGCAGCATCGGTTGGTCGCCGCCTTCGGTCGTGTCATTGCGTGGACGGCTGCGCCACCACACCACGGTGCACGCCAGTGAATACAGCGCGGTGGCGGCCAATGCGATGCCCCACTGCCGCGACGGCGGCGCACCCTGCCACCACGCTTCGCCCAGGTGCAGGCGCAGCAGGGCCCCGCCGATCACTGCCAGCAGGACCAGCACTACGACGTTGCCAAGGGTTGCGCGCGAGAAACGTGTGCTCATGCGGCCTGCTCATCCAGCAGCCGCTGGAAGGCGCTGCTGAGGGTTTCGCGTGGGCCATCGGCGGCGCGTTCGAGGTAGCGCGCGGCCAGCCCTTCGCGCTCTGCCAGCGCGATGCCCGCGTCGCGACCGAGCACGGTCAGTGCGGTGGCCCAGGCGTCAGCGTGCATCGCGTCGTCGGCGACCACGGTGACGGCGGCTGCGACCTGTCGCACCGGCGTGCCGCTGCGTGGGTCGAGGCTGTGACTGTAGGCAACGCCATCGTCCTGATACTGGTGCCAGCGATCGCCGGAGGTGGCCACTGCCTTCCCTTCCAGCGCGAGTACACGCGGTGGCATATCGGTGTGGGCATCTTCTTCCGGCGCCGACTCCACCAGCACGCGCCACGGTTGGCCGTCGGGCTTGCGGCCGTAGCCCGCCAGCTCGCCACCGACTTCAATCAGTGCGGCATCGACACCTTGGCTGCGCAGCCAGGCGGCGACGTGGTCGACACCGAAGCCCTTGGCGATCGCCGAGAGGTCCAGTTCCAGGCCGCCGGGTTGCAGCAGCGCATCGTCCTGCCAGTGCAGGTGTTGCCAGCCGCAGCGTGCACGGGTTGCCTGCAACGTGGTGGCATCGGGGGCACGCCGTGCGCCGGCATGCGCGCCGAAGCCCCACAGCGCCACCAGTGGGCCGATGGTGGGGTCGAAGGCACCACCGCTGGCGGCGGCGATGGCCTGCGCGCAGGCCAGTACATGGCGGGTTTCGGCCGGCAGCACGCAGTAGCGACCCGCGTCGGCGCGGTTGTAGCGGCTCAGGTCAGAGCCCGCTTCCCACGTGCTCATCTGAGCGACCACTTCATCCAGGCGGGCCTGGATGCCCGCATGCAGCGGATGCAGGTCGCGCTGACGCGGTGCCACCAGCGACACGCTCCAGGTGGTGCCCATGGTGGTGCCGCCCAGCCGGGCGATATCGAGTGCGGTAGAGGTCATGGGCATGCGTGGCAGGCTGCGATACCCGGGCGCGCCGGGTATCGCAGCGATGCGTTTACTGCGGCAGTACTTCCAGCGTGGCGACGTAGCTGAGGCGACGCTTGGCGGCTTGCTTGACCGACGTCTTCTTGTCCTCGGTGCCGGTTTCCAGCCAGTACATGCCGGCTTCCGGCCAGGTCACCTTGATCTCGCCCTTGGCGTCGCTGGTCAGTTTCTGCTCGTCCTGAGCATTGCGGTAGCGGGTGCCACCGCGCACGATCTCGAACTCCAGGCCCGCAGTCGGTTTGCCGTCGACCAGTACGCGGAAGGTGGCTTCTTCGCCGGCAAACAGGTCGTTCGGGTGGCCGACGGCCACCAGTTCGATGCCGCGGTTGGTCGGCTTCAGCGCGGTGTCGTTCGGCGCGCCGTTGGTGACGAAGGTCTCCACGCGGCCGACCGACTGGCTCACTTCCAGCTTCTTTGCATCCTTGGGCAGTTCGCCGAAGGTGGCGGCGGTGCCGCGCCAGCGCTTGCGCTCGCCATTCAGTTCATAGGTTGCCGACAGGCCGTCGTTGACCGAGGCGATGCGGTAGGTGCCCTGCTGTTTCAGTTCGACGTCGAACACGCTGCGGTACTTGCCGGTGGACGCGTTCTGCGCCTGCACGGTGCTGCCGTCCGGGGCGGTGATCACCACCGATTCCAGGCGCAGCGGCACGTGGTTGAAATAGAACAGGTCATTGGAGACCGCACCATCGACGGTGATCCACGGTGCGTTGCCGGCGATCACGGTCTGCGAGGGCAGCAGCCAGGCCTTGTGGGCCAGGGCAGAGAAGGGAAGGGCAGCGGCCAGAGCGGCGGCGAGGACGAGCGTGCGCTTCATGCGGAAGACTCCAGTTGGAAGGGGTCGGATCCCTTTCCAAAGGAAAGGGCTCTGACCCCGAGGATATGGCGATGGGGTCAGAGCCCTTCCTGCGGAAGGGATCCGACCCCGCTTGATCAAGGCTTGACGGCGAGGGTGACCTGGCCCAGTTCGGTGGCGCCCTGCGCGCGGCCGTTCTGTGCGGCGGTGGCCGGCCAGGTGAAGGGGATCTTCAGCAGTTCACGGCCGCCGACTTCGCGCACCGCTTCCACCACCAGGGTGTAGTTGCCCGGGGCCAGCTGCTTCAGCGCCGGCTGCTTGTCGTTGAACGACAGCGCGTGCTTGCCGGCGGGACGGGTCGGGCCGGTCACGCCGTCCACCGGCACCTGCAGGGTGCGACCGCTCTTGCGCCACCACTGGCGCAGGTCGGGCAGCCACTTGGTGCCATGGCCTTCGCTGTTGCTGGTCTGCTGGTACCAGACCGACAGGTTGGCGGCGACCTTCTGGTCGGCGCCTTCCAGCCACACTGCCACATACGGGCGGTGGTACTCGGCCACGTTGAGCTTGGGTACTTCGACGTTGATGTCGAGGGTGGTGGCGTAGGCCGGTGAGGTGGCCAGCAGGCCGCTGAGGGCGATGGTCAGGGTGACGCGCATGGGGCGGCTCCGGAGAAACGGATGGAAATCACGGTGGAAGTTCAATGGATCAGCAGCAGGGCGATCAGCAGCGGAATCATCAGGCCCAGGCCGACCAGCGGCCAGGTCATGCGTCGCTGCCGCGCATGCAGGTGCAGCAGGAACAGACCGGTGATGCAGAACACCAGGCAGGCCACGGCGAACACGTCCAGGAACCAGCCCCACGCGGGGCCGGCATTGCGGCCCTTGTGCAGGTCGTTGAGGTAGGACACCGCGCCGCGCGAGGTCGATTCGTACTCGACTGCGCCGGTTTCGCGGTCGATGCTCAGCCAGGCGTCGCCGCCGGGGCGTGGCAGCGACAGGTAGATTTCCTCGGCCGACCATTCGGCGGGTCGGCCGCCGATGGAAATGCCCAGCTGCTCGTCCAGCCATTGCCGGGCCGGGCGCGGGATCGGCGCGTTGCCGTCCTCGCGTGTGCCGAGCTGGACGCGCACGTCGGCCGGCAGTTCCAGATGCTGGTTCTGCACCTGTGGCTTGGCTTCGATCTTCGCCGCGTGATTCAGCGTGAGCCCGGTCACCGCGAACAGCAGCATGCCGATCAGGCAGACCGCCGAGCTGATCCAGTGCCACTGGTGCAGGGTACGCAGCCAGAAGCCGCGGCTCTGTTGCTGCTGCACGGTGGAAGATGCGGGACGGCTCACGGCACGGTTCGGGACGGATGAATACTGGGCATTACATCATTGATGAGAATTGCTCGCAATTAGATGTCGTTGTGTATCTCTGACGGGGTAGTGCGGACAGGTAGATCCACGCCATGCGTGGATGGAGCGCCGACCAAGGTCGGCATCTACCAGGTCAGGGCGATGCCGGCCAGCGGCCGGCACTACCGGTCGCGGTCTCAGAACTTCGCGTTGAGCGAGATCCAGTAGCTGCGGCGCTGGTCCTTGGTGGCGTAGTCGTCCACGCAGTTGTATTCGCTGGGGCTGGTCAGCAGGCACGACTGCGAGACGAAGTTCTTGTCGAACAGGTTGTTAACCCGCGCGTTGACCGTCAGCCACTGCGTCGCCTTCCAGCTGCCACCGAGGTGGAAGATGGTGTAGTCCTCGTAGTAGCGGGTGTGGCTGGCACCGGCGGCATCGAGGATCGTGTCGCGATAGCGGTCGTAGCGGCCTTCGCCGATCAACGACAGGCTGATCGCATCGTTGAGCTGCCAGTTGAGGCTGGCGTTGGCCATGTGCTTGGCCGGCATGGTACCGGTGATCGGCAGGCCCTTGCCGGAACCGGCGGTCTGCTCGCTTTTGGTCCAGGTGTAGTTGCCGCGCAGCTGCAGGTTGTCCAGCAGGTCGACGTGGCCGGCCAGTTCCACGCCGCGCGTTTCGGCCTTGTCGATGTTCACGCTCTGGGTGAAGGTGCTGTAGCCCAGCGAGGCCCAGCCCGGGCCGATATCCACGCAGTAGCCACTGCCGGCTGGTGCGACCTCACAGTTGGGGAACGTGCCGCCGCTGGCGATCTTGTCTTCGAACTTGTTGATGAAACCGGTGACGTTGAAGCCCCAGCGCTGGCCCTCGTAGTACGCAGCCAGCTCGTAGTTGGTGCTGGTTTCCGGCTTCAGGTTGGGCGAACCCACCAGCGGCAGCACGCCCTGGCCACCGAAGCCGGTGATGCCGGGGAACAGCTGGTCCGGCCGCGGGGTCTTATAGCCGGTGCTGACGCCGCCCTTGAAGGTCCAGGCATCGGTCGCGTTCCAGACCAGGTAGCCGCGCGGGCTGAGGTGGCTGCCGAAGATGTTGTGGTCGTCGTAGCGCAGGCCGAAGGTGGCGGTCAGGGTGTCGGTCAGCGACCAGTTGTCCTCGGCGAACAACGCCCACATGCGGTGCTTCTGCTTGGTGTTGCTGCGGTAGCCGGCACCGTCCATGCCGAACACGCCGTCCACCATGTCGGTGTCGTTGTACTGGCCGCCCACGGTCAGCTTGTGCGCGCCGAAGTCCAGGTCGAGCATCGTGTCCAGCACGTAGCCTTCCAGCTCCATGGTGCGCAGCGGACGCGGCAGGAACGCCTGCAGGCGTGCCTGTTCGCTGGCGTTGAGTGCGCCCAGCGCGTTGTTGCGGCCGGCGGCACAGTTGTTGGCGGCACCGGTGCGGCGGCAGACGTCGTTCCACAGGGTCTGCAGGCCGGCGCGCTCGTCCAGGGTCAACGGCAGCGAGCGGCCGAGGTTGCTGCTCTTGCTGTGGGTCAGCGAGGTCTGCCAGGTGCCGAAGCTGTAGCGACCCTGATGGGTCAGCGAGAGCTGGTCGCGCTCATAGCGCTGGTAGGCGGTGTAGCCCACGCGCGGCTGCACCACGCGGCGGGTGACGGTGCCGTTGCCATTCGGGTTCGGGACCACCGCGTTGCCCACGCGCCACAGGCTGGCCAGGCTGTCGAGCGTGCCGGTCTGGCCCTCGCTGTTGTCGTACTTCTGGCGAGAGACGTCATAGTCCAGCCACAGCTCGTGGTCGTCGTTGACGTGGAAGTTCAGGCGCACGCCGGTGTTCCAGTTGGTGTTGGCCACCGACTTGCCGCCGCCACCAAAACCGATGCTGCGCTCCCACAGCGTGCCGTCGGGCAGGGGCAGTGCATCCCATTCGGGATTGGATGCCTTGGCGTCGTAGTAGCTGCCGCGCACGGCCAGGCCGAGGCGATCCTTGACCAGTGGCCCGCTCAGGTACAGGTCGGTGCTGCGCGCATCGCCGAACTGATCGTCCTGCTGCACGGTGAAGCCCTGGGTGACCGCGCCGTGCCAGCTGTCCTGGTTGCGGCGGGTGATGATGTTGATGACGCCGCCCATCGCATCCGAGCCGTACAGCGTGGACATCGGGCCACGCACCACTTCAATGCGCTCGATCGCATCCAGCGGCGGCAGGTAGGCGAACTGGCCACCACCGAAGTTGTTCGGATACAGCTGGCCGGCGTTGCTCTGGCGACGGCCGTCGATCAGCACCAGGGTGTATTCGGACGGCAGGCCGCGCATGGAGATGGTGGCGCGGCCGTTCTTGTCGGTGGCTTCGAGGCCGACGTCGATGCCCTCGACGTCGCGCAGGGCGTCGACCAGGCTGGTGTAGGGGCGCTTGCTCAGCTCTTCGCGGCTGACCACGCTGATGCTGGCCGGTGCATCGACCACCTTCTGCTCGAAGCCAGCGGCGGTGACCACCACCTTGTCGAGGGTCTGGGGTGCGCCGGAAGCGTCGCCATGGGCGTAGGCGGGAGCCGCGACGGCGGCCAGCACGGCGCTGGTCAACAGATGGCGGGACAGGGACGAACGGACACGATGGCGCTGGGCCATGGCAGATACCTCGAAGGATGTAAGGCAGCGCGATGCCGGGCGCGGAGCGCGCGCGGCAGGGCAGGGATGGCCCGGTCAGGGGCGGCAGAGGTGAAGCAGGCTGCGGCGAGCCGGTGCAACCGCTCAGGCGGTCACAGCGTGCCGTGGATCAGGCGAGCGGCGGCGCCTGGCCGCGTTGCTGGCGACGCCCGGGCGCATCGGTCCAGGGCATGTCTGGTGCGGCCAACGGCCAGTGCGAACGCGCGTCGGACGGAGCCGACGCGGAGGGAGCCAGATCAAGTTCGGTACGCAGCCAGTGGCTGGCCAACAGCAGTGGCGGCGCCGGCTTGTCAGTGGACTTGGCCGGTGCCGATGCGCAGCGCCGCAGCTTGGCCGGCGCTTCTTCCTGCAGGGGGGCTTCGCCGCCGCGCTCTTCCAGCGGTTGCTGCAGCGCCTGGGTTGCAGCCGCATGGGCCACCGGCAGCAGCGGCAGGGTGCCCAGCAACAGCGTCAACATCGCCACCCACGCCAGCAGGCTGGCCAGCGCAGGCCGACGGCCGCGCATGGCGGTGCCGAGCTGTACAAGCCGAAGCGGGCGAGGGCGGAACGGGCGACGCAAGCGGAAATCCCTGGCTGGCCGGAACATCCGGCGTCAACGGGGCGTGATTGTAATGAGACCCGTTAGCCGTTGCAAATGAGAATGATTGCCAAGTTGTCGCAGGGGTGGCCTGATCGGCTCAGACCTCGCTCCAGCGTCGCAGCAGGTTGTGGTACACGCCGGTCAGCTGCAGCACCGCGTCGGCATCGCCATCGGTCTGTCGCAGGCGCTCGATGGAAGTATCCATCTCCCACAGCAGGCGCCGCTGCACGTCGTCGCGGATCATGCTCTGCACCCAGAAGAACGAGGCCACGCGCGCACCGCGGGTGACCGGGTTGACCTTGTGCAGGCTGCTGGAGGGATACACGATCAGATCACCGGCAGGCAGTTTCACTTCATGTTCGCCGTAGGTGTCGCTGATGATCAGTTCACCGCCGTCGTACTCGTCCGGGTCGGACAGGAACAGCGTGCAGGAGATGTCCGAGCGCAGCTGCTCGCCGTTGGCCAGGTTCATCACCGCGCCATCGACGTGGAAGCCGTAGGTGCCGCCGCCGCTGTAACGGTTGAAGCGCGGCGGCAGGTACTTCAGCGGCAACGCCGCGCTGAAGAACAGCGGCTGCCGGGCCAGCGCGACCAGAATGGTCTCGCCCAGTTCGCGGCGCAGCGGCGAAGCTTCCGGCAGCTGCTGGTTGTGCTTGGCCTGCGCGCCGAGGTGGCCGACAGTCTCGCGGCCATCGGTCCAGTCTGCCGCATCGAGCCTGCGGCGGATATCAGCGACCTGTTCGGCAGGAAGGATGTCGGGGATATGCAGCAGCATGCGGAAGTCCTCAGCAAGCGGACGGTGCGACCAGGGCGCGCACCTGCGGATGGGGGGAGGCGGCGAGCTCGGGCACGATATGCGCCATGAAAGCGGGACTGCCGTGCTGCAGTGCCAACCGCAGCCAATGCACCGCCTGTTCGATTTCACCGGCCTGCAGCAGGATCGAGGCGTAATTGGCCTGGCCACGGAAATCGCCAGCCTCGGCGGCGCGCTGATACCAGGCCAGCGCGGCCTGCGGATCGCGTCCGGTATCCAGTCCATCTTCCAGATGCCGGGCCAGCAGGTTCATCGACTTGGCGTGGCCCAGATGCGCCGCGCGGGTATACAGCGCCAGCGCCTGTGCGCGGTCCTGCGGCACGCCACGGCCGGTGGCCAGCAGGTTGGCCAGGTTGTACAGGCCCCAGTCCAGACCGGTGTCGGCCGCGCGCCGGTACCAGACCGCGGCAAGCGAAGGATTGGCGGCGGTGCCCTGGCCCAGCTCATGGCAGCGGCCGAGCATGTTCATCGCCATCGGCGCGCCGTTGTTGGCCGCGGTCTCGTACCAGAGCAGGGCTGCAGCGGCGTCTTCCGGCGTGCCTTTGCCTTCCATGTGCATCTGCGCCAGCAGCAGCTGCGCCTCGACCTGCCCGGCCTGTGCCGCATCGCGCACGCGCGCGAAGGCGGCCTGCGGGTCGTGCAGCAGCAGGTCTGCCAGTGCGTCGGAATCAAACGGGGGGTTGGAAGCCATGCGCGGAGTATCGCCGGAAACAAAAACGGCGGCAGGAGATCCTGCCGCCGTGTGGGTGCTGCGGGTTACATCAGAACTTCACGTTCAGTGCCAGGGTGGCCGAACGACCCGGGGCGATGCTCGCGTAGTGCGAAGCATAGGCCTTGGTGAAGTAGGTCTTGTCGGTCAGGTTCTGCACGTTCAACTGCAGGCTGATGTTGTCCTGGATCGCGTAGCTGGCCATCGCATCGAAGCGGGTGTAGCTGGGGATCCACTTGGTGTTGGCCACATCACCGTACTGCTTGTCGGAGTAGTTGGCGCCGGCGCCGACGGTCAGGCCGAACGGGAAGCGGTAGGTGGTCCACAGCGTGGCGCTGTGCTTGGCGGTGTTGGGGAACACGTTGCCGTTGTAAGGCGAGGGCACGTAGACGTTGGACGGGCAGGTGCGGCCGGACACGGCGCAGACGAAGCCGTTGTCCTTCAGTTCCGAATCCAGGTAGGTGTAGCCGCCGTACAGGCTCCAGGCATCGGTCAGCTGGCCGGTGAAGCCCAGTTCCACACCGTTGATTTCCTTCTTGCCGGCGTTCTGGCTGGTGCCGTTGTCCACGGTCACGCGTGCGTTGTCCATCACGGTGTGGAAGATCGCAGCGGTCAGGTTCAGGCGGTTGTCGAACAGGTCCCACTTGGTGCCCAGTTCGAGATTCTTGGTGTCCTGCGGCTTGAGGTCGGCCACGGCCGCGCTGAGGCCATCGGAACCATCGCCACCGTCCATGCCCGGCGGGGTGGAGGAGGTGCCGTAGGACAGGTAGATGCTGCCGTTGGCAGCCGGCTTGAAGACGATGCCGGCCTGGTAGTTCAGGAAGTCATTGTCGTTGCGCACGCGGGTCGGCGCCTTGCCGGCCACCGGGGTGGTCAGGGTGGTGGAGAAGTCGTCGTAACGCAGGCCGACGTTGATCATCCACTGCGCGTTCAGTTCGATGGTGTCGAACAGGTAGGCCGACTTGGTCTTGGTGCGCTGCTCGACGTCCAGCGCCTTGTCGCTGCGGTACACCGCATGGGTGGCCGCCCACGGATCGTTCGGGTTCGGGTTGTCGAAGCTGGTGCAGTTGTAGCCGGTGGCCGCGCCGGTGGTCGGGCACTTGCTGCTGTTGGTCAGCGGGTTGTTGGTGCCCGGGGTCATCAGGTAGCTGCCACGGGTCATCTTTTCATCGCTGTATTCCACGCCGGCGCTGTAGCTGTGCTTCAGCGCACCGGTCTGGAACGCACCGGTCAGGCTCAGCTGGTCGGCGAAGCTCTTGACGTCGACGGCGCGGCTGTTGGTACGGCGCCACAAGGTGCCGTAGTTGTTCGGGTTGCCCTGGCTGTCGTCCGGCTGGGTCCACAGGTAATCGTTGCTGGTGTTGCCCAGGCGCGCGATGTTGCGCAGCTTGTGGCCACCGAAGTCGTAGCTGCCGTCCAGGGTGCTGATGTCGGCGCGGGTGCGCTGGAAATCGCGATCCACCAGGCCGTAGTAGTTGTTGCGGTCGGGCACCATCGGGCGGCCGTCGACCCACTTCGACACCGGTGCGCCGTTCGGGTTGCCGTACGGGAAGCCGCCCGCGTCGGGCAGGTCGTCGCTCTGCATGTGGTAGTGGCTGGCGATCAGCTGCGCCGGGCCGTTCAGGCCGAACGCGATCGACGGCGCGATGCCCCAGCGGCTGACGTTGGCCGCGTCACGACCGGCGATGTCCGACTCGTGCTTCATCAGGTTCAGGCGTGCGGCGATGCCATCGGCCAGCACGTAGTTGGCATCCACGGTGCCGCGTGCGTAGCTGTCGGTACCGATGCCCATGCTGGCAGTGGTCTCGTTCTTCAGCTTCGGCGTCTTGCTGACCAGGTTGAGGCTGCCACCACCGGAGTCACGGCCGCCGTAGGCCGAGCTCGGGCCCTTGACCACTTCCACCTGCTCCAGGTCGAACACTTCGCGGGTCTGCGAACCGACGTCGCGCAGGCCATCGACGAACATGTTGCTCTGCGAGTCGAAGCCGCGGATGAAGGGGCGGTCACCGGTCGGGTTGCCACCTTCGCCGGCACCGAAGGTGATGCCAGGAACCATGCGCAGCGCATCCTGCAGGTTGGTCGCACCGGTTTCGGCGATCAGCTTTTCCGAGACGATCGAGACCGACTTCGGGGTATCCAGCAGCGCAGCGGTGAACTTCGGCGAGGAGGGGTTGAACCAGCTGCCGCGCACCTGGACCTTGTCCAGTTCGGTGGCCTGGCTGGCGCCGGCATCGTCGGCCGCCTGTGCGGCCAGCGGCGCGAAGCCGGCGGCGAGGGTGGCGGTGGCCAGTACCGAAACGCGAGGTGCGTACTTGCGGGTCTTGATGTGGGTCATGGGTAGGTCGGCGGTGGCTTGGATAGGGAATGAGCGAGGGCCGGCCAGCACGGCTGGGCGCGCGGCGACAGGCAGGAGGTGGGTTCTGTAGAGCCGAGCCATGCTCGGCTGGCCGGAAACGCAATCAGGCCCGCGGCAACGGCCGCAAGGCGCCTCAGATGGCGCGCGGTGCCGGAGGTGCGTGGCCGGGATTCAGGCGCAGCGAGGGGTCGTGCAGCTGCCAGCGCAGGGCATCGGAGTGCCACAGCGGGATATGCGCCACCAGCGCGGCACGCGGCAGGGCAGTGCCGGCGCAGGGCGTGCCACCTTCACCATCCACCGGAGGTTCCGGGGCGGGGGCGGCGTGGTGTGGGCATTCGTCGCCGGAAGGCGCCGGCAGCGGAGCGACCTGCTCGACATCGTGCAGATGCGCCTGCCAGCCAGCGTTGGCGGCGTGGCCACCGCCGCGTCCTTCGTGCAGCGCCGACCAGCCCAGCAGCAGCGTCAGCAGCGCGGCCACGAGCAGCGGCCACCCCTGACGGGCGAGCTGGCACAGCGTGGCGGAGGGCGCGGACGAAGCCATGGCGCAGGCGGGGGCATTACGAAGATGTTACGTAGGATAACATCAACGATAATGATTCGCATGTACGAGATGCGGCAGGGCGCCCGGGTGGCGCCGAAAGGCCCTGGCAGGCCCTTCAGGCTGTTCCTGTAGATCCACCCCATGGGTGGATGCCCCTGGCCTCAATCGCGGTCGTCGCGGGTCCACACCGCGTCGTGCTCGCGCTTCACCGGAAACTTCGGCACCGCGGTATAGGCCGGCGCACACAGGGCGCGGCCATCGCGCACGTCGAAGCGGGCGCCATGCAGCACGCATTCGACGCTGCCTTCGGTGGTGTTGAACTCACCCGAGGACAGTTCGAATTCCTCATGCGTGCACTGGTCTTCCAGCGCGTACAGCTCACCGTCGAGGTTGAACACTACGATCGGCGTACCGGTCACTTCGTCGAACACGCTCTTCATTTCGCCCGGCAGCAGTTCGGCGCCGGCGCAGACAAAGGTCCAGGCCTCGCTCACGCGGTGGCTCCGACCAGTGGCTTTTCCAGGATCTCGAAGCGCAGGTCGTCGCGCTTGGGGATGCCAAAGCGTTCGTCGCCATACGGGAACGGCTTCTTGATGCCGGTGCGCTGGTAACCGCGGCGCTCATAGAAGGCGATCAGTTCATCGCGCACGTCGATCACCGTCATCTGCATCACCGGCACGTTCCATTCGCGTGCGGCATGGGCTTCGGCCGCGTCCATCAGTTGCTTGCCGACGCCGCCGCCCTGCTGGGCCGGGTCGACCGAGAACATGCCGAAGTAGCCCTTGCCGTCGACGTCGGCGACGTGGGCGCAGGCCACCAGCTGGCCGTCGCGTTCGGCCAGCAGGATGGTCGAGCGCGGGCGGTCCAGGTCACCCTGGATGCCTGTGGCGTCGATGCGGGCGCCGTCCAGCAGGTCGGCTTCGGTGGTCCAGCCAACGCGGCTGGCGTCGCCACGGTAGGCCGAGGTGACCAGGGTGATCAGGGCGGGGATGTCGGCCGACGTGGCGGCGCGGAAGGTCAGGGTGCTCATGCGGGCATTTTAGGTGGCGTGGGGGCAGGCGGGGAGGTTGCTGATCCGGCTGGCTTTGCCAAGTGTGTCGGATACGCCTTGTTGACACGGCCTTCATTTTTCATTCATAAATGAACAATGCCCGCCCACCGTGTTCAAGCGTGTGGTTGTCTGCCGGAGTGGGCAACGTCCGATCTGAGCATCGACAGTGGCGCGATGTGGGCGGGGCTCTCAAGGAAGGTCGATCCAGGGAGGATCTTCATGCAAGCATGGCTCATTGCTCATCCGCGCGCGGCAAACGCCATCAAAGGCCTGCTTCTGACAGCACTGGCCTTCTGCGTACTGGCACCGGTTCCCGCCTCCGCCCAGATCGTGCCGACTTGGCGTCAGGAATATGACAAGCGCTTGAAGTACGGCGACCTGGTCGAACCCTTGAAGGGCGAGATCTTTGGTGAGCAGGTGAACCTGTATGACGGTTCGATCAGCTTCAAGGCCACGGATATTTCGATTCCGGGCAACGGCGGGCTCGCGATTTCGCTCAGCCGCAGTTACGGGGACGTCAGCGGCAGTGCAAACGACAAGGAGTATGGAAACTGGGATCTGGACATCCCATCACTTTCAGGCACATACGGAGACCAGCCCGAAACCGCGGTCGGCGGGCATTGGACACCAAGCGCACGTTGCTCGACAGTTTCCGCTCCCCCGTCGTTGGATGTCTGGAACTACAAGCATACCCAGACCATCAGTTTTGCCCCCTACACCTATTGGGAGGGAGTAAGGCTTTCACTGCCCGGCGGAGGGGGTGAAACCGTCCTTGCAGGCAGCGGAGACGCGCGCCAGCCCATGCCGCAGGTTGGCGCGGCGACGCCTTGGAATACCAAATCGGGGTGGTTCTTCTCCTGCCTCAGTTCGCTCAAGAGTGGTCAGCCGGGCCAAGGTTTCCTGGGGCACGCGCCAGACGGAACCAAGTACTACTTTGACTGGATGGTGGCGCGCGAGAACGAGTCTGCTGTTCTTCAGCCCTACGACACGATCACCCATTCCACCCTGAAGCGAAAAAAGGTCTTCCTTTATCCTTCGCAGGTCGTTGATCGTTTCGGCAACTGGGTCCGCTACGAGTGGAGTGGTGGGCGATTGGATCGAATGGTCGCCAACGATGGGCGCAGCATCAGCCTTTCCTATGATTCCTTGGGGCGCATTGCATCGGCGGCGGCATCGGGTCGAACCTGGACATATGGCTATGCTCCTACCGGTGTATTGCAGTCGGTTACTTTGCCGGATGGGACGGCATGGGGCTACAACCTGCCGCCGGTCTATGTGACGAAGAAGTACCAGGAGTACACCGGGCAGCCCGTGAGTGACTACATGGAAACCCCGGCCTTCTGCGCGAAGACGAACAAGATCGTGCAGACGGAAGTTACAGCCTCCATCACGCATCCATCCGGTGCGGTGGGAAGCTTCGTCTTCCGGCCATTCCGGCATGGGCGCAAGAACGTGCCGTTCAATTGCCAGACCTCAGGTGATGAGCAGTTGCTGGCTGATGGGTGGAATCTCACGCCCATCTATCGTGACGCGATGTCGCTGGTTGCCAAAACCATCAGTGGCCCCGGCATGCCTACGGCTCAATGGAACTATCAGTATACAAATCTGGGGTGGGAGTACGACAGAAGGGTCCACGAGGCTGGGTGGCCGATGATCCCGGTGGGGCAGGCGGAACCCAAGATAACGATTGAAACCCTGCCGGATGGGATCATCCGGACATACGAATTCGGTAAGGAAGTCGGCTATAACGATGGTCTATTGCTGTCCACGACCACCAGCTCCGGCGGCGCGGTGGTTCGCACGGAGCGCAACAACTACTACCCGGACGCGCAGCTTGCCAGCGCACCGTTCCCGCATGAGGCAGGACGGAATCTCAAATACGGCGCCAGGGAGTTGGGTGAGCACCTGAATCGCCCAGTGCAGAGCACGAACGTGAATCAGGATGGCGTGCAGTTCACTCGTACGGTGCAGAGCTTTGACGCCTTCGTCCGCGAAGTCACCGTCGTTGAGGCGAATTCCGCCGGACAGAGCCGTACCAGCACCACGACCTACTACGACAATCCGACGCTATGGTTGAATGGCCAGGCCGCGCGCAGTGTCCTCAATGGTATCGAGCAGTCGCGCACCGAGTTCGACACCGCCACTGCGTTGCCGCTGCGCGCCTACGCATTCGGCCGCCTGGCGCAGCAGGTGACCTATGCGGCCGATGGCACCGTGGCGTCGGTAGCCGATGGCCGCGGCAACACCAGCCATCTGTCAGCATGGAAACGCGGCATTCCACAGCAACTGCGGCTGCCAGCCACACCTGAAGCGCCCAACGGTGCGGTGCGCACTGTCGCCGTCGACGACAACGGTTGGATCACCTCGCTGACCGACGAGACCGGCGCAACCACCAGCTTCAGCTACGACAGCATGGGGCGCCTGCGCAGCCAGCAGTTCCCGAGCGGCGACAGCGTGAACTGGAATGGCGTGACCATGGACCTGCAGCGGCTGGGCGGTGCGCAGCTGGGGGTGCCTGCCGGCGCATGGAAACACTCCCGCACGCAGGGCGGGCGGCGCACGGATACCTATCTGGACGCCATGTTCCGGCCGGTGCTGGTGACCGAGAACGCCAACAACGTGCTGGACAGTGCCGTGGTGACCCGCTACGACACCAGTGGCAAGACGGTGTTTGCGTCGTATCCGACGCGGCAGTTCTCCGATATCAATGCTGCACTGGCTGGTACCACGACGCAGTACGACGCGTTGGGGCGCCCTGTCGTGGTCAGTCAATCGTCCGAGCTCGGTGCATTGGCCACGCGCACCGAGTACGTGGGCAACCTTTCGGTGAAGGTGACCAATCCCCGTGGCCAGTCGACCACAACACGGCACCTGGCCTATGACCAGCCGACCTACGAAATGCCCTTGGCATTGCAGCACCCGGAAGGCGTAGTGACCGAGATCCAGCGCGACGTACTCGGCAAACCGCTGGCGATCACCCGTCGCAGCGCCGACGGCAGCCAGGCGCTGACCCGCCGTTATGTCTATGACGGTTATCAGCAGCTGTGCAAGACCATTGAGCCGGAAACCGGGGCGACGGTGCAGGACTACGATGCTGCCGGCAATGTTCTGTGGTCGGCTGCCGGAACGGGTTTGACCAGCACCACCGACTGCAATCGCACCGAGGCGCTTGCCAGCGGGCGCGCGGTGAAGCGCAGCTATGACGCCGCCAACCGCCTGTCGACACTGATCTTCCCGGACGGCCGTGGAAACCAGATCTGGTCCTACACGGCGGACGGATTGCCGGTCGAAATCAGCACGCAGAACGACCCGGCCCGGCCGACGGCCGTCAACCGCTACCAGTACAACCGTCGCCGCCTGCTCAGCGGCGAAACCCTGCAACATCCGGACTTCGGCAATCTGAGCCTGGCCTATGGCTACGATGCCAACGGCACGCTGGCCAGCAACACTTACCCGGGTGGGCGTGTGGTCAGCTATGCGCCAGATGCACTGGGTCGAGCGACCACTGTCGGCGGCTATGCGAAGGAAGCCAGCTACTTCGCCAATGGCGCGCTGGCGCGTTTCGTGTATGGCAACGGAATCGTGCACACATTGACCCAGAATGCCCGCGGCCTGCCGGACCGCAGCCGCGACGCCACGGCCGCGGCTGCGGTCCTGGATGACAGCTACGACTACGACGCCGGTGGCAACGTGATGGCCATATCGGATGGCCTGCCCGGCGCGCCCGGCAATCGGGACATGACCTATGACGGATTGGACCGGCTGCGCGCGGTCACTGCGCCGGGCTTCGGCAATGCGCTGTATGAATATGATGCGCTGGACAACCTGCGTCGGGCCAAGGTCGGCAGCCGTGATCGTACGCATTACTTCGATCCGACCAACCGCTTGGTCAACGTGATCGAAACCGGCACCGGGGCAACCGTAACCGGCCTGGGCTATGACGTGCAGGGAAACCTCTCGGTGCGCAATGGTCAGACCTTCACATTTGACTACGGCAACCGGCTGCGTGCGGCAGGTACGGCAGAGAGTTATGAGTACGACGCCCATGGGCGTCGAGTGAAAGCCAGCGCAAGCGGCACGGGCGCGATCTATTCGTTCTACGACAACGGCGGCGTGCTGCGTTTCCAGCGCAACGAGCGTACCGGCAAGCAGACAGACTACCTCTACCTGTCCGGCAGTCTGGTTGCCCAGGTGCACGGTGAGGCCGCGCCCAGCGTTCCCGCGCTGAGTGCGCCGGGCTACATCACCCAGGGCAGCGTGAATCTGACCTGGAGCCTGGCTGGTGGCGCCAACCGCTACGAACTGCAGCGTGCCTTGGCGGGCACGTGGAGCAAGATCTTCGACGGCGCGGCGCAATCGTTCACCAGCACTGGCCTGGTCACGGGTACCTATCAGTTCCGGGTGCGCGGCTGTCGCGCGGTGTGCGGCGGATGGAGCAACGTTGCGTCAGTGGCTGTGGCGTTGGCGCCGTCCACGGTGCCGACCTTGAACGTGCCGGCCACGGCCTTCAATGGTAGTTACAGCGTGGGTTGGTCTGCGGCTTCCGGGGCCGAGCGTTATGAACTGGAGGAAAGCGCCAATGGCGGCGCATGGACCCAGGTGCACAACGCCATCGGCCAGTCCAAGGCCTTCAGTGGGAAGGGGGCAGGCAGCTATAGCTACCGGGTTCGGGCGTGTAATCCGGTGGGATGCACGGGATACAGCGCAACTGGTGCAGTGACGGTGGTCTATCCGCCTGCGAGTGCTCCGGGAGTATCAGCGCCGGCTCGTTCGGCGCCCGGCAGCATTGGCATCGGCTGGAACGGGATTGGCGGGGCTGACCGTTACACGTTGCAGGAAAGCACCAATGGCGGCGGTTGGGTGACGTTGGCGGACGCACACGTGGTGTCCTTTGCAACCCCCGCGCGGGGAGTGGGGAGCTACGCCTACCGCGTCGCGGCCTGCAACGGAGCAGGCTGTGGGCCATGGTCAGGGTCTGCAATGGTTGCCGTGATCGGCGCGCCGACGATCGAGCCGGTGATCAGCGCTCCGGGGCTGGTGAATGTGCCGCAGTACAGCTTCAGCTGGTCTGTGCCTGCCAACAGCGAGAGCTTCATCCTGGAGGAGAGCGCCAACGGCGGTGGTTGGACGGTGGTGCATAACGGAGGCGCGAACAGCTTTGGTGCCAGCCGTGGAAAAGGCAGCTATGCCTACCGGGTGAGAGTCTGCAACTTCGCGGGGTGCAGCCCCTACTCGGGGATTGCGACGGTTGTCGTCGCACTTCCGCCGGGAACGCCCCATTTCTATCTGGCCGAATGGCTGACCACCCGCAAGGCGCCCTATCAGGTGCAGTGCTCGGTGGGTTGGAACCAAGTGGCCGATGCCACCGAGTTCCAGCTTGAGAGCGGCGGCGGCGGCAAGCGACTGTACACCGGGCCCAAGGCTTATGTGAGCGCCAATGGTGCTGCCTACTGCGCCGGTGACTACCGCGTGCGCGCCTGCAATGCAGGCGGCTGCTCGCCATGGTCAGCCGATCATCCCGTCACCCAAGGTGTACTGAGCTGGGACTAAGCCATGAATGGACTCTCTTCGCTGTTGATTCAGGTGGTACTCGCGGTGGTGGTGCTGGCGGCCTGTATGGCGCCGGCTACCGCCCAGGAAGTGGTCGAGTACATCCACACTGACGCACTGGGGTCACCGGTGGCGATCACCGATGCCAGTGGAAATGTCATCGAGCGTACGGTGTACGAGCCGTATGGTGAGGTGGCTAACCGGCCGTTGAAAGATGGGCCGGGATACACGGGGCATGTGACGGACTCTGAGACCGGGCTGAGTTACATGCAGCAGCGGTACATGGATCCGGCGTTAGGGACTTTCCTGAGCGTTGACCCGGTAACGGTTGAAGGGGGCGATATGCGCCACTTGAGCCGCTACGCCTACGCTTACAACAACCCCTACAAGTTCACAGATCCGGATGGGCGCTGCCCCCAGTGCTTGTGGGGTGCGCCAATAGGCGCAGTTGTGAACATCGGTGTTCAAATGGCTATGGCGGAAGGGTCGGTGGGCGAAAGATTCTCCCAAGTAAAATGGGGGCAAGTTGCTGTCGCAACAGTGGCTGGCGCGCTAAGTGGTGGGGTAAGTGCCGTTGCAAGCACCGCTGCCACTACCGGTGGAACCATTGCTGCAAACGTGGTTGGAAATGCAGCCGTCGGTGCGGTTTCAGCCCAGGCAAATGCCCAACTTGAAGGTAAGACCGCTTCTGTATCCGAGGTTGCGAAGGGCGCCGCCTTGAGTGGAGGAACGGCTGGCTTAGGGGCGGCTGTTTCTGCAGCGCCTGGCGTAGCGGCCAGAAGTGCGAGTGCTGGAATGACACAGACTGAGCGAGCTGCGACAGGAAATCTGATGCAGGGTATAAAGGAGGCCACTCCTGGGTTTAAATACTCCAATCCCGTCCAAACAGCGGCCAATGCCGTCGGCGCGGCGGTCAGTTCATCAGGCGATCTGGAGCCACTTGTAAACGATAAGTTGAAGTAGGAAATGAAGAGTAAATTGATCCTGAAGGGCGTTGCCGTCTATTACGCAAAAGCTGCTGTTTTCACGATCGCCAGCTATGGGTTGCTGCGTCTCGTGTACGGGCATACAGGGATTTCATTCATTGAATGGGCGCTCATACTTCTGGCGGCGTTTACAGTGGGTTACATACCTATTTTCGTTGGCTTGCTACGCGGGAAGAGTTCCTAGCAGCCTTAATGCAGAAGCGGCAAGTCCGCCCAGTGTTTGCCGCCCTTTAAGGATACTCTGAACTATCATTTCGGTAGCGCCGGCCGCATGAGAGAAAATCACGGTACACGTTGAGAAGCTATCCATGCAGCTGACATTTGGTGATTCTGAGCGCCTGGGCAAGCGCAAGCGCAAGCAGACCCGGCGCGTGATCTGGACCGGCAAGATGCGGCGACGGACTATCTACTTCTCGGCGAAATCCATGCTCCGCTTGATGTCTGATTCCTACGGTTCCCCGGTACAATGCCACGTGCCGCTTTTGGGGAAGTGGCGCTGGATCTGGAAGACTGAAGTGACAGATGGCCCTTGGATGAATACTGTCCATGAGCCTGCAGCAATGCGCAGCGCTTGTACTTTTTCATGCTTGAAGGGCATGCGTTGATCGGGTGGACACGCAACCGCCGCCCGGGGGCTCATGTGGTGGCATGGACTGCAGCTTGCGAGACCAGGATCCTCCCCGGCCTACTGCCGCGGCAGACGTCACCGGATTGATCGCGGAGGTCTTGTCGCTGCACAGTGGCAGATCGGGCAGCTGACGTTTGCGGTCTTGGTGCTGCAGCTCGGCATAGTCAGCCGACAAAAAAACGCCACGGTGTCCCGTGGCGTTCGCAACTTTCCGGTTGTTACCGAGGCCTCACCCCAGCAACTTCCTTGCCTTCGTCAACGCGGTCATGAACCGCTCGATCTCTTCATGCGTGTTGTAGAACGCCAGCGAGGCACGGCAGGTCGCGGCCACGCCGTAGTACTGCAGCAGCGGATGCGCGCAGTGCTGGCCCGAACGCACGGCCACGCCTTCCAGATCCAGCAGCGTGGCGAGGTCGTGCGCGTGCGCGCCGTCGATCAGGAACGACACCACCGCTGCCTTTTCGGGTGCCTCGCCGATGATGCGCAGGCCATCGACCCGGCGCAGCTCTTCGGTGAAGTGCGCCAGCAGCTCGGCTTCGCGCGCTTCCACGTGGTCCAGACCGACGTTCTGCAGATAGTCCGCCGCCACGCCCAGGCCGATGAAGCCGGCGATGTTGGGGGTGCCGGCTTCGAACTTGTGCGGGGCATCGTTGAACACGGTGCCGTCGAAGCTGACTTCCTTGATCATCTCGCCGCCACCCAGGAACGGTGGCATCGCGTCCAGGTGCTCGCGACGCGCCCACAGCGCGCCGGTACCGGTCGGGCCGCACATCTTGTGGCCGGTGATGGCGTAGAAGTCGCAGCCGATCGCGGTGACATCGACCTTGCGGTGCGGTGCGGCCTGCGAGCCGTCGACCACGGTGACGATGCCGCGCTTGCGCGCTTCGCGACAGATCTCGCGCACCGGGTTGATGGTGCCGAGCACGTTGGAGACATGGGCCACGGCCAGCAGCTTGACCTCGGGGGTCATCGCCGCGCGCAGCGCGTCCAGGTCCAGCGCGCCGTCGGGAGTGATCTCGGCCACGCGGATGGTCGCGCCGGCGCGCTGGGCGACCAGCTGCCACGGCACGATGTTGGCGTGGTGCTCCATGCGCGAAACCAGGATCACGTCGCCGGCCTTCAGCCGCGGCAGGGCCCAGGAGTACGCAACGAGATTGATCGCGAAGGTGGTGCCGCTGCACAGCACCAGGTCGTTGCTGCGCACGTTGAGGAAACGGGCCAGCTTGTTGCGCGCGCCCTCGTAGGCGTCGGTGGCCTCGGTACCCAGCGCGTGCACCGCACGGCTGACGTTGGCGTTGTAGCGACGGTAGAACTCGTCCACTGCGCCGATCACCTGCACCGGCTTCTGGCCGGTGTTGGCGTTGTCGAAATAGACCAGCGGCTTGCCATGCACTTCGCGCATCAGCAGCGGGAAGTCCAGGCGCACGCGCGCCCAGTCGGGGGCGTCGGCGGGTGCTTCGATCGGTCGCGGGGTGGACAGGTTCATGCCACGCCCGCCTCGGCCAGTGCCTTGTCCAGCCGACGTGCCAGCTGCTCGCGCAGCGCTTCCGGCAGCACCTTCAGCGGCTCGTGGCAGAACGCGGCGCTCAGCAGCGCCTGCGCCTGGGCCTGCGGCAGGCCGCGCGAGCGCAGGTAGAACAGCGCGTTGGCGTCGAGCTGGCCGACGGTGGCACCGTGTGCGGCCTTCACTTCGTCGGCGTCGATCACCAGCGTCGGCTGGGTATCGATTTCGGCGTCGGCCGACAGCAGCAGATTCTTGTTGGACAGGTTGGCGTCGGTGCCATCGGCGCCGGCACGAATCTGGATGCCGCCATGGAACACCACGCGGCTGCGATTGGCCGCCACGCCACGCCACTGCAGCTCGGCGCTGGTGTCGCGGGCAATGTGGTCGATGCCCAGGCGGGTATCGACGTGGCGACGGCCGTTGCCGAGCAGCACGCCATTGGCGGTCAACTGGGCGTTGTCGCCTTCCAGACGCACGTTCAGTTCGTGGCGGCTGAGCGCTGCACCCAGTTCCAGGTCCACACGGTGGTACTGCGCGTCCTTGGCCAGCACCGCGTCGGTGCGCAGGAAGCTGGTCTGGCGCGCGCTGCCAGCCTGCACGCGGGCGTGCTTGAGCACGGCATCGCGGGCGACGTGGGCGTGCAGCACGGTGTTGTCCAGATGCGCCGAGTCACCCACGCTGAAGCGGTGCTCGACCACGCCCAGGCTGGCGCCCGCACGCAGTTCGATCAGGTGCCGGTGATGCCAGGCCAGGTCGGTGTCGCCGGCGACGCTGGCGAACACCAGCTGCAGCGGCACCTCGACCTGCACGCCGTCGTCCACGCGCAGCACCACGCCTTCATCGGCGAGGGCAGCGTTGAGGCGGGCGAATACTTCGTCACTGCGCTCATAGCGGCGGCCGAGGAAGCGCACGGCGTCCTCGCCAGCGGCCAGTGCGGAAGACAGCGTTTCCAGCTGCACGCCGGCCGGCAGGCCCTGCACGTCGCTCAGCGCGTCGTTGAGGCGGCCATTGACGAACACCAGGCGCGGCGTAGGGATGTCCTCCAGCACGGCGGCATCCAGCAGCGCCGGGGCCAACGGCGCGGCCGCAAAGCTGCGGCGCTCCAGCTGGCGCAGCGAGGTGTACTTCCAGCTTTCGCTGCGTGCGCCGGGCAGGCCGTCGCGCAGCACGCTGTCGAGCACTTCGCGGCGCGCATCGCTGCCGCAGAAGGCCTGGACCATGGAGTCGAGCAGGGCGCTCATCAGACTGCCGCCTCGGGCACGACCCGGTCCTTCAGGAAGTCATAGCCGTGCGCTTCCAGTTCCAGCGCCAGTTCCGGACCACCGCTCTTGACGATGCGGCCATCGGCCAGCACGTGCACTACGTCCGGCTTGATGTAGTCCAGCAGGCGCTGGTAGTGGGTGATGACCAGGAACGAGCGGTCGGTGCTGCGCAGTGCGTTGACGCCGTCGGCCACGCTCTTCAGCGCATCGATGTCCAGGCCCGAATCGGTTTCGTCCAGAATCGCCAGCTTCGGCTCGAGCACGGCCAGCTGGAAGATCTCGTTGCGCTTCTTCTCGCCACCGGAGAAGCCTTCGTTGACGCCACGGTGCAGCAGTTCGTCCTTCAGGTGCAGCACGGCCAGCTTCTGCCGAACCAGCTTGAGGAACTGCATGGAGTCGAGCTCTTCCTCGCCGCGCGCCTTGCGCTGGGCGTTGAGCGCGGCGCGCAGGAAGTAGGTGTTGTTCACGCCGGGGATTTCCACCGGGTACTGGAACGCCAGGAACAGGCCGGCAGCGGCGCGCGCTTCCGGGTCCTGGTCGAGCAGGTCGACGCCTTCGAACTGCACGCTGCCTTCGGTGACCTCATAGCCGTCACGGCCGGCCAGGACATTGCCCAGGGTGGACTTGCCGGCGCCGTTGGGGCCCATGATGGCGTGCACCTGGCCGGGCTTCACTTCCAGGGACAGGCCCTTGAGGATTTCCTTGTCGCCGATGCGGGCGTGGAGGTTTTCGATCTTCAGCATGGTGGGGGTTTCCGTGGTGCGGGCCGCGGCCCGCCGGTAAAAAGAATGCGTTGTGCGAGGGCAGGGCGGGCGATCAGCCCACCGAGCCTTCCAGCGAGACTTCCAGCAGCTTCTTGGCTTCCACCGCGAACTCCATCGGCAGTTCGCGGAACACCTGCTTGCAGAAGCCGTCGACGATCATCGACACCGCGTCTTCCTGGCTGATGCCACGGGCGCGGCAGTAGAACAGCTGGTCGTCGGAGATCTTCGAGGTGGTGGCCTCGTGCTCGACGGTGGCGCCCGGGTTCTTCACCTCGATGTAGGGGAAGGTGTGGGCGCCGCACTGCTTGCCGATCAGCAGCGAATCGCACTGGGTGTAGTTGCGCGCGCCGTCGGCATTGCGGTCGATCTTCACCAGGCCGCGGTAGGTGTTCTGGCCGCGGCCGGCGCTGATGCCCTTGCTGATGATCTTGCTCTTGGTGCGCTTGCCGACGTGGATCATCTTGGTGCCGGTGTCGGCCTGCTGGCGATGGTGGGTCAGCGCCACCGAGTGGAACTCACCGACCGAGTCGTCGCCCAGCAGCACGCAGGACGGATACTTCCAGGTGATCGCCGAGCCGGTCTCGACCTGGGTCCAGGTGACCTTGCTGCGCGCGCCACGGCATTCGGCACGCTTGGTGACGAAGTTGTAGATGCCGCCGACGCCGTTCTCATCGCCCGGGTACCAGTTCTGCACGGTGGAGTACTTGATCTCTGCATCGTCCAGCGTCACCAGCTCGACCACCGCGGCGTGCAGCTGGTTCTCATCGCGCATCGGCGCGGTGCAGCCTTCCAGGTAGGACACGTACGCCTTCTCTTCGCAGATGATCAGCGTGCGCTCGAACTGGCCGGTGTGGCCGGCGTTGATGCGGAAGTAGGTGCTCAGTTCCATCGGGCAGCGCACGCCCTTGGGGATGAACACGAAGCTGCCATCGGAGAACACCGCCGAATTGAGCGCGGCGAAGTAGTTGTCGCCGACCGGCACCACGGTGCCCAGGTACTGGCGCACCAGTTCCGGGTGTTCCTTGATGGCTTCGGACATCGAGCAGAAGATCACGCCCTTCTCGGCCAGCTCCTTGCGGAAGGTGGTACCGACGGAGACCGAATCGAACACCGCATCCACGGCCACGCCGGCCAGCTTGGCGCGTTCGTGCAGCGGCACGCCCAGCTTGTCGTAGGTGTCCAGCAGTTCCTTCGGCACGTCATCCAGCGAGGCGTACTTCGGGCCCTTCGGCGCGGAGTAGTAGCTGAGCGCCTGCAGGTCGATCGGGGCGATCTGCAGCTTGGCCCAGTTCGGCATCGGCATGGTCAGGAAGTGGCGGTAGGCGTCCAGGCGCCACTGCGTCATCCATTCCGGCTCTTCCTTCTTCGCCGACAGGGCGCGGATGGTGTCCTCGTCCAGGCCGGCGGGAAGGGAGTCCGACTCGATGTCCGTGATGAAGCCGGCCGAATACTTGCGGCCAAGCTGCTCGTGGATCTCGCGGTTGGGGGTGTCGTCGCTGGCGACGGTTTCGATGGTTTCGGTGGCCATGGGGGGCTGCCTACGGATCAGGAGACGACGTCGACAGCGATGGTGCGGCGCTGTTCTTCGTCGACAAGGGGAAGAGGGGGCAGGATCTGCGCCAGGCTGACATCGCGCAGGGCCTCGGAGACCACGTCGTTGATCAGCCGCCAGCTGCTGCGTGCGCCGCACTTGGGCGCCATGCCGCACTGGTGGTGATCGTGGCTGCACTCGGTCAGGGCCAACGGCCCTTCCATGGCTTCGACCACTTCAAACAGCGAGATCTCGATCGATGGACGGGTCAGCCGGTAGCCGCCGCGGACACCGCGCAGGCCTTCGACCAGGCCGGCCTGGGCCAGTGGCTTGAGCACCTTGCTGACGGTGGGCGGCTCCAGACCGGTGAATTCGGCCAGCTCGGTGGCACTGAGCACCTCGCCCGGACGGGCGGCGAGCACGGTCAGTACGACGGTGGCGTAATCGGTGAGCTTGGTGACGCGCAACATGGGATGCGAGTGGTTCTTAAAGCGGACTGAAATTGTACGCTTTTATTCGCCGGCATCCAACCCGGCCATTCAGCGGGCGCTTGGGGCCGGCTGCGGGTCGGCGGCCGAAGGCGGCCGACGGGGCGACATGCTGCGGCATGGGGGTGATTTTCGCAATCACCCGGAATGGGCGAGAATCAACGTTCCTTTCGCTGCAAACGTCTCTTGCCGATGCCCAAGAAGATCCAAGCCCGCAAGTCCGCCATCCACGGCAACGGTGTGTTTTCCGTGGCCCCGATCAAGCAGGGCGAGCGCGTGATCCAGTACAAGGGCCTGCTGCGCAGCCACGGCGATGTCGATGCCGATGACAGTGGCGATGTGGAAAGTGGCCATACCTTCCTGTTCACCCTCAACGACGACTGGGTGATCGATGCCAACTACAAGGGCAACGACGCGCGCTGGATCAACCACAGCTGCGACCCGAACTGCGAGGCGGTGATCGAGGAGAACGAGGACGGTGACAGCCGCGGCGACAAGGTGTTCATCGAGGCGCTGCGCGATATCAAGGCCGGCGAAGAGCTGACCTACAACTACGGCATCACCCTGGCCGAGCGGCATACGGCCAAGCTGAAGAAGATCTGGGAGTGCCGCTGCGGCTCACCCAAGTGCACCGGCACGATGCTGCAGCCCAAGCGCTGATCCGGTATAGCGCCGGGCGATGCCCGGCGAGCGCCAAGCGCGGGCGGAACCAGAAGCCGCCGGGCATGGCCCGGCGCTACCCGGGCGTTTCTGCACCTGCCGTGCACGGCCGGGTCACCGTCGTTCAATGCGCTTTCGCCCACCCTGTCCGCTCCCCCCTATCTGGAGCACGACATGGCACAGCGTCTTCGCGGCAAGCAGATCGCCATTCTCGCCACGCATGGTTTCGAGCAGTCTGAACTGATCGAGCCCAAGCACCTGCTGGAAGCGGAGGGCGCGCGCGTCAGCGTGGTGTCGCCGGCCAAAGAGGCCAGCATCAAGGGCTGGAAGGACAAGGACTGGGGTGATTCGGTCGCCGTGGATCAGCCGCTGGATGGCGCCGACGCCGGCCACTTCGATGCGCTGGTGCTGCCCGGTGGCGTGATCAATCCGGATATCCTGCGCACCAACGAAGCAGTACTGGATTTCATCCGCAGCATGGCCGAGGCCGGCAAGCCGGTGGCGGCGATCTGCCACGGCCCCTGGCTGCTGATCAACAGCGGGCTGGCGAAGGGGCACGAGGTAACCTCGTGGCCGTCGCTGCAGCAAGACCTGGCCAATGCCGGCGCGCGCTGGCGCGATGCGGAAGTGGTGGTGGACGGCAACCTGATCACCAGCCGCAAGCCCGCGGACATTCCGGCCTTCAGCGAGGCGGTGGTGAAAGCGCTGGCGGCGTGATGTTGTGATGCGGTAGCGCCGGGCCATGCCCGGCGAGCGCGAAGCGCGGAAATGGCAGAAGCCGCCGGGCATGGCCCGGCGCTACCGTATCTGGCGGGGGCTTATTTGCCGAGCACGCCGGCCGGCACCAGGTTGCCCAGGTTCTGGTTGAAGGTCACCACCAGCTTGCCGTTCTTCACCTGCGCCGACTGCACCTGCAGGGCACCGAGCAGGCCGGCCACGGCCGGGTCCAGCTTGTAGATCGGTTCGCGCTGGGCGTAGTCGCTCAGCCATGCGTTCAGCAGGCCGCGGGTGCGCGAGTCGAGACGGCCGCCCTGGTTGGCCGGGGTGAAATCATCCACGGTCGGCTGCTGCAGGTGGAAGCCCTGGGTCTGCGCGTCATAGCGCAGGCCGCTGCTGAGCTTCACGGTACCCAGCTTGGCCGGGTTGCCGCCCGCAGTGGCCAGCGCCACGTCCATGCCCAGGTTCAATCGTTCGCCTGCCGGCAGGCTCAGCTGCGGGTGGCTCATGGTCAGTGCGATCAGGCCGCCCAGTGCGTCCTGGGTGCGCGGGAAGCTGCCGTCCAGGTACTGCTGCACGTCGCTGGCGCCGACCGCCAGTTCACGACCGGAGATCGAAGGGGCGGCCTGCGCACCGATCGCGGCAGCAATCAGCACGGTTGAGGCGGCAAGGCGGGTCATCAGGGAACGCAGGCGCATGGCGGTGACCGGAAGAAGGATCGAAGAGGCCTACAGAGTAGCTTTGCCCGCTGAATCGCGGGTACACACCGCTGCAACGGTTCAGTCCAGCGTTGGCTGCAGGCTGGCCGACTGGATCTGCCAGGCGCGGCCGTCGGCGCTGGGCCGTACGCGGTACCAGCCGTGGTAGCGGAAGGTTCCGCTGGCGGTCACCGCGCGGATCTTCACCGGCACTTCCAGCAGGCGCGGTGGCTGCGCATCGTCGCGTGGCAGCGCCACATCACTGTCCAGGCGCAGGTTGCGCACGTCGGGCAGCAGGCGCAGTACGGCGTCGTCAGCATGACGCGGGTCGGCCGGGGCATAGGTCCACGCCGCGTCGCTGCGCGCCTTGTTCTGGTTGAGCAGATCAAGCATGTAGCGGTTGAGCATCGCCGCGGGCGATTCGCTGCCGATGGCAACGGCGCCATACAGCGGGTCGATGGCGATCGCGTCGACGGCAGCTGCCTCCGATGCCGCCTTCGTCGTTGGCACGGCAGGGGGGGGTGCAGCGGGGGCCGAGTCCGACGTGGTGGAGTCGGCTGGAGGGGTCGGGTTGGAACACCCCACCGCAAGCAACGGGATCAGCAGGTAAAGAGAACCGCGCATGTCTGCCTCCTCCCCGAGGCGACCTGGAAGGCGGCAGTGTAGCGGCCGGGGCCGACTCAGCGCGAAGAGGGAAGCTGCTCCAGCGCATCCAATGCCGGCAGCACCTGTGCGGAAATCGCTGCCAGTGCATGGCCGTCGGTGTCTGCATGGCGCTGCACGATGTCACGCAGCAGCTGGGTGGCCACCACCAGCGTGGCACGTTCGTCGCCGCTCAGGCCTGCCGTGCGCGGGGCTGATTCCAGCAGGCGCATCAGGTCGCGGCTGGCACGGTGTTCCAGTTCGATGGTGCAGCGCCCGGTGCACTGGTGCCCGTCCTTTTCGATCGGGGTCACCGAGATCCGGTAGCGGGTGGAGGGGCTGGCCATGGGGGTGCTCGCGCTGGTGGGGAGGAATGTGTCCACCATAGGCAAGGCATTGGCCGTCGGCGATGGCCGGGGCTGCACGCAGTGTTCCACCCGGTTCGTTCCTGCACTGGAAAAACAGCGGCGCGGCCATGGGCGGCGGGCCTGTGCGGGTGATTGCGTGGGCGCGGGAAACGCTGTGTTGCGGGGTCGCAGAGTAGAGCATCCACGCGTGGCGTGGATCTACTGGAGAGCAGAGCAAAAAAAACGGGACGGCCAAGGCCGTCCCGTCAGGTATCCGCTGCAGGGCGCGCGCTTAGAGCGCAGCGTCCTTGAGCTTCTTCAGCGGGCGAACCTTGAGCTTGGTGGTGGCCGGCTTGGCGGCGAACCACTGCTCTTCCTTGGTGAACGGGTTGATGCCCTTGCGCTTCGGCTTGGCTGCCACATTGACGGTGCTGATCTTCAGCAGGCCCGGCAGGGTGAACGAGCCTGCGCCCTTCTTGTGCACCGAAGCGGCGACAGCGCCTTCCAGCGAGGCCAGCACAGCGCGGACGTCCTTGGCGACAACGCCGGAGACTTCAGCGATGTGTGCAACCAGGCCCGACTTGGTCAGCACTTCCTTGATCGGCTTCGGAGCGGCCGGCTTGGCGGCGGCAGCCTTCGTCGCGACTTTCTTCACTGCCTTCTTCGGGGCAGCCTTCTTAGCGGTCTTTGCCATGGTTTCCTGTTCCGTGAACGGTTGGTTGTTTGGTCGGCGCCGAACCCCGTCGGCAAGCGCAATGTAGGGCAACTCTTGGGCGCCGCCAATAGCCTGGAGCGCTGAAAGTGCATGTTTTTTCATATCCAGGCCGATTCAGTACATGGCCGGTCGTGCGGGAAATGGGTGTCGTGGTGCACTGCACCGCAGTGTCCGTGTTTGCGGTCGTGTTGGCGAAATGACTGAAAACAAGGGAAAAATCGCCGGGTTGGTGGCGAAGAAGTGTCCACTCGCTGGCTCGGGACAGGCGCGGCGCATGCGGCGGAGCGACGCAGGGCTAACGTGGTGCGTGCCAGGGTATCGGTTCATCGCAGCCACAACGGAGCAGGACATGGGAATCTCGCGACACGCTACCGCGCATTGGGAAGGCGACCTGAAGTCGGGCAAGGGCCAGTTGAGCACGCCACAGAGCGGCCTGCTGGACAAAACCCGCTATGGCTTCAACAGCCGTTTCGGTGATGAAAAGGGCACCAATCCCGAAGAGCTGATCGCCGCCGCGCACGCCGGTTGTTTCACCATGGCGCTGTCGGCCAAGCTGGGCGAAGCCGGTTTCACCCCGACCTCGCTGGATACCGAAGCCAAGGTCGACCTGTCGATGGAAGGCGGCCCGCAGCTGTCGCAGATCCGGCTGAAAGTGAAGGCGGTGGTGCCAGGAATCGATGCGACGCAATTCCGCGCGATCGCCGATGACGCCAAGCAGAACTGCCCGGTTTCCAAGGCACTGAGCGCAGTGCCGATCAGTCTGGAAGCCGAGCTGGGCTGAGAAGGTGGTAGCGCCGGGCCATGCCCGGCGAGCGCAGCGGAAAGACGCCGGGCATGGCCCGGCGCTACCTCGTACGGGCAGTCACCAGTCGATGGTGCCGGAAATCACCGTCTGCACCTGGCCACCGGACCAGACCTCGCCGTCTTCGTCGACCAGCAGGGTCAGGCGCGCATCGTGGCCGACTTCGCGGCCTTGGCTGACTTCGAAGGGCTGGCGGCCGCGCGGCAGGGCATCACGCAGATCCAGCCAGGCCGCCAGTACGGCGTTGGCCGCGCCCGAAGCGGCATCCTCGAAGCGGCGTCCATTGCCGACGAAGGCGCGTACGGCCAGGTCGTAACCGTCGCTGCCATCGGCAAAGGCATAGGCGAACACACCCATGCTGTCGGTCGATTCAGCCAGCGTGGCGATCGCGTCCCAATCGGGGCGCAGGGCGCGCAACGCGGCTTCGTCCGCAACCTGCACGACCCACCAGCTTCGACCGCCCTGCATGCGCGCAGGTGGCAGCGTACCCAGCGGCCAGCCCTGCAGGGCGGGCTGCAGGCGCGGATCGTCGGCAACCGCGGTCTCGGCCAGCTGTGCACGCGGCGTACGGATCGCGATGCGCTGCTGGGCGCCTTCGCCGGTCACGCGCAGTGGCAACGCCCCGGCGATCCCGTCCTGCACCAGTACTCCGTCAACCGGCACGGCGATGCCTGCCTGCAGCACCGCGTGGGCAGTGCCGACGCTGGGATGGCCCGCGAACGGCACTTCCTTCTGCGGGCTGAACATGCGCAGCCGATAGCTGCTGCCGGGCGCCTGTGGCGGGAACACGAAGGTGGTTTCGGGCAGGCGGGTCCAGCGGGCGATGGCCTGCATTGCCGCATCGTCCAGGCCTTCGGCATCGAGCACGACAGCCAGCGGATTGCCGGCGCCCGGGCGCGGGGAAAACACATCCAGCTGCAGGAAACGGCGTGCGGACATCAGGCGGGAACTCCAGGAAACAGGCCGCATAGGGTAGCGCGGGGCCATGCCCCCGCGAGCGCGCAGCGCGGCAGGCCGGCGGGCGTGGCCCGGCGCTACCAGCGGATGTGGCCGTCGATCACCGGCTGCACCTGGCCACCGATCCATACCGTGCCCTGCGCATCGACGGTGACCTGGACGCGGCCGTCGCGGCCGACCTCGCGGCCCTGGCTGGCCATGTAGCTCCCGTTCTTGCCGGGCAGGGCATTGCGCTGCCGCAGCCAGGCGCCGATCAGCGCGTTGACGCTGCCGGTCACCGGATCCTCGGGCACGTTGGGCGCATCCGCAGGGCAGAACGCACGCACCACCAGATCATGATCGGCACCGGGTTCGAGCGCGAACACGGCTACGCCGAGCGCATCGGTGGCCATGCTCCAGTCGCGCAGGGCCGCCATGTCCGGTAGCAGCGTGCGTACGGCCTCGGCATCGCGCAACGGCAGCAGCCACCAGCGCGGGCCGTTTTCCCAGAGTTCGGCGCCCTGGCCCTCGGCGATGACGGCGCGCAGCGCTTCCGGGACGGCGCCCGATGCTGTCGGCAGCAGGCGCGCCGCTGGGCTGGCCAGCCGGATGGTGGGCGCGTTGGCCGGGCCGGTGATCTGCACCGGCAGGAGGCCGGCCGCGCACTGCTGTACCAGGGCCCCGTCGCGTGGCTGCACCAGGCCGCAGGTGACCGCGGCCCAGGCGGCACCCACGCTGGGATGGCCGGCAAAGGGCAGCTCGCTGGCGGGGGTGAAGATGCGGACGTGGTAGTCGGCGCCGGCAGCGGTGGGGCGCAGGAAGAACACGGTCTCGGACAGGTTCAGCCAGGCGGCCAGGGCCTGCATGCTCTCGGTTGACAGCCCATCCGCGTCGAACACGACACCGAGCGGGTTGCCGGTACCGGGGTGGTGGGCGAAGACATCGAGCTGCAGGTAGCGGTAGGCGGTCATTGACGGGTGTATTGGGCTTAGAATCGAAGGTTCCGCCCCCAAGGGCGGCTTCCCCACATTACACATAGCCTATCCATGTCAGCTTCCTCCCTTGTCGATCGTTGGATCGTACTGAAGTTCGGCGGCACCTCGGTGTCGCGTCGCCACCGCTGGGACACGATCGGGAAGCTGGCGAAAAAACGGGCGGAAGAGACTGGCGCGCGCGTGCTGGTGGTGGTTTCGGCACTGTCCGGGGTCACCAACGAACTGACCGCGATTGCCGATGGCGCGCCGGACAGCCTTGATCGCGTGGCGGCGCTGGTCGAGCGCCACCAGGGCTTCCTGGAAGAACTGGGCCTGGGCGCCGAGGTGCTGGCCGAGCGGCTGGCCGCGCTGCAGGGCCTGCTGGACGACCCGCGTGCGCCGAGCCGACCGCTGGACTGGCAGGCCGAAGTGCTGGGCCAGGGTGAACTGCTGTCTTCCAGCCTGGGCGCGGCTTACCTGCGTGCCAGCGGCCTGGATTTCGGCTGGATGGATGCGCGCCAGTGGCTGGACGCGCTGCCGCCGCAGCCGAACCAGAGCGACTGGTCGCAGCGCCTGTCGGTGAACTGCCAGTGGCGTGCCGATGCGGAATGGGCGCAGCGCTTCCGCGCGCAGCCCACGCGCCTGCTGATCACCCAGGGTTTCATCTCGCGTCATGCCGACGGTGGCACGGCCATTCTCGGTCGCGGCGGTTCGGATACGTCGGCGGCCTACTTCGGTGCGCTGCTCGGCGCCAGCCGCGTGGAGATCTGGACCGATGTGCCGGGCATGTTCAGCGCCAACCCCAAGGACGTGCCGGACGCGCGCCTGCTGACCCGCCTGGATTATTACGAAGCGCAGGAAATCGCCACCACCGGTGCCAAGGTGCTGCACCCGCGCTCGATCAAGCCGTGCCGCGATGCCGGCGTGCCGATGGCGATCCTCGATACCGAGCGCCCGGAACTGCCGGGTACCAGCATCGACGGCAACGCCGCGCCGGTGCCGGGGGTGAAGGCGATCAGCCGCCGCAACGGCATCGTGCTGGTGTCGATGGAAGGCATCGGCATGTGGCAGCAGGTCGGCTTCCTCGCCGATGTGTTCGGCCTGTTCAAGAAGCACGGCCTGTCGGTGGACCTGATCGGTTCGGCCGAGACCAACGTCACCGTGTCGCTGGACCCGTCCGAGAACCTGGTCAACACCGATGTGCTGGCCGCGCTGTCGGCCGACCTGTCGCAGATCTGCAAGGTCAAGGTGATCGTGCCGTGCGCGGCGATCACTCTGGTCGGCCTGGGCATGCGCTCGCTGCTGCACAAGCTGTCGGACGTGTGGGCGACCTTCGGTCGTGAGCGCGTGCACATGATTTCGCAGTCGTCCAACGACCTGAACCTGACCTTCGTCATCGACGAGGCCGATGCTGACGGCCTGCTGCCGATCCTGCACGCCGAACTGATCGACAGCGGCGCGATGCCGGTGGAAGAGACCGAAGTGTTCGGCCCGCGCTGGCGCGAAATCGCCGGCACCGTGCGCCCGCGCGGTACGCCATGGTGGCGTGGCCAGCGAGCGCATCTGCTGCAGTTGGCCGATGCCGGCACCCCGCGCTACGTCTACCACCTGCCGACGGTACGGGCACGTGCCCGTGCGCTGGCGGCGATCAAGCCGATCGACCAGCGTTATTACGCGATCAAGGCCAACAGCCATCCGGCCATCCTGCAGCTGCTGGAAGCCGAAGGTTTCGGCCTGGAGTGCGTGTCGCACGGTGAGCTGAAGCATGTGTTCCAGGCCATTCCGGAACTGTCGCCCAAGCGCGTGCTGTTCACCCCCAGCTTCTGCCCGCGCAGCGAGTACGAAGCGGCGTTCGCGCTGGGCGTGACCGTCACTGTCGACAACGTCGAAGCCCTGCAGCGCTGGCCGGACCTGTTCCGCAACCGCGAGCTGTGGCTGCGCGTGGACCTGGGCCGTGGCGAAGGCCATCACGCCAAGGTCCGCACCGGTGGCAAGGAATCCAAGTTCGGCCTGCCGATCGCGCGCGTGGACGAGTTCGTGCGCGCGGCCACCGAGCTGGGCACCCGCGTGGTCGGCCTGCATGCGCACCTGGGCAGTGGCGTGGAAACCGCCCAGCACTGGCGCCTGATGTGCGATGAGCTGGCCGGTTTCGCGCGTCGTATCGGCAGCGTGCAGACCATCGACATCGGGGGTGGCCTGCCGATTCCGTACAGCGACGAAGACGAGCCGTTCGACCTGGAGGCCTGGGCCGAGGGCCTGGCCGAGGTCAAGGCGCTGCACCCGGCATTCCGCCTGGCAATCGAGCCGGGCCGCTTCCTGGTGGCCGAATCGGGCGTACTGCTGACCCACGCCACCCAGGTGGTGGAAAAGGACGGCGTGCGCCGTGTCGGCCTGGATGCCGGCATGAACACGCTGATGCGCCCGGCCCTGTACGACGCCTGGCACGACATCGAGAACCTCAGCCGCCAGGGCGGTTACGCCGAAGCGGCGTTCGATGTGGTCGGTCCCATCTGCGAATCCAGCGATGTGTTCGGCAAGCGCCGCAAGCTGCCGGTGTCGACCGCGCCGGATGATGTGATGCTGATCGCCGACGCCGGTGCCTACGGCTATGTGATGTCCAACACCTACAACCAACGGGCGATGCCGCGCGAGGACGTGATCGAATGATCGCCGCCTTCCGCGCCCTGCACCCGCCCACCGACACGTCCCGCGCCTGCGCGCGGGCACGTGCCTGACCGTGCTTGAACTGGATTCACCATGACTGCTTTCGATAAACACCAGGTTTCCCGCTTCCGCTTCGTCCGCTGCGAATTCGCCGCGGACACCGGCGTGGCCAAGCTGGTCTACGCCTTCGATGACGGCCCGGAAATGGTGGAAACCGTTACCGTGCCCGGCGCCCCGTTCGTGCTGGAGCCGGCGCGTGCCGACGCCGTGCAGCGCGCGCTGCGGCTGCTGCACCTGATTGCCGGTGTGAGCTACTACAAGGCCGGTGTGCCCGATACGGTCAGCATCGACAGCTACAGCATCGATGCCGATACCGCGGCGCTGGTGGAGACCATCTACCTCAACGGCCTGGGTGAGTTCGCCTACCGCAACGGCCTGAACCTGCGTGGGCGCTTCCGCCTGCCGGTGCAGGGCGAAACAGTGCAGGCACCGGTGCTGGGCCTGCAGGCGCATGCGCTGGTGGCCATCGGTGGCGGCAAGGATTCGCTGGTCAGCATTGAAGCGCTGCGTCGCGCCGGCGTGGACGAGACGGTGACCTGGATTGGTGGTTCGCAGTTGATCCGTGCCTGTGCCGAGCGCACCGGGCTGCCGACATTGAACCTCGGTCGCGCGCTGGCGCCGGAACTGTTCGAGCTCAACCGCCAAGGCGCCTGGAACGGCCACATCCCGGTCACCGCGGTGAACTCGGCGATCATGGTGCTGGCTGCAGTGCTGCAGGGCGTGGACCAGGTGGTGTTCTCCAACGAACGTTCGGCCAGCTACGGCAGCCAGATTCCGGGCACCGGCGAGGTCAACCACCAGTGGTCGAAGGGTTGGGCGTTCGAGCAGGCCTTCGGCATGTACGTGCAGGAACAGGTGGCCGCTGATCTGCAGTACTACTCGCTGCTGCGGCCGATGTCGGAGCTGGCGGTGGCGCGCCAGTTCGCCAAGAGCGATTTCTACGACGCGCATTTCTCCAGCTGCAACCGCAACTTCCACATCCTTGGCGAGCGCCCGGTGAACCGCTGGTGCGGCGTCTGCCCGAAGTGTCACTTCGTGTTCCTGGCGCTGGCCCCGTTCATGCCGAAGACCCGCCTGGTGCGCATCTTCGGCCGCAACCTGCTGGACGACATCGAGCAGGCCGGTGGCTTCGACGCGCTGCTGGAATTCCAGGACCACAAGCCCTTCGAATGCGTAGGCGAAGGCCGCGAATCGCGTGCGGCGATGGCAACCCTGGCGCAGCGCCCGGAGTGGAAGGAAGACGTGCTGGTGAAGCGCTTCTGCAATGAAATCCGGCCGCAGCTGGATGCGGCCGAACTGGAGCTGGCGCCGTTGATGCAGCTGCAGGGCGAACATCGTATTCCGGCGACGCTGTGGGAACGGGTGCGTGAAGATTTCGCAGCTTGAAGGCAAGCGCGTAGCGCTGTGGGGCTGGGGCCGTGAGGGGCGTGCCGCGTTTGCGGTGCTGCGAACGCGCCTGCCATCGCTTGGCCTGAGCCTGTTCTGCCCGGCCACCGAGGTCGAGGCGGCGCGTGCGGAAACACGGGGCGTGCTGGATGTACGCGGCGAACCCACGGCCGAAGCGCTGGCTTCATTCGACGTGGTGATCAAGTCGCCCGGGATCAGCCCGTATCTGCCGATCGCGTTGGCGGCGGCCGGGCAGGGCACCGTCTTCATCGGTGGCACGGCGTTGTGGTTCGCCGAACATGCCGATGCCGAAGGCACCGTGCGCGACACCATCTGCGTGACTGGTACCAAGGGCAAGAGCACCACCACCGCGCTGGTCGCGCATCTGCTGCGCGCAGCCGGGCATCGCACCGGTCTGGTCGGCAACATCGGCCTGCCGCTGCTGGAAGTGCTGGACCCGCAACCGGCGCCCGCGTACTGGGCGGTGGAGCTGTCCAGCTACCAGACCGGCGAGGTCGCACGTAGTGGTGCGCACCCGCAGGTGGCCGTGGTGCTGAACCTGTTCCCGGAACACCTGGACTGGCACGGTAGCGAGCAGCGCTACATCGAAGACAAGCTGCAGCTGGTGACCGGGGCCGCGCCGCGCGTTGCCGTGCTCAATGCTGCAGACCCGCACTTGGCCGCGCTGACGCTGCCCGCCAGCGAGGTGGTCTGGTTCAACCAACCGCAGGGCTGGCATATGCGCGGCGACATCGTGCATCGCGGCGAGCAGGCGGTGTTCGATACCCGCAACACGCCACTGCCGGGCCGGCACAACCGCGGCAACCTGTGCGCGGTGCTGGCCGCGCTGGAGGCGATGGGCCTGGATGCGGTGGCGCTGGCGCCGGCCGTGCAGGATTTCCGGCCGCTGCCGAATCGCCTGCAGCGGATTGGCGAGGCCGATGGCCTCACCTACATCAACGATTCGATCAGCACTACGCCGCATGCCAGCCTGGCGGCGCTGGAGTGCTTCGCCGGCCAGCGCATCGCGCTGCTGGTGGGTGGGCATGATCGCGGCCTGGACTGGACCGACTTCATGCAGCACATGGCGCACGACGTGCCGCCGGTGGAGATCGTGACCATGGGCAGCAACGGCCCGCGCATCCACGCGATGCTGCAGCCGTTGGCCGACGCCGGCCGTTTCGGTCTGCATGCTGCTGCCGATCTGCCCGACGCGATGGCGCTGGCGCGTCGCGCACTGGGCGAGCAGGGTGGGGTGGTGCTGCTGTCGCCGGGGGCGCCGAGCTATGGCGCCTACCGCGATTACGTTGCACGTGGGCGGCATTTCGCCGAACTGGCCGGGTTCGACCCGGACACGATCAGCGCGATTCCGGGGATCGGGATCGCCTGAGGGGTCGGATCCCTTTCCGCAGGAAAGGGCTCTGACCCCAACGGGATACCGCGTGAATCCATCCACGCATGGCGTGGATCTACTGTAGAGCCGAGCCCACGCTCGGCTGCCTTCATTCGTCTTCGTTGATGAACGCGTAATCGCGATCAATCAGCTGCTGCAGGTACGCATCAAAGCTGGGGGCGATCACCACGTAGCTGTCCGGGTCGTGCAGGTAGCGCACCACCTGACCAACGCTGCCGCCGGGTGCGGGATCGAAATCCAGATACAGCATCGAGGTGCCGCCGTTGTTCATGCAGTGCGAGAAGCACAGGCGACGGCTCATCGGCAGGTCGGCATCGATGCCGGCACCGAGGATCTCCGGTTCTTCATCCAGCCATTCTTCGTAGATGGAGCGGATGCTGTCGTCCCACTGCTGCTGGTCTTCGAAGATCTGCGCCACCGAGCGCAGGTAGTACGGATAGTCGCCGACGTCCGAGCCCAGCATCAGCACGCAGACCTCGCCCTTCGGGTACTGGCGGAAGTGCGTGCCGTCCACGCGCGACAGCAGCTCGACCAGGCTGGCGGGAACCTGCGGCCACTGCGCGCGCAGGCGTTGCAGATCGGCGTCGCTGGCGCCTTCGGTCCATGCCCATTGCGGGGCATCGTCCTCGGGCAAGCGCGGGGTCAGGCCAGACAGAAAGCGATCAACAAGGTTCATGCAGAGAGGGGACGGAGGGGATCAGGTCGTATCCAACCACACCTGCGTCACGCAGCCAATGCAGAATGCGACGCGGGAGGGGCGATTACGGCTTAATCCCCTCCGTCCCCTTTTTTCTGGAGCAGGCGCATGAAACGTTGGCGTTGCGGCGTGGCGATGGTACTGGGGCTGGCGGCGATGCCAGCGTGGGCGGCGATGAAGACGCAGCCGGTGGAGTGGAAGCACCAGGGCACGACCTTCAGTGGGGTGCTGGTCTATGACGATGGCGACAACGACAAGCGCCCGGGCCTGGTGATGGTGCCGAACTGGAAGGGCGTGAACGAATCGGCCATCGAGAAGGCCAAGCAGCTGGCTGGCGATGACTACGTGGTGCTGGTGGCCGATGTGTACGGCAAGGGCGTGCGACCGAAGACCGATGCCGAGGCCGGTCCGGTGGCGACCAAGCTGCGCAATGACCGGCCGCTGCTGCGGGCGCGGGCGCTGGAGGCGGTCAACGTGCTGAAGGCGCAGGCGGGCAAGGCACCGCTGGACGCCAGCCGGATCGGCGCGGTGGGCTTCTGCTTCGGTGGCACCACGGTGCTGGAACTGGCCCGTGCCGGTGCGCCGCTGGCGGGCGTGGTCAGCCTGCATGGCGGGCTCGGGTCGCCCTTGCCGGCGCAGGCCGGTGGCAGCCATCCGTCGGTGCTGGTGTTGAATGGCGCCGACGACAAGAGCGTGACCGCGGAGGATATCGGCAGCTTCCAGAAGGAAATGGATGCGGCCAAGGTGGACTGGGAGTTCACCAACTACAGCGGTGCGGTGCACTGCTTTGCCGAGCGTGATGCCAACAGCCCGCCGGGCTGCCAGTACAACGAGCGTGCGGCGAAGCGTGCCTGGAAGGCGCTGGATGAGTTCTTCGAGGAGCGCTTCGAAAAGCGTTGAGGCGCCGTGTCCGCCGGGCATGGCCCGGCGCTACCAGATCGCGTGCGGTAGCGCCGGGCCATGCCCGGCGAAGCAATCAATGCGAACGCTGTACCGCGTAGCGGGCCAGGCCGCGCAGGGCGGCGACGGCATCGTTGTCGGCCAGGCCGTCGAGCGCGCGCTCGGCGGTTTCCGCATATTCCTCGGCGCGGCGGCGGCTGTATTCCAGGCCACCGGTGGCCTGGATCGCAGCCAGCACTTCCGGCATCGCCGAGGCGTCGCCGTTCTGCACGATCTCGCGCAGGCGCTGGCGGGTGGCCTCGTCCGAATGCGCCATCGCGTGGATCAGCGGCAGCGTGGCCTTGCCCTCGGCCAGGTCATCACCGAGGTTCTTGCCCAGCTCGTCGGCGTTGGCCGAGTAATCCAGCACGTCATCGGCGATCTGGAAGGCGTAGCCCAGATGCATGCCGTAGTCGTACAGGGCCTGCTGGGTGGCTTCATCGACGCCGCTGGCCAGTGCACCCAGGCGGGTACCGGCGGCGAACAGCACCGCGGTCTTGCGCTCGATCACGCGCAGGTAGGCCGCTTCGTCGGTGTCCGGGTTGTGCACGTGCAGCAGCTGCAGCACTTCGCCTTCGGCGATGCGGTTGGTGGTGTCGGCCAGGATCTGCATCACCGACATCCGGTCCAGCTCGACCATCAGCTGGAAGCTGCGCGAGTACAGGAAGTCGCCCACCAGCACGCTCGGCGCGTTGCCCCACAGCGCATTGGCGGTGCTGCGGCCGCGGCGCAGGCTGGATTCGTCCACCACGTCGTCGTGCAGCAGGGTGGAGGTGTGGATGAACTCGATGATCGCGGCCAGCTGGTGGTGCTCGGGGCCGGCGCCGCCGACCGCATGGCCGGCCAGCATCACCAGCATCGGCCGCAGGCGTTTGCCGCCCGCGGAAATGATGTGGTCGGCGATCTGGTTGATCAGCACCACATCCGAGGACAGCCGGCGGCGGATCAGGGCATCGACGGCAGCCATGTCGGCTGCGGCAAGCGACTGGATCTGGGACAGGCCCAGGGCGGGACGGGTGTCTTCAGTGATGGTCATGCGATCAGGCTTTCAGGCTCATCCCTGATTATAGGCGTTGCCTGTGAATTGGGGAGGAAACCGGTTCCCAGGCCGCCGCCGGATGCCGCCGACCACGGTGTCCGGCGTGAATACGTATGCAGGCAGCGCCATCGTCGTGGACCGCCGCTAAGCTTGCGGGAGTTGGTTTTCAGCCCGCTTGCAGCGGGTCCCGCATGCCCGGAGGGGGCTGTCGATGTCGCACTATCCATGGTGGCGCGGAGCCGTCATCTACCAGATCTACCCGCGCAGTTTCCTCGACGCCAACGGCGACGGGGTAGGCGACCTGCCGGGCATCATCCAGCGCCTGGACCATATCGCCGCGCTGGGCGTGGATGCGATCTGGATCTCGCCATTCTTCCGATCGCCGATGGCCGACTTCGGCTATGACATCGCCGACTACCGCGATGTCGATCCACTGTTCGGCAGCCTGGACGACTTCGACCGGCTGCTGGCCAAGGCGCATGGTCTTGGCCTGAAGGTGATGATCGACCAGGTACTCAGCCATACCTCGATCGACCATGCCTGGTTCCGCGAGAGCCGGCAGGACCGCAGCAACCCGAAGGCGGACTGGTATGTGTGGGTGGATCCGCGCGAGGACGGCACGCCCCCCAACAACTGGCTGTCGCTGTTCGGCGGCGGCGCCTGGCAGTGGGAACCGCGCCGCGAGCAGTACTACCTGCACAACTTCCTGGTGGACCAGCCGGACCTGAATTTCCATCACCCGGAGGTGCAGCAGGCGACCCTGGACAACGTGCGCTTCTGGCTGGACCGCGGCGTGGATGGCTTCCGCCTGGATGCGATCAACTTCTGCTTCCATGACGCGCAGCTGCGCGACAACCCGCCCAAGCCGGCCGACAAGCGCGTCGGTCGCGGCTTCAGCGCGGACAACCCGTACGCCTACCAGTACCACTATTACAACAACACCCAACCGGAGAACCTGCCGTTCCTGGAGCAGCTGCGCGCCCTGCTGGACGAGTACCCGGAGGCGGTGAGCCTGGGCGAGATCTCTTCGGAGGACTCGCTGGCGACCACCGCCGAATACACCCAGGACGGCCGCCTGCACATGGGTTACAGCTTCGAGCTGCTGGTCAACGACTACAGCGCGGCCTACATCCGCGACACCGTGTCGCGACTGGAAGCGGCGATGACCCAGGGCTGGCCGTGCTGGGCCGTGTCCAACCACGATGTGGAGCGGGCGGTCAGCCGCTGGGGTGGGCATCCGGCCGACCCGCGCCTGGCGCGGATGCTGGTGGCGCTGCTGTGCTCACTGCGCGGCTCGGTCTGCCTGTACCAGGGCGAGGAGTTGGGCCTGGCCGAGGCCGAGGTGCCGTTCGAGGCGCTGCAGGACCCGTACGGCATCACCTTCTGGCCGAACTTCAAGGGCCGCGACGGCTGCCGCACGCCGCTGCCGTGGATCGACGCGCCGCTGGCCGGCTTCACCACGGGCAAGCCGTGGCTGCCGATCCCGGCCGAGCACCAGGCCGCGGCCGTGGCGGTGCAGGCGCAGGATCCGCAGTCGGTGCTGTCGGCCTTCCGCGGCTTCCTGGCCTGGCGCCGCACCCAGCCAGCCCTGCTGCACGGTGACATCCGGTTCCTGGACAGTGCCGAACCAGTGCTACTGTTCGAGCGTATGCTTGCAGATGAAACTCTCCTGCTGGCCTTCAACCTGTCGGCCGAAGCGGTGACCCATCCGCTGCCGGCGGGTACCTGGCAGCAGGTGGCCGTACCGGGCCCGGATGCGGGCACGGTGCAGGGCAACGAACTCCAGCTGCCGCCGCGCGCGGTGTATTGCGCACGACGCAGCTGACCGATTTCTCCGGTGGCGGTACTTGCGGGGACGGGGCCGAAGCGCCCCGTCCCTTTTTTGTGGGCGCGGTTGCGGTGCAGGGCATCCACGCATGGCGTGGATCTACCGGGGCCGTGCGGCGGTGATCGGCATCCACGCATGGCGTGGATCTACTGGAGAGGCGGTGTTCCGGTGCAACGCATCCACGCATGGCGTGGATCTACTGGAGAGGCGATGTTCCGGTGATCGGCATCCACGCATGGCGTGGATCTACTGGGCCGTGTGGCGGTGATCGGCATCTACGCATGGCGTGGATCTACCGGGGCCGTGTTGCGGTGATCGGCATCCGCACGTTGCAGCGGTGCACCGATGTCAGTAGATCCACGCCATGCGTGGATGGGCCTTGCCGATGACCCACCGGAGGCCGTCGCGGCACTCGCGCAAAAGAAAACCCGCTGCCTGCGCAGCGGGTTTCCGGTGGGTTGCCGGCCAGCGGCCGACACTACCGTGCAGGTCAGAACTTGTAGTTCACGCCCAGCATGTAGGTGCGGCCCCACTCGATGTACTCCAGCGGACGATCCCGGGTGCCGGCGTAGGTGCGGTACGGCTCGTTGGTCAGGTTGCTTCCCTGCAGCAGCAGGGTCAGCCCGCGCATGCTGCTGCTGTCGCTGAAGGTGTAGCTGATCTGCGCATCGGTCACGTTCTCGCCCACCACGTAGCGCAGGGTGCGGTTGCCGTTGAAGTTGCCGATCTCGCCGATGAAGTCCGAACGACGACGCTGGCTGACGCGTGCTTCAAAGCCACTGCGCTCGTAATAGGCAGTGAAGTTGTACACACGCTTGGACAGGCCGGGCAGGCTGATCGGGTCGGTGCCGACGCTGGATGCGCTTTCCGGATCGAGGATCTGGATGTCGCTCTTGTTGAAGGTCGCGCTGGCCTGCACGCCGAAGCCACGCAGGCTGTCGGTCAGCATGTCCAGCGGGAACGACGCGGTCAGCTCCAGGCCCTTCAGCGTACCGCCCTTGCCGTTCACCGGGGTCGAGAACGTGCCGGTCGGCAGCACCGGCACCACCATGCCCGGCGGCGGCACATAGTTGCCCAGCAGCCCGGTGAAGTCGTAGTTGTCCACCGACTGCGTGTAGACGTAGCTCTTCAGGTCCTTGTAGAAGATCGCGGCGGCCACGTAGGCCTTCTCGCCGAAGTACTTCTCGTAGGACAGGTCGAGCGCGGTAGCGCGCCACGGATCCAGCAGCGGGTTGCCGCCACTGCCGCCGGGGCGGCCGGTACCGGTATCCACGCCGAACTCCAGGCCGGCCCGCATCTGGTCCACGCGCGGGCGGGCGACCTGCTTGGCTGCAGCAAAGCGCAGGGTCTGCTCGTGCGGGAACATGAAGGCCAGGTTCAAGCTCGGCAGCCAGTCGTTGTACTTGCGGCCATCGGAGTACGGCTGGATGTTGTTGCCGGCCGCCTGCGAGCTGTCCCAGTAGCGTGAGTCCGAGCTCTGGTCGGTGTGCTGCATCTGCACGCCGATGTTGCCGCGCACGCCGACCACGCCGATGTCGGTGTTGATGTTCAGGCGCGCCCAGGCGGTGGTGATCTTTTCCTGCACCGTCCACGACTTGGGAATCAGGTAGTCGAGGTTGTCGACCGGATTGAAGGTCATGTAACGACCGACCGCGCCCGGCACGTTCCAGGCCGGGATGGTGCCCAGACCGGCGAAGCCGAGGTTGACCGGGCGGTACTGCAGATCCGATGCGATGTTGGCATCGCCCTGCGCGCCCAGCAGGATGTTGCCTTCAGACTGGGTCTTCACCTTGCGGCGATCGGCGTAGTTCACGCCGATGTCGAGGTCCGGTGCCCAGGACGCCATTGCTTCCGGCAGCGCGATGGTCGCGGCCAGCTTGCCGCCCTTCAGGCGGTCTTCCACCTTCGGCACCTTGCCGTAACCAGAACCGTAAATGGTGTTGGTCAGGAACAGCGCGTCCGGGTTGGAGTAGTTCAGGCCCGGGCTGATCTGCGAGAAGCCATCCTGGCGGAACTGCACACCGACCGTATCCAGCTGCGGCATCGGGGTCAGCTGCAGGTTGTTTTCCAGGTTCAGCTCGTCACGGGTGGCCTTGGAATAGTTCAGGTCGGCGACCAGCTTGACGCTGCCGAAGGTGAACTCGTTGTTCCAGCCGAACGCATCGATCTTGTCCTTGCGCTTGTTGTACATGCCGCGCACCAGCGGGTACACGCCACTGGCGGTGCCACCGGTGAAGGTGCCATTGGCGTTGACCTGCGGGTTGCTGACCAGCAGGCCCGGGGTGTAGTTGCCGTTGTAGTTGCTGAGGTTGAGCTCGAACTGGTTGGCGGTGTCGATCTGCTCGGCTTCGGTGTGGAACGCATCGAAGGTGCTGGTCCAGCTGTTGTTCGGCCGGAACTGGATCGTGGCCATCACGCCGTCGCGCTTGTTGTTGCCGGTGCGGCGCAGTGCCTTGATGCCATCGGTGAAGTAGGTGCCAGCGGCAACACCCGGACGGTTGCCGTTGGTGGTGTGCTCGGTGGTCCACGGTTCGTACAGGCCCACCTGGTTTTCCTGGATCGGCATGTCGCTGTGCGCGTAGCCGATGGCGATGCCGAGGGTCTTGTCCAGGAACTGGTCGATGTAGCTGGCGCTGAACCGGTTGCCGTACGGATCGGTGTCGGCGGCGCGGCCCAGCGAACTCTTCTGGTAGCGGCCGCTGATCGCGATGACGCGGTCGGGGAAGCTGAGCGGACGTGCGGTATGCATGTCGATGGTGCCCGACAGGCCCTGGCCGACCAGTGCCGCATCCGGGGTCTTGTACACGGTCACGCCGTTGACCAGCTCGGACGGGTACTGGTCGAACTCGACGCCACGGTTGTCGCCGGTGCTGACCACTTCACGGCCATTGAGCAGGGTGGTGGCGAAATCCGGCGACAGGCCGCGCACGCTGATCACCTGCGCACGACCGGCCACACGCTGCGCGGCGAGGCCGGGCAGGCGCGAGATCGATTCGGCGATGCTGACATCGGGCAGCTTGCCGATGTCTTCGGCGGAAATCGCTTCGACCACCGAGGTGGCGTCCTGCTTGGTGGCGATGGCGCTTTCGATGCCGCGACGGATGCCGGTGACCTGCACGGTATCCAGGTTGGTGGCGGCAGTGCCGGTCGGCGGGGTGGTGGTCTGCGTGGACTGTGCTGCTGCCAGCGACGGCGTCAGTACGACGGCCAACGCGATGCTCAGCGCACTGCGCTTGTGGTTCAACATTTTCCCCTCCCAGGCAATGTTGTAGTGCGATTCGTGGTCGTCCCGATGCTGTCGAGGACGTGCGACGCGGTGGCCGCTGTCGTCGCCGCTATGGTAGGCAGCGCGTTCTTCGTGGGAATCACCCTGCATACGTATTCAATGGCGTTTGCAGGGTTGTAATCGCTTTCAGGTGCATCGTTCCGTAGAGCCGAGCCCACGCTCGGCTGCGTTCCGGTGCTGCGCACCGCCGCCCGAGCACGGGCTCGGGCGCTACATGGGCGCGCAGGCCGGCAAGCGTTCAGTGGACCGGTGTAAATCGGATTGCCTGCCCGCCGCCCGGCGCCAGCACCAGGGTGAGTGAATCGTTGCTGCTGACCTCGCGGGTGTCGCGCTTGAAGGCGAAGGGATTGCTGCGGAAATCCGCGCCGTCGCCATCGCGGTAGATCTCGGCGCGGTAACGCACGCCCGGCTCCAGGAAGCCCAGCGACACCGGCAGCACGCGGCCGTTCTCATCGGTGATGCTGCCGAGGAACCAGTCGCGGCTGTTGCGGTCGCGGCGCACGATCGTCACATAGTCGCCGACCTCGCCATCGAGCACGCGGCTCTGCTCCCAGTCCACCGCGACGTCCTCGATGAAGCGGAACGCGTCGCGGTGCTGCAGGTAGTGCTCGGGCAGATCCGCGGCCATCTGGATCGGGCTGTACAGCACCACGTACAGGGCCAGCTGGCGGGCCAGCGTGCTGGGGATGGCCTGGCCACCGCGGCCCTTCAGGCTGAGGATGCCGGGGGTGTAATCCATCGGCCCGGCCAGCATGCGGGTGAACACCAGGTTGACCTCATGCTCGGGCGGGTTCGGTGGCTGGCCCCAGGCGTTGTATTCCATCCCGCGCGCGCCTTCGCGCGAGATCCAGTTCGGGTAGGTGCGACGCAGCCCGGTGTCCTTGATCGGCTCGTGCGGATTCACCGCCAGGTGCCGGCGCGCGGCTTCCTGCACCACCTTCAGGTGATGACGGGCCATGAACTGCCCGTCGTGCCACTCGCGCCACAGCGGGCCGCCTGCTGGATTGCGGCGATCGACCTGGCCGTCGTCGCAGACGTAGCCGGTCTTGAACTGATCCACGCCCAGCCGCGCATACAGGTCCAGCGCAGCATCCAGCTGGTCTTCGTAGTGCTCGATCGCGCAGCCGGTTTCATGGTGGCCGATCAGGTGCACGCCCTTCTTCAACCCGTACGCCGACAGTGCTTCGATGTCGAAATCCGGCGTGGCGCGGGTGAAGTCGAAGTCGTAACCGTTGCCGACCCAGTTGCCGTCCCAGCCCGGATTCCAGCCTTCCACCAGCACACCACGGAAACCGTGCGCGGCGGCGAAATCGATGACCTTCCGCGTTTTCGCGGTGGTGGCGGCATGCTTCGGTCCGGTCGCCCAGCTCTCGTTGTCCAGGTGCATCGACCACCACACCCCCAGGTACTTGGCCGGCTTCACCCAGCTCACATCGCCCAGCGCATTGGGCTCGTTGAGGTTGAGGATCAGGTCTGACTCGACCAGCCCGCCGGCGCGGTCGGCAATCTGCAGGGTGCGCCATGGCGTGGCGAAGGGCAGGGCGCGGCGTACCTTCCAGCCTTCGGCCGAAGGCGAAAGCTGCGCGCGCAGGCGCTGGCCCTCGGTGCGGCGCAGCCACATGCCGGCGTAGTCGACCAGGGCCGCTTCATGGATGGCCACGTGCAGGCCGTCGTGGCTGCGCAGGGTCATCGGCGTGTGCACCAGCGGCACTTCGCGCAGCGGCGTGCGCTGGTACAGGTATTCGTAGTGGATCGGTTCGCCAGCGGGTATCCACCAGGCGGTGGACTCCGGTGCGATGGCGAACTCGGTCAGTTCGTCATCGATGATCGCTTCGCGCAGGTTTGGTTGCTCGGGGAACACGTAGCGGAACCCCAGGCCGTCGTCGTAGACGCGGAACACCACGTCCAGCCGGCGCTTGCTGCCGGTGGTTTCGGCCAGATGCACGGTCAGTTCGTTGAAGTGGTTGCGGGTGAGGCGGCGCTCGCCCCACGGCTGCTCCCAGCGGTCGTCGACACTGCGGCGTTCCTGCGCCAGCAGGCTGAAGTCGCGGTCGAGGCGACCATCCCGTAGTTCAAAACCCAGCTTCGAATCGGCCACCACGGTCTGGCCGAGACGCTCGACGCGGTAGCGTGCGGTGCCGCCGTCCAGCACCAGGCTGACCTTCAATACCTTGTCCGGTGATTCGACGCTGGCGATCTGCGGTGCAGCCGCCTGTGCCAGCGTGGCCAATCCCAACAGGGCCAGGCCGAAGGCGTGCGCGATCACTGCGCGTACCGTTGTGGGTGACGTCGGCATTTCCCCTCCCAAGGCGCCGTTGACAGACCCGGACCATAAGCCAGCGCAGCAGGTGCGCCGGTGCCGCGCGCCATGAATACGTATGCAGCTGGACGCAGCCGACAGCCCCGCGTCTACCATGGGGCCAGGGCACCTTGAGGGAGGTGCCGCGCCCGCACGCCGGCAACGGCAGTGCGGACCCACAACGGTGCAGAGAGGGAGGGAGGTCGACGGGCGCAAGCCGGTCTGCCGCTTCGATGCTGAAGATCATTTGCCTGACCGCTGCCCTGGGGGCAGCGCTGGGGACGACCGCGCACGCGGCCGACCTGACATTCGACGGCCGCCAGGCGCGTGCCGAAGCCGCTGCCAATGGCAGCTTCGTGCTGCATGCGCGCACACCGGAAGGGCGCGGCGAGGTGCGCATCGCCGCCGCGCCCATGCGCAGCCAGACCGGCAGCGTGATGTTCGACGCGCTGTTCGCATTGGCCCAGCAGGAAATGGACCAGGACCGGGTGGACGCCATCCGCGATCCGGCCTTCGATGAAGGCCGTCCGGTACCCTGCGAGTGCTTCCAGACCGGCGCGCGCTGGCCGTACGTGTGGACGCGCGACGTCAGCTTCGCTGCCGACCTGGCGCTGGCCAAGCTGGACCCGAAGCGCACCCGGCAGTCGCTGCAGTTCAAGTTGTCGGCGGCGCGCGACGGGCATACGCCCGGCCTGTTCGTGGCCCAGGACACCGGCTCCGGCGGCAGCTGGCCGATCAGCAGCGACCGCGTGGTGTGGTTCCTGGCCGCACGCCACCTGCTCGATGATCCTGCGTTTGCCGAGCAGGTCTGGCAGGCGCTGCAGGGCACGCTGGCGCAGGATCGGGCGATGGTGTTCGACGCGCAGATGGGCCTGTATCGCGGCGAGACCTCGTTCCTCGACTGGCGCGAGCAGACCTATCCGGACTGGACACGCGAGGACGTGCGCTTCATCGGCGACTCCTACGCACTGTCCACCAACGTGCTGCATTACCAGGCGCTGCGCCTGGCGCAGCAGATGGCCGCGCAGCTGGGTGACGAACGCAGCGAACAGTACAAGGCCTGGGCCGACGCACTGGGGGGGCAGATCGACGCACGCTTCTGGCGTGAAGACATGGGCCAGTACATGAGTTACATCGGCGAAGCGGCGCACCCGGTGCCGTACGCCAAGATCGATCTGCTCGGCCTGTCGCTGGGCATCCTCGCCGATGTGCTGCCTGCTGAGCGTGCGCGCCGTGCGCTGGCGGGCTATCCGATGGGTGCTGCCGGCAGCCCGGTGGTGTGGCCGCAGGAAGCGCAGCAGCCGATCTACCACAACCGCGCGATCTGGCCTTTCGTCAGCGCCTACTCGCTGCGCGCGGCGCGCAAGGTAGACGACGCGCCGCGCATCGCCGCGGAGATCCGCTCGTTGATGCAGGGGGCGGCGTTGGCCGGCTCCAACATGGAGAACTACGAGCTGGTGACCCAGGCCGTGCACGTGGACGAAGGTGCCTTGAGCGGCCCGGTGGTCAACTCCGAGCGCCAGTTGTGGTCGGTGGCCGGCTATCTGTCGATGGTGACCGAGGGTGTGTTCGGCGTGCAGGACGACGGTCGCGTGCAGCCCAAGCTGCCGGCCGAGCTGGTGCCGGAGCTGTTCGGAAAGCAGAAGCGGATCAGCCTGGAGTCGGGTGGCAAGCGCTATGTGCTGGAGCGCCCGAAGCAGGTGGGCGCTGGCTTGCTGGTCGCGGGCAAGACGCGCACGCGTGGTGCCACGACGACCGTGCAGCTGGTCGCCGCGCCGGCAGCGGCGAGCCATGATGTGCCGCGTGCCGATGCCAATGCACGTGCGCCGGCCACGCCGCTGGCGCCGCAGGCAAAGCGTAACGGCAAGAGCTGGACCGTCGCAGTCGCCGCCGGACAGGTGCTTTGGCAGGACGGTGTCGCGGCCTCGGCCAGCAAGGGCCAGGTGCGCGTCGGTGATGACGGACTGCAGCACTGCCTGAGCCTGACCCGTCGCGAAGGTGTGCTGGAATCACTGCACAGTCCGATGGTCTGCGTCGGCCCGCAGCAGGTGCTGCGTGGCAGCCGGCAGTGGCAGTTCAACGCCGCCAAGGCGGGCCACGTGCGCCTGCGCCTGCAGTACAGCAACCCGAACGGTCCCATCAACACCGGTGTGACCGCGGCGGTGAAACAGCTGGCCGTGCAGTGCAAGGGCCAGCCGCCGCAGCGGCACACGGTGGCTCTGCCGCACAGCGTGGCGGCGCAGGATTCGACCGCTGCAACCTTCGCGGTGCCCAAGGGCCGCTGCACGGTGACCCTGGAAGAGGGCTTCAACATGAGCGCGCTGCAGCACTTCGCGCACTACACCGGCGGCAAGGGCGGGCGTGATGGCGTGCTCAACCAGGCCCAGATACAGGCGCTGAAGATGGCGCCGGTGGCGGCAACAGAGGACGCACGATGAGTCGTCCTGCAAAGCCGCAGTTGTCGTTCTGGCAGATCTGGAACATGTGCTTCGGCTTCCTTGGCATCCAGTTCGGTTTCGCCCTGCAGAACGCCAACGCCAGCCGCATCTTCGAAACACTGGGTGCGGACATGGAGGCGGTGCCAGGACTGTGGATCGCCGCGCCGCTGACCGGCCTGCTGGTGCAGCCGGTGATCGGCTACCTGTCCGACCGCACCTGGACGCGCTGGGGACGGCGCCGCCCGTTCTTCATGATCGGCGCGGTGCTGACCACGCTGGCCCTGCTGGTGATGCCGAACTCGCCGACGCTGTGGATCGCGGCCGGCACGCTGTGGGTGCTGGACGCCTCGATCAACGTATCGATGGAGCCGTTCCGCGCCTTCGTCGGCGACCAGCTGGCCCCGCGGCAGCGGCCGGCCGGCTATGCGATGCAGAGCTTCTTCATCGGCGTCGGCGCGATCGTTGCCAGCTTCCTGCCCTTCATCCTGGCCCACTTCGGCGTTGCCAACACGGCAGCGGCGGGCGAAGTGCCCGATACCGTGCGCTATGCGTTCTACTTCGGCGCGGTGGTGCTGCTGGCGGCGATCACCTGGACGGTGGTCAGCACACGTGAGTATTCGCCCGACGAGCTGGCCAGCTTCGATGACGCCGAACCACCGGCGCACCACGCCGGCACTGCGGTCAGCGGCCCTGCGCCGTGGGCGCAGGTTGCGCTGTGGCTGGGGCTCGGCGTGCTGCTGGCGGCGCTGATCGCGTGGCGCCAGGGCGACAAGATGCTGTACGTGCTGGCCGGCCTGTGCGCGGGCTACGGCGCACTGCTGGCGGCGGCGCGGGTACTGCCGGGCACGCACATGCTGGCAGCCATCGTCGGCGACCTGCGCGCGATGCCGATCACCATGCGTCGTCTGGCCTGGGTGCAGTTCTTCTCGTGGTTTGCTCTGTTCGCGATGTGGATCTTCACCACGCGCGCAGTGGCCGGCATGCACTTCGGTTCCACCGACGTCGAATCGGCGGCCTACAACGAAGGCGCCAACTGGGTGGGCGTGCTGTTCGGTGCCTACAACGGCTTCGCCGCACTGGCCGCGCTGCTGATCCCGCCGATGGTGCGGGCGATCGGGCTGCGTTGGAGCCATCTGGTCAACCTGTGGCTGGGCGGGGCAGGGCTGATCTCGATGATGTTCATCGACGATCCGCAATGGCTGCTGCTGTCGATGGTCGGCGTGGGTTTTGCCTGGGCCTCGATCCTGTCGTTGCCCTATGCGCTGCTGTCGGACAGCGTGCCGGCGGCGAAGATGGGTGTGTACATGGGTATCTTCAATTTCTTCATCGTGATCCCGCAGCTGGTCGCGGCCAGTGCGCTCGGTTTCGCCCTGCGCGCATGGCTGGGAGGCCAGCCGATGCATGTACTGGTGCTGGGTGGCTGCAGTCTGTTGATTGCCGGCCTGTGCGTGTTGCGGGTTCCGTCCCGTCCGGAGGTGGTGTGATGCGTGGTGCGCTGTCTGTTGCTGTATCCCTTGTGCTGTTCACTGGCCACGCCGCGGCTGCGCCACGTCCGTCCTATGTCGGCACCACCGAACCGTTCGCCAGCGACGCGGTGTATTTCGTGGTCACCGACCGCTTCGTCAACGGCGATCCGTCCAACGATCACCGCGACCAGGGCGGCAAGCACCGCACGTTCGATATCCCGGTGCCGTGCCCGGACAAGGTGGACGGCAACATCGGCTATCTCGGTGGTGACTTCCGCGGCGTGCTCGACAATGCCGATTACATCCGCAACCTCGGTTTCGGTGCGGTATGGATCACCCCCATCGTCGACAACCCGGATGAAGCGTTCACCGGCAGCAAACCGATCAGCTGCACCAGCACCCTGACAGACCGTGGCAAGACCGGCTACCACGGCTACTGGGGCATCAACTTCTACAAACTCGATGAACACCTGCCGAGCAGGGACCTGGACTTTGCCGGGTTGACCAAGGGCCTGCACGGCGCCGGCCTGAAGGTGGTGCTGGACATCGTCGGCAACCACGGGTCGCCGGCCTGGACCATGCCGAAGCGGCAGCCGCAGTTCGGCCAGATCTTCGACAAGGACGGCACGCTGATCGCCGACCACCAGAACCTGCCGCCGCAGAAGCTGGACCCGAAGCACAATCCGCTGCACGCGTTCTACAACAACATCGGTCCGGTCGACAGCAAGGACGGCTCGATTTTCGACGGCAACCTGGCCGAGCTGAGCGACTTCAACCAGGACAACCCGGCAGTGATGGATTACCTGGTGGGGGCCTACCTGCAGTGGACCGCGCAGGGCGTGGATGCGCTGCGCATCGACACCATCGGCTGGCTGCCGCATCCGTGGTGGCACGAGTTCGTCAACCGCATCCGCGCGCAGCACCCGGGCATGTTCATGTTCGGCGAAGCGTTCGACTACAACGCGGCCAGCATCGCCGAACACACCTGGCCGGCCAACGCCAATGTCAGCGTGCTCGACTTCCCGCTGCGCGGCGCGCTGGAACAGACCTTCGGCACCGCCGGCAAGGGGTTTGAAACCCTGTCCGAGCCACTGCACCTGACCGGTGGCCCGTACGCCAACCCGTACGAGCTGATGAGCTTCTACGACAACCATGACATGCCGCGCCTGCAGGCCAGCGACAACGGCTTCATCGACGCGCACAACTGGCTGTTCACCGCACGTGGCATTCCAGTGGTCTATTACGGTTCGGAAACCGGCTTCATGCGCGGCCGTGCGGAACATGCCGGCAACCGCGCCTATTTCGGCCAGCCGCGGGTGGACGCCGCCCCGCAGAGCCCGATCTTCGCGCCGCTGCAACGCATCGCCAAGCTGCGTGAAGCCACGCCCGCACTGCAGCGCGGCCTGCAGGTGAACGAACGTCTGCAGGGCGATGAAGCGGTGTTCTTCCGCGTGCTGCAGCACGCCGACGTAGCGCAGACTGCGCTGGTGCTGTTGAACAAGGGCGATGCCGCGAAGACCTTCAACGTGGACCGCTACCTGCAGGCCGGCACCTGGCGGGACGCGCTGGACGGCGGCGAGGTGAAAGTGACGGGGGCGCTGAAGGCTGACGTGCCTGCGCACGGGGTGAAGGTGTTCGTGCTGGATGCACCGGTGCAGCAGCCGGCCCTGCAGGCCGAATTGGACAAGGCCGTGGCCGACCAGCAGGCGCGCGACCAGCGGCTGAAGCGCTGAGAGGTCCGGGCCGGGCGGTTGTAGAGCCGAGCCCACGCTCGGCTGCCGCCATCTACAGTCCGTGGAAGCGCAGCCGAGCGTGGGCTCGGCTCTACAATAGGCCCCCTTACCTCCCTGTTGCAGCCGCCATGACCGACCTTGCCCCGCAGACCCCGATCGAAACCCTGCTCAAGGCCGCGATGGACGGAACAGTGCCGATCCGCGCGTTCATGGAGGCCTTCGTCGCCTCCGATGTGGTGCTGCTGACCGGCAGCCTGGTCACCCCCGATGGCAGCGGCTTCGATCCGCTGCTGTTCGACAAGCAGGGCACCCTGCACGTAGCCGTGTTCACCGATCCGGCGCGGGTGGGCATCTACAGCCAGCAGGCCGAGCATCAGGTCCGCTGGCTGATGCTCGACGTGTTGCGTCGCGTGCCGGGCGGTTACGGTGTGGTGATCAATCCGGGTACCACGCTGGGCTTTGAGATCTCGCCCAGCGGCGTCGGCGAGATCCTGAAGGATTTCGCGCAGGGCTGACCGTTCTGTAGCGCCGGGCCGTCGCTCGTCTGCTTCCAATTGAAGGCCGTACGTGATCCTCTTGCACGACATAGGGATCGAGGCTTCGCCATGGAATTCAGGGTGCTACCCGCTGACGCGCCGGAAAGGCTGCAGCTGGCACAGTGGTACAACGCGCAATGGGGCCGGGACGCCGGCGTGTCGCTGGAGCAGGAACTGCAGCGGCTCAACCAGCCGCAGGATGCGGAAGGCTTTCCGCACCTGATCACCGCATTCGATGGCGCCCAGGTGGCAGGCGCGGTGCAGCTCAAGCGCCGGGAGATGCAGGGCTTGCCGCAGTACGAGCATTGGCTGGGCAGCGTGTTCGTGGCCGACAGTCATCGTGGCCGCGGGCTGGCCAGCGGATTGGTCGAACAGGCTGCGGCGCAGGCGGTGCGGATGGGCGTCTCGCATCTGTACCTGCAGACCGAAGCCCTGGATGGCGGCCTCTACGCGCGGATGGGCTGGACGCCCCTGCAGGAAGCCGACAACCACGGCTATCGCGTACTGGTGATGGTACGGGAGCTGGGCGCATGACCGCCGCTTCGGTACACCATTCCCGCCTGGCGCTGGTCTTCCTGATCGGCGCCATCGTCGCAGCACTCATCGCCATGCCATTGCTGCGCGCGGTCGGTTTCGTGCAGTGGCCGGTGTTCGTCATCGCCTGGCTGATCAACCTGGGGGCGGCCTGGCATCTGGGGCAGTGGGCGCGGCAGCAGGGCCGTTCGGAGTTTGCCTTCATGTTGCTGGCTGCACTCGGCACCGTGGCGTCGATCGTGATCTACGTGCTGCTGGCGGTGCTGGGGCCGAAGGCCGGTTCGCAGAGCCCCGCAGCGTAGCCGAGGGCGTCAACGGGGCAGCACGGCATCCACGCATGGCGTGGATGCGTTCCAGTAGATCCACGCCATGCGTGGATGCTTCCGCAAACGATGCCGGCCCGAAGGCCGGCACCATCACGCGTGTTACATCGTCACCTTGCGCCGGTTGTCCTCGCTCACCCGGTCGATCAGCTTGTTGTACGGATCGAAGCCCGCCTCATCCGGCCTGGCATCCACCGTCACCGTGATCTTCGGCTCGGCCGTGGTGATGTGGTGGCGCTGCAGGTACAGCACCTTCTGGTCATGTTCCTTGCCGGACGGACCATTGGCGAACACACCAATCTCCACCCAGTCATCCATCGTGCCGGCGGTCTCCTTGCCCTTGCCATCGGCGTACTGCTTGCTGGCATGCAGGTCCAGGGTCACGTCGTAGCGTCCGTCGGCACGCTTGCGCGCGCTGGCGGCCAACAACCGGTTGTCGTAGAAGCTCATCTTCTCGAACAGGTCGGTGACCAGCTGCTGGCGGTCGGCGGGCGTTTCGGCGCGAATGTAGGCCAGCAGCTCCCGCGAGGTGGTGTACGGCGGCTGCTGGTAGCCCTTGTCCTGCAGGAAATGCTTCAGGGCACGGTTCAACGCCTCCTCGCCGATTTCCTCACGCAGCCGGTAGAACACCAGCGAGCCCTTCTGGTAGTGGATGTACTGCTGGTTCTCCACACGCTCCAGCGGCAGCTCCTCGATGGCCTCACCGCCGCGCCCGGACAGGTAGCCATCCAGCTCGCGCTTGAGGAACTGGCGCATGTGCTGGCGACCGTATTCCTGCTCCATCACCATCAGTGCCGAATACTGCGACAGCGACTCGGACAACACGGTTGCGCCCTGCACGTTGGCGCCGATCACCTGGTGCGCCCACCACTGGTGCGCGACTTCGTGGGCGGTCACGTAGAACACATAGTCCACCTTGTCCGGGTCGCGCAGGTCGGCGATGAAGCCGATCGACTCCGAATAGGGAATGGTGTTGGCGAAGGACTGGGCGAAGCGCTGGTAGCCCGGGAACTCGATGATGCGTACCTGGCGATGCTGGTACGGAGTGAAGTTGGCTTCGTAGTAGGCCAGCGACTTCTGCACCGCGTCGATCATGCGGTCCACGTTGTAGCCATGGGCGGGATCGAAATACACCTCGATCGGGATGTTCTTGTACTTCGCCCGGCGAACCTCCCAGCGTGCCGACAGGTAGGCGTAGAAGTTCAGCATCGGCCGGTCCATCGCATAGCTGAAGCAGCGCCGCCCGTTCACCGTGGTCTCGTGCTGCAGGTAGCCCGGCGCCAGTGCCACCTGGTCCGGTGCGGTGCAGATGGTACTGCGGAAGTCGAGCCAGTCGGCGTCGTTGGTGACGTAGTTGTTTGCGCGTGCGGCTTCGTCTTCCAGCTTGGGCATGCGCCGTGGCTCGCCGAGGTCACGCTTGCGCCGCTCGTTGCGGTCGCTGATCTCAGCGCCTTCGTTGTAGCCGAAGGACGGCAGTACGCGGCTGTTGAAGAAGCTGCCGTTGTCGACGATGTTGCTCGGCGCCTGATCTGCGGTGATGCCATCGGGCTGCTGCACCACACGGAAATGGATGCGGCGCTCTTCGCCCGGCTGCAACGGCGTGGCCAGGCGATAGATGCGGTAGCCAAGGTCGGCGTCGTGCATTGACAGCGTCTGTCCACCCAGGTCGACGGCCACCAGCTGTTTGTCGTCGGACGCAGCCACGTGCACCTCCTGGATGGGCGCGGCGTGGGTGTTGCGGATCGTCCAGTTGGCGTCGATCACCATCGACTGGGTTTCGGGACGCAGGTCCACCCGGTTGTCCACGGCGATGATGCGCGGCTGCGGCAGGTTGCGGTATTTCGACAGTTCGCGTTCGTAACGGGCCTGCAGGTCCAGCTGCTGGTCCGGCGAAAGGAAATCGTTGCGGATGTTGGTGCTCCAGTACAGCCAGCCGCCTACCGCGATGAACGCAACTGTGGCCAGCGCTGCCATCGCGCCGGTCGGGCCACGCAGGCGTCGCCCGGCCAGGGCAAGCCGCTGGCGCAGGCCCTGGCTGACGCCACGTACCCAGAACGCCGATGCCAGGCACATCAGTGCCAGCAGGAACAGCGCCCAGTAGCCCTGGAAGGCCAACTGTCCGGTCAGGAAGTGGCCGTAGCCGTTCATGTCCGAATAGGGGGCAATCGGCCAGCTGCCGAAGTTGTAGATGTTCTGGGTGTAGTCGAGCATGCCCAGCACGCCCTGGCCGATCATCACCACGATCAGCAGCGCGTAGCCGAAGAACTTGTTGTTGGTCAGCACCTGCAGCACCAGCGCCAGACCGCCCATCAGCACGTACACCACCGAATCCAGCGCAAGGCTGCGCAGGTACAGCAGCGGTTCGAGATGGGTATAGCCCTTGGCCAGCTGCACGGCCATGGCTGCCAGCGCGCCGGCCGCCTGGAAGCAGGCGATCACCGCCAGCAGTGCGACGAACTTGGCCAGCAACGGCACCCAGTTGGGTACCGGCATCGCATCGTTCACCTCGTTGATGCGTGCGCCTCGCTCCTTCCACACCAGCTCACCGGCGAAGAACAGCACGATGATGATCAGCAGCCAGCTGAAGGCGCCTTGCAGGGCCATGATCATCTGCGAGGTGACTGGCCAGATGGAGGTGCCGTACAGCGTCTGCCGGAACAGCGCGGACGGCAGGAAATTGGCCAGGCCCAGCACCAGCAGCACGATGAAGGGCACGCTGCGCAGCACGCCGCGTGTATCGAACCGCACCTGGCGCAGGAACTGCCGCCACGCGGTGCCTGTACTGAACACCGGCGTCACCCGCGGCAGCGTGGTCGTTGCCGGTCGCAGCGGCGCGGGATCGGCTGATGCCACCGCCTTGCCGCGCCCCCAGCGCCGGCGGCCGCTGCCGCTGCGCTCGGTACGGAACAGGGCGAAGGTGGCGGCGAACAGCGCGGCGGCCACGGTCAGCCACAGCACCCGGTTGGCCAGCAGGTAGCCGGCCAGTTCCGGAATGCCGCTGTTGCGCTCTTCGGTGGACCAGTAGCGGATGGTGCGCGACAGCGCACGCATGCCCAATGGCTCGGTCAGCACCGCGATCCAGGTGTTGTCGATGTCGCGCAGCAGGGCGGCGCTGACCCCATACAGTACGAAGTAACCGACCACGCCGATGTACACCCACAGGATCGAACGGGTGGTCACCGCCAGCAGCGACAGCAGTGCCGTGGTGAACAGCAGGTTGGGAATGACCACCACCGCGAAGGTCCAGCCATAGCCGGCCCAGTTGGTGGGCCCCAGGCGCTCGGCATCGACCCAGGGCATGAACTGCGCCACCAGTATGCCAACGGCGATCAGCACGTATACCAGCAGGCCCGACACCAGCGCTGCGGCGATGCGCCCGGCCAGATAGTGGCGGCGTTTGATCGGGCTGGCGAAGATCAGTTCGGCTGTGCCCAGTTCGAAGTCACGCAGCAGCGCATTGCTGACAAACAGGGTGGACACCAGCATGCCGAGCAGGGTGAAGATGCCCAGCATCGAGGCGACGACGGTGGGGGCATTGCTGTGCACGTTGCCGCTGCCGCCCCCGATCTGCACCGCATCGCTGGACGCGGCGCCGAAGGCGAGCAGGGCGAACAGACCGGCAAACAGCCACAGCAGCGGGGAACGCAGCTGCTCGCGCAGCTCGAACCGGAAGAAGTCGAGGGTCATGGTGTACTCCGCTCAGGCTGCACGGGCACGCGCCTGCAGGCGCAGGCGCTGGAAATACACGTCCTCGAGATCGGGTGCGACCGGCGCGAAGCCATCGCCCGGGTCGCTGGCGCTGTGCACGTGGATCACCGGACGGCCCCCCACCAGGCGCGAGGACAGCACCGTGTAGCGCGCCTCATGGTCAGCCAGTTCCGATGGGTCCACCTGCTTGCGCCAGACCTGCTGCTGCAGCGCGTCGATCGCATCGGTGGGGCGGCCGGTCAGCAGCACCTGACCCTTGTTCATGATCGCCATGGTCGGGCACAGGTCGGTCACGTCCTCGACGATGTGGGTGGACAGGATCACCGCCACGTTCTCGCCGATGGCCGCCAGCAGGTTGAGGAAGCGGTTGCGCTCTTCCGGGTCGAGCCCGGCGGTGGGCTCGTCGACGATCACCAGACGCGGGTCGCCGAGCAGCGCCTGGGCGATGCCGAAGCGCTGGCGCATGCCCCCGGAGTAGGTGCCCAGCTTGCGCTTGCGTGCATCCCACAGGTTCACCTGCTGCAGCAGGCCATCGACCACCTCGCGACGCTGGCCACGCTGGGTCAGGCCCTTCAGCACGGCGAAGTGCTCCAGCAGGTCCAGCGCGCTGACCTTCGGGTACACCCCGAAGTCCTGTGGCAGGTAGCCCAGGCGGCGGCGCACGGCGTCCTTGTCGCGCAGTACGTCGATCGGTGATTCACCCGGAATGCTCAGGGTGGCACTGCCACTGTCAGCCTCCTGCAGGGTGGCCAGGGTGCGCATCAGCGAGGATTTCCCCGCGCCGTTCGGGCCGAGCAGGCCGAACATGCCGCGGGGAATATCCAGGGTGACCCCGTTCAACGCGTGCACGCCGTTGGCGTACGTCTTGGACAGCGAATCGATCTTCAGCATGCGACGTACACCTTTCCGTGTGTTGATCTGCTGTTTATCGCGCTGAACGGGGCCGCGTCATGCCCCTTTGGTCATGGTGCCGCCAGTCGTGGGCCGTCGGCGCAGCGCAGGGGGCTGGCTATACTCGTTCAGCCCAACGCGGAAAAGGACATCCGGTGCGCATCGCATTCTGGTTCAACTGGTTGCTGTTGATCTCGCTCAGTATCGGGTTGGTGCTGTCGCTGGCCGATTTCCGTACTGCCACGCACTACGCATCCGCACCGCTGTTGCTGGAACCAGGCACGCAGCTGGTGCTGGAGACCGAGCGGCTGTTGCCTGGTCGGCCGCAGCTGTCGTTGACGTTCCAGCGGCCGCCGCGCAGGTACGACCAGCCGGATCCCGTGCTCGGTGACTGGCAGAACAGCGAGCATGCTGGTTTTCTGCGCTTCCGCACGCCCGGCGAGCCGATCAGGCTGAAGGTCGAGCATGACGGGCGGCACGCACTCTATCGGGCGATGCCGGTCGGTTCGCATGGCTCGGGCGAGGTGACACGCGAGTTCACGCCGGACGAACCCGGGTTACCGCCCAGCGATTTCCGGTGGCCGCCACTGGCCCCGCCACTTACGCTGGGTGCCGGCGCCCTGCACCTGAAGATCACCGTTGTGGAGGTCGGGCCTGGCCTGCGTGGAGAAACCGCGACACTGGGCCTGGCGCCTGGCCTGCAGATGAAAATGGCCGACGCCGACTACGGTTGGCTGCCGCTGCTGTTCTTCGTCAAGCAGGGGCTGCAGCTGCTGCTGGCGCTGTACGCGGTGCTGATGCTGGCGTGGAGCTGGCGCATAGGCCGCCTCCGGTGGCGGCGCAGGGCGGGCGCCGTGAAAAATTCCTGAATGCGTTGGCATCGGTGCGCTGGATCACACAATCCGTCCACAGCGGCGTCGCTAGGCTCTGACCCTCTTTTGTCATTGCCATGCAGGCGCACATGCGGATCGTAACCGGGGTAGAGGGGCTGGACAGCATTCTGGGCGGCGGGCTGCCGCAGGCGCGCCTGTACCTGTTGGAAGGCCCGCCCGGCTCCGGAAAGACCACCTTGTCGCTGCAGTTCCTGCTGGAAGGGCTGCAACGCGGCGAACGCTGCCTGTACATCACCCTGTCCGAGACCGCCGAAGAGCTGCGGGAAGTAGCGTCGGCGCATGGCTGGTCGCTGGATGGCCTGCACCTGTTCGAGCTGGGCTCGGCCGAGGGGGCCATGGGCAATGGCCGCCTGCAGTCGGTGCTGCACTCGTGGGAAATGGAGCTGGACGAGACGGTCAATCTGATCATGTCGAAGGTAGACAGCATCGGGCCGACCCGCGTGGTGTTCGATTCGCTGTCCGAACTGCGCCTGCTGGCCCAGGATTCGCTGCGCTATCGCCGGCAGATCCTCGCACTCAAGCAGTTCTTCGCGCCCAAGAGCGCCACGGTGATCCTGGTGGACGACCTGACGTCCACCGGCGATGAGCGCGATGGCCAGCTGCACAGCCTGTGCCACGGTGTGTTGTCGCTGGAACGTCTTACTCTGGATTTTGGCCCGGCCCGCCGCCGGATGCAGGTGCAGAAGCTGCGGGGTGTCGATTTCGTTGCCGGTTACCACGATATGGTGATCCGTAGTGGTGGGGTGCAGATCTTCCCGCGCCTGATCGCCTCCGAGCATCATGGCCGGTTCGTCGGAACGCCCATCAGCAGCGGGGTAGCGGAGATCGACCGGCTGCTGGGTGGCGGGCCGCTGCGAGGCACCTCCACGCTGCTGACCGGCCCGGCCGGCAGCGGCAAGACCAACGTGGCACTGCAGTACGTGTGGGCGGCCTGCGAACGCGGTGAGCGCAGCTGCATCTTCGAATTCGACGAGCGGGTCGGCACGTTGCTGGCGCGCGCTTCCGCGCTGGATATCGACCTGGACAAGCACCTGCAATCGGGTCTGCTGGAGATCCTGCAGATGGACCCGGCCGAAGTGTCGCCGGGTGAATTCTCCTGGAACCTGCGCAAGGCCGTGGAAGAGCGCAACTGCAGCGTGCTGGTGATCGACAGCCTCAACGGCTATGTCACCGCCATGCCGCAGGAAAAGCAGCTGATGCTGCAGCTGCACGAGATGCTGTCCTATCTGAACCAGAAGGGCGTGGCGACCTTCCTGATCAACCCGCAGCACGGCCTGGTCGGCACCATGTCCACCGGCAGCCTCAACGTGTCCTACATCGCTGATGCGGTGGTGCTGTTCCGCTTCTTCGAAGCCAAGGGGCGCATCCGCAAGGCGATCTCGGTGATCAAGAACCGCGGCGGTGCGCATGAAGACACCATCCGCGAACTGAAGATCGACGGGCGGGGTATCACGGTCAGCGCCGCATTGGCCGATTTCCAGGGAATCCTTACCGGCACGCCCGAATTCGTAGGCGACAGCGCGGCGCTGCTGGGCCAGTCCGATGTCCGATAGCGATGATGGCGGCACGGTTGTCCGCATCGTTGCTCCCTTCGGCCGCGACGCCGACAGCATCGCGGCGGTGCTGGCCAACGCGGGCCTGAAAACGCACATCGCACCCGGTCTGGAGGTATTGGCCAGCCAACTCGATGACCGCACCGGGCTGGTGGTGGTCACCCAGGAAGCGGTGGCACGCGGCAGCGATGTGCTGCAGCAGGCGCTGCAGCAGCAGCCGGCCTGGTCGGACGTCCCGTTCATCCTGCTGCGCTCGGCGCGTTCCTACCGGCGTTCCACCCGCGAACCCTTGCTGCCCGGCTCGATCAACGTGGTGGAAATGGATCGGCCGTTGGGAAGCATGTCGTTGCTCAGTGCAGTGCAGGGTGCGCTGCGTGCGCGCGCAAAGCAGTTCGTGGTGCGCGACCAGGTCACCGCGTTGGCCGATGGCCGTGCGGCGCTGGCGCGCAGCGAGTCCGAATTGCGCCTGATTGCCGATGCGATGCCGGTGCTGATCGCGTTCGTCGATCGCGCGCTGTGTTTCCGCTTCGCCAACAGGGCCTATGAAAGCTGGTTCGAACTGGCCACCGGCGAAGTGATCGGCAGGCATGTGCGCGAGGTCATCGGCGAGCCGGTGTGGCAGCAGCGTCGGCCGGCGATGGAAGCCGCATTGGCCGGCCGCGAGGCGGTGTTCGAAATCGTCTGGCCACATCGCGTACACGGACGTCGGGACTGCGAAGTGCGTTACTCGCCGCGCCGCGATGCTGATGGTCGCATCGACGGCTTCCATGTGTTCATCACCGATATCACCGCCGCCAAGCTGGCGCTTGCCAGCAGCCAACAGCACGCGCACGCGCTGGAGGCGATGGTGGCCGAGCGTACCCGTGAACTGCAAGCGCAGATGGCCGCGCGCGAGGCCAGCGACGCCGCACTGCGGCAGTCGCAGAAGATGGAAGCGATCGGTCAGTTGACGGGCGGCATCGCCCACGACTTCAACAACATGCTGACCGGCATCCTGTCCGCGCTGGACATCGTGCGCCTGCGTCTGGACATGGGCCGGGTCGACGACCTCGAACGTTTCCTCGACACCGCCACCGCCTCGGCCCAGCGTGCGGCGGCGCTGACCCAGCGCCTGCTGGCGTTCTCCCGACGGCAGTCGCTGGATGCGCGGCCGGTGGAGATCAACACATTGCTGGTTTCGGTACAGCACCTGCTGCACAGCACCCTGGGCGAAGCCGTGCGTATCCGCGCCGAGCCCTCGCCGCTGCCGTTGCACGCTACGCTGGATGCCAACCAGTTCGAAAGCGCGCTGTTGAACCTGGCCATCAACGCGCGCGATGCGATGCCGCACGGTGGCGATCTGACCCTGCGCGCATCGGCGGTGAGCGTACGCGAGGGGCAGTACAGGGCCGTGCCTGCTGGCGACTACGCGATGGTGGCGGTGGCCGATACCGGTGCCGGCATGGCGCCGGAAGTGGTCGAGCGCGCGTTCGAACCCTTCTTCACCACCAAGCCCATCGGCAAGGGCACGGGCCTGGGCATGTCGATGGTGTACGGCTTCATGCAGCAGTCCGGCGGCCACATCGCCATCCAGTCCAATGTCGGCCAGGGCACGACGGTGCTGTTGTTCATTCCGTTGTCGGAAGCCGTGGCGGAGGACGAGCCTGCAGCCTCGCAGCCGATCCGGCGGGGCGCGGGCCAGTCCATCCTGGTGGTGGAGGATGACGAGCAGGTACGGATGCTGGTGACGGTGGTGCTGGAGGACCTGGGGTATCAGGCCCAGGTGGTGGGTGATGCCGATGCAGCCATCCCGATTCTGGCCTCGGCGCAGACCATCGACCTGCTGGTCACCGATGTCGGGCTGCCGGGGCTCAACGGCCGCCAGTTGGCGGAGATCGCGCGGCAATCGCGGCCAGCGCTGCCGATCCTGTTCATGACCGGCTATGCGGAAAAGGCACAGGAACGCGCGGCCTTCCTCGATGAAGGCATGGCGATGATCGCCAAGCCTTTCCTGCTGGATGAGTTCAGCATGGCGGTACGCACGGCGATGCCGGGCGGCGCGTAGTGGCGTAGGTCCTGTAGAGCCGAGCCCATGCTCGGCTGCCGTTGGCCTTGCGTCTCATGCATTCTGCCGAGCATGGCTCGGCACTACAAAAGTGCTAGGTGCGCAGCGACGACTCGCGCACCACCAGCTTCACCGGAATGCTCTGGCCTTCCACCGGCTGCCGGCCGATCAGCGCCAGCAGCTTCTCCACCAGCAGCTGGCCGGCCTGCTTGGTGTCCTGCTGCACGGTGGTCAGTGGCGGCGACACCGAGGCGGCCAGCGGGATGTCATCGAAGCCGGTCACCGCCACGTCCTGCGGCACCCGCAGGCCCTGCTCGCGCAGGGCGCGCACCGCGCCAATGGCAATCAGGTCGCTGGCCGCGCAGATCGCATCGATGGAACGGTCCTGGGCCAGCAGTGCCAGGCAGGCCTCATGACCGGACGCCTCGGTGGTGATCGCATCGTGCTGCAGCGCCGGGTCGGCCGCCAGGCCGTGTGCACGCAGCGCTTCGACGTGGCCGCGATAGCGCTCCTCGAATTCCGGGTAGTGGCTGGAGGCATGGCCGAGGAAGGCGATGCGGCGGCAGCCCTGTTGCAGCAGGTGGGCGGTGATGTCATGCCCGCCCTGGAAGTTGTCGCTGCCGATCGACACGCCCGGCTGGCCGGGCAGGGCCGCGCCCCAGCGCACGAAGTGGGTGCCCTGTTCGACCAGCCGCTGCAGGCGGTCGCGCGACTCGTGGTAGTCGCCATAGCCGAGCAGGATGATGCCATCGGCCTTGTTGCTGTCTTCGTAATCGGCCTGCCAGTCGGTGGACAGTTGCTGGAAGGACACCAGCAGGTCCTGCCCGTGCAGCGCGCAGGCACGGGTGATCGAGCCCAGCATCGAGTGGAAGAAGGGGTTGATCAGCGAGTCGTCATTGGTCGGGTCCTCGAAGAACAGCAGGGCCAGGGTGCCGGCATTGCGCAGGCGCAGGCTGGAGGCGTTCTTGTCGACCTTGTAGTTCAGCTCGCGGGCGATGCGCAGGATGCGCTCGCGGGTCTCGGCGTTGACCATCGGGCTGCCGCGCAGGGCCCGCGAGACCGTGGGCTGGGAGACCCCGGCCAGGTGGGCGATGTCCAGGGAGGTGGCTTTGCCTTTGATGGTCATGTTGAAGATGAGCTGACACAGGCTGCGATGATGCCATGCGTCCGGCGACGGATGCAGATACGCCCACGCGGATGTGGGACTTCCTGAAGCTGGTTATGAAAATCCAGGGGAACCACGTTCAGCCGAATGTGCCCGATTTTCGCCTGAGATGGCCTATGAGTGATGAGACGGATGCGAGCAGGCCGATCGTGTAAAGGGCAGCTGCGCAATAGGCGTAGCCCAGATGCATATTGAAGTAAGGGACACTTTTCAGGATGAATGCCCCGATGAAGAACGGTGCTGCCAGTGGGCACGCGATAGCGATCAGGCTGGCATGGAAAGGCCAGCTCCTCCGTCCGCTGAAGAGTGCAGGAAATGACAACATTGCAATCAATGCGTGAATGGCGGCGAGGGCGGCAAGAATGATCATGAGATCCTTCAGTTCAGTCCGGCGATTTTTCGCATGGAAGAATAGCTGCTCATGACCGCAGCAGGATCCATCTTCTCGTTGATGGCTGAGTATGCTTTCAGCAGCTCTGCGGATCTGCTGTCACCCAGCTCTCCGGCGACACTCATCGAGGCCGGGATAGGGGCATCCACTCCGCCTGTAATGGCGCTGGTCGCCCCGAACATATAGGCGGAGAACGGGCTTGGGTGGAACTTGAGAAGTCCAGCAGCCGCTACCTGGGTGTCAATTGCAAGCTGTTGGTACTTGTCACGAATGGCTGGGGATGTCTGGAATAATTCAGTGATATTCTCTGCGCCTGAAGAAGAGATCAGGTTTTCAAGCGTTTCCAGTTGCCGGTCAACATGAAACGCCTTGGCGTTGATGTTGCCCTGATTCATCTGCTCGAGAAGCTCCTCGTTCGAAAGGTCTCTGGCGTCGAGCCATTCTTTTTCAGTTGGAAATCCAAGGGCGAGTGCCTCGCTCTCCGGTTTTCCATCCAGTCCACGGAATATGTCGTGATATCTCGATGAGAGGTTGGCCAGATATTTCCGATCATCTTCCGGTAAGGTGGCCTTGTTGCCACTCCATCGGAAGAACTGAGTTGCAGTGGTTTTTCCGTTCGCGACATTTGCAGTCTCGACATTGGAGTCTTCCGGCGTTGGGGTGTGTTTAGCAGCCCCGTTCCTTGAAGCTGCTTCAGGTTGGCACGCGATCAATGCCATCATCGATAGCAACGCAAGCACTGGAGCTTTGGACGAATGATCACTGTTCATGGGTTGCACCCGTTTGCCTTCATGTCGTATATCCAGGCTGCACAGGAGTTTTCGCTGAGTGCCGTGGCATAGGCTTCATTTGAACCATTTGTGGTGGAAACCGCACCGTGGTACATGCCGGCATACCCCATGCAGATATTGAAGGTGTCGGGGCTTGATTGGCCTGAGCAGGCTGACTCCATTGATTCTCTGAATTGAATGTCGCATGTTCCGCGATCCATCGCACCTCCCCAGCACGTATCGTGACCATTGCATGCGTTCAGGAAGCTGGTGCCGGCGAATGGCGCGTCAAGGTCTCCGGAGTAAGTGGAAGAATTGGCTTGGGAAAGAGCGCGATCCAGAAACCAGTTTGCTCTGGGGCCAGTGCCACATCCATTGGGTGTCCAGCCGGGACTGAAGCCTGGGGCTGAAGGCGGTGATTCGAAGCTGCAGTTGGCGGGCCGATTCTGCCTCATGGATCTGCACACTTTGTCCTGGTCCAGTGCGGGCGGTTCATCAGGATGGCGCTCATGAATCTCCAGGAAACGCTCATTGGCCGAGAACGATTCTTGATTGACCGCATTGAAGCATGCTGTTCCCAAGCAGCTGAAATCTCCACCGCCGACTCGAGGTGCTGTGACCTTCACTGGGGGGAGGCTGACTGTTTGAGAATAAGCGGTGAATCCAAGTGATGCGATGAGGAGCAGTGCCAAAGCGAACTTCATGTTCATTTCCGATCCTTGATTTCCACGCTGGTTGCGTGATTGGGCAACTGATTCCAGTGGAACATGTGCTGCGCTTTCCTTGACGTTCGCACATGCGTCCTTTGTCTATTGCTGGTTCTCCACTTGTGCCGGCAAGCTTATCGCCGCTGGACGTCTGGCGTCTGTAGTGGTTTCCCATTTTCTGCATTGGGAAATTGCTGTTTGCGGCGTAGGTTTGTTCTGTACATAATGCCTTGGATTAACGCAGTCGATGCCGCGGGTGAAATATATTGAGGATCGATTGCGTTTTAAGATGCCCGATGGCCAGTTTCCTGCCCATCTCCATCCGTCTCTTTATTTGAGAATTGCGGCGGCGTCTTCAGTGGCCGGGATTGCTCACGTTCCGTAGAAGCTTTGCCAGACATTAAGGCAACCTCCCATTGATTCCGGGGGCGTCTCTGACAGGGCTGGAGGGGCACGGGATGGTAGACTGGGTCGTTCCTGCATTCCCCCCAAATCCCTGGGGCGGTCCTGTCCAGCAGTCCCGCCGGGGCTGTGGTAGAACAGCAACCGCCCTGTACAACGGACGAACACACCTATGGCGCGCGGCATCAACAAAGTCATCCTGGTCGGCAACCTCGGCAACGACCCGGACGTGAAGTACACCCAGGCCGGCATGGCGATCACCCGCATCAGCCTGGCCACCACCAGCGTCCGCAAGGACAAGGATGGCAACCAGCAGGAGCGTACCGAATGGCACCGCGTGGTGTTCTTCGGCAAGCTCGGCGAGATCGCCGGCGAGTACCTGCGCAAGGGAAGCTCGGTGTACGTCGAAGGCAGCCTGCGTTACGACAAGTACACCGGCCAGGACGGCGTGGAGAAGTACTCCACCGATATCGTCGCCGATGAAATGCAGATGCTGGGCGGCCGCGGTGAAGGCGGCGGTGGCGGCGGCGGTGGCAACTTCAGCGGCGGCGAGCGTCCGCAGCGCCAGCAGGCCCCGCGCCAGGAGTACGGCGGTGGTGGCGGTGGCGGTGGCAACGCGCGTGGCGGCCAGGGCGGTGGTTACAACCAGGGCGGCAACCAGGGCGGCGGCTACGGCCAGCAGCGTCCGCAGCAGCAGCCGCAGCAGTCGGCCCCGCCGATGGATGACTTCGCTGACGACGATATCCCGTTCTGATCGAACGCTTGTCAGCAGGAAGAACGAAAGCCCCGCCCATGCGGGGCTTTTCTTTTTCCCGCAGATCCCTGTCGACGTTGTGCCCCGCAGCATGGACTTTCGTGCACTGCGTCTTGCAAAAAAACAATTTCCTCCCCATGGTGCAATCGATTGCATTGCAGCGAAATCGTCAGCGTTTGATACCGGTTGGGAGGCCGGAAAGTGGATGTCCATCCATTCGATCAGACCGGGCCCAGGGCTCACGCGGCGCGATGCGCTGCGCATCGCGGTTGCCGGCAGTCTCGGCCTCGGGGCTGCGGGCGTTCTGCCTGCGTTTGCAGCCACCGCGCCACTCAAGGGCAACCTGAAGCATTCCGTCGCCCGCTGGACCTTTCCTGAGCAGTCGATTGCCCAGCTTTGCCAGACGGTGAAGGGCATCGGGTTTGCCGCCATCGATCTGGTGGGCCCGGAGGACTGGCCCACGCTGAAGGCCCATGGCGTCTACAGCTCGATGTGCAACGGCGCCGAGCTGGGCCTCACCAAGGGCTTTGCCGGTCGTGAGTTCCACGATCAACTGGTGGAGCGCTACACGCGGCACATCGATCTGGTCGCCGATGCCGGCTATCGCAATCTCATCTGCTTTTCCGGCAACCGCAACGGCATGGATCCCCAGGACGGCATGGTCAACGCCGAGGCGGGGCTCAAGCGCATCCTCGGGCATGCCGAGAAGCGCGGTGTGGTGCTGGTGATGGAGCTGCTGAACTCCAGGGTCGATCATCGCGACTACCTGTGCGACCACTCCGCCTGGGGCGTGGAGCTGTGCCAGCGGCTCGGCTCGGACAACTTCGGTCTCCTGTACGACATCTATCACATGCAGATCATGGAGGGCGACATCATCGCCACCATCGGCAAGCATCATGCCTGCTTCAAGCATTACCACACCGCCGGCGTGCCTGGACGGCATGAGATCGGGGACCAGCAGGAGCTCAATTACCCCGCCATCTGTCGCGCGATCCGCGACACCGGTTTCGATGGTTATCTGGCGCAGGAATTCATGCCTGCAGCGCCTGATGCCGTTGGCTCGCTGCGCGAGGCGATCCGCCTCTGCGACGTCTGAAACGATATCCACCCAGGTGATAGACCCATGGCAGATAATCATTACGACGCCATCGTTGTTGGCTCGGGAATCAGTGGCGGTTGGGCGGCAAAGGAACTGACCGAGAAGGGCCTGAAGGTCCTGATGCTGGAACGCGGACGCAACATCGAGCACGTCAAGGACTACGTCAATGCGATGAAGGAGGCGTGGGATTTCCCGCATCGCAATCGGCCAACCCAGGCGATGAAGGCCGATTTCCCGGTGTTGATGCGCGACTACGCCCTGGCCGAGAACCTGCAGGGCATGTGGGCCGACGAACAGGAATCGCCCTACATCGAGACGAAGCGATTCGACTGGTTCCGCGGCTATCACGTGGGCGGCCGTTCGCTGATGTGGGGGCGGCAGAGCTATCGCTTCTCCGACCTGGATTTCGAAGCGAACCTCAAGGACGGCATCGCCGCCGACTGGCCGATCCGCTACGCCGACATCGCGCCCTGGTACGACCATGTGGAGAAGTTCGCCGGCATCGCCGGCACGCGTGAAGGGTTGGACGTGTTGCCGGACGGCGAGTTCCTGCCGCCGATCCCGTTGAACATCGTCGAAAAGGACGTGGCCGCGCGGATCCAGAAAGCCTTCGGCGGAACGCGGCACATGATCCACTCGCGCACCGCCAACATCACCAAGCCCATGCCCGAGCAGGGCCGCGTCAACTGCCAGTACCGCAACAAGTGCATTCTCGGCTGTCCCTTCGGTGCCTACTTCTCGACCCAGTCGGCAACGCTGCCGGCGGCCATGAAGACCGGCAACCTGACGTTGCGGCCCTTCTCGATCGTCAAGGAAGTGCTCTACGACAAGGACCGCAAGCGTGCGCGCGGCGTGGAGGTCATCGACGCAGAGACCGGCCAGACCTACCAGTACACGGCCAAGGTCATCTTCCTCAACGCGTCCTCCTTCAACTCGACCTGGCTGCTGATGAACTCGGCCACCGATGTGTGGGAAGGCGGGCTGGGCTCTTCGTCCGGCGAACTGGGGCACAACGTGATGGACCATCATTTTGGTGCTGGTGCCTCGGGCCGGGTCGAGGGCTACGAGGACAAGTACTACTTCGGCCGCCGTCCCTGCGGTTTCTACATTCCGCGGTTCCGCAACATTGCTACGGACAAGCGCGGCTACCTGCGTGGGTTCGGCTACCAGGGCGGTGCCAGCCGCACCGGGTGGTCGCGCGAGATCGCCGAGCTCAACATCGGTGCCGATCTGAAGGAGGCGCTGACCGTGCCCGGTGACTGGCGCATCGGCATGACCGGCTTCGGTGAAATGCTGCCGCACCACGACAACACCATCCGCCTGGACCGCGACCGCAAGGACAAGTGGGGTCTGCCGGTGCTGGCGATGGACGTAGCCATGCGTGCCAACGAACTGGCGATGCGCAAGGACATGGCTGCCGATGCCGCCGAGATGCTGGAGGCGGCCGGCGTCAAGGACGTGGAGATGCACGACAGCGACTACGCTCCGGGCAAGGGCATCCACGAGATGGGGACCGCGCGCATGGGGCGTGACCGCAGGACCTCCGTGCTGAACCAGCACAACCAGGTGTGGGATGCGCCCAATGTCTATGTGACCGACGGTGCCTGCATGACCTCCAGCGCCTGCGTGAATCCCTCGCTGACCTACATGGCGTTGACCGCGCGCGCGGCCGACCACGCCGTGCGCGAACTGAAAGCGGGGAATCTCTGATGGATCGCCGCGAACTGTTGAAGATGATCGTCGCCGCCACCGGCGCGGCCATGGTCGGCCTGCCTGCGCTTGTTCATGGGCAGGCGCCGGCTGCCGGTACGAAGCCTCACTTCTCCGACGCCGATGTCGGCACGTTGGACGAGATCGCCGAGACCATCCTGCCACGGACGAAGACGCCGGGGGCGAAGGACGCCGGCGCCGGTGCTTTCATGGCGACGTTCGTCAGCGACTGCTACACCGCCCGGCAGCAGGCGACGTTCCGCGCCGGCCTGACCGATATCGACAAACGCGCCGGTGGCCGCTTCATTTCACTCGCGCCGCAGGCCCGCACCGAACTGCTGCGCACGCTGGATGCCGAGGCGAGGAAGCGCGCGGTCGATGTAACCGAAACCGGCACTGCCGAGGAAGGAGAAGCGATGCCGCATTACTTCACGATGATCAAGCAGCTGGCCATCTTCGGCTTCTTCACCTCGAAGGTCGGTGCGACCGAAGTGCTGCAGTACGTTGCCGTGCCGGGCCGCTACGACGGCGACCTCGCCTATGTTGCCGGCACGCCCGCGTGGGGGACCAGCTGATGGAAAACGCCATGATGATCCGCTCTCTGTTGCTTGCCGCCGGCCTGCTGGTGGTAGCGCCCGCATTCGCGCAGGCCGGCGCCGATCCTGCGCGCAATCCAAAGAAGACCGAAGTGTGGACGCCTGTGCCTGCAGTCGTGGCCACCCCTGCGGGGAAGGCTCCTTCCGATGCGATCGTGCTGTTCGATGGCAGGGATCTTTCGCGCTGGGAGTCCGAGCAGGGTGGGCGCGTGCCTTGGACCGTAGCCGACGGCGCGCTGACCGTGGTGCCGGGCAGCAAGGGCATCCGCACCAGGCAACGCTTCTGCGACATCCAGTTGCATGTCGAGTGGCGCACGCCCACCGATACGAAGGGCTTCGACGGCCAGAACCGGGGCAACAGCGGCATCTTCCTGCAGGAGCAGTATGAGCTGCAGGTGCTCGACAGTTACAACAATCCGACCTATGCCAACGGCCAGGCGGGCTCCATCTACAAGCAGGCCATGCCGCGGGTGAACGCTTCGCGTGCCCCGGGCGAGTGGCAGGCCTACGACATCCTCTGGAAGGCACCGCGCTTCTCGCCGGGTGGCGGGCTCACTTCGCCCGCGCGTATCACCGTGCTGCACAACGGCGTGCTGGTGCAGGACGACACCGTGCTGGCGGGCAAGACCGAGTACATCGGCGCGCCCTCGTACTCGCCACATGCGTGCGCGCCGATCTATCTGCAGGAGCATGATTCCAAGGTCAGCTACCGCAACATCTGGGTGCGCGAACTGTAACGGCTGCCTGCTACTTCGCCAGGAAACTGGCGATGTCATCGATTTCCTGCTGCGACAGCTGGGAGAAGGGCGGCATCAATCCGCCGCCCTTCCTGATCTTGTCCTTGATCTGCGCCGGTTGCAGCCGCTTGCTGACGTCGGTGAGGGCGGGGAACGCGCCCGGCATGCCCGCACGGTCTGCGCCATGGCAGGCCGTGCAGTTCGCGGTGTAGAGCTTTGCGCCGGCGGCAGGGTCATCCTTGCACCACGCCGCAGTCGTAAACACAGCACAGGAAAGAACCACGGCCACTGTCAGGATCGTCTTCAAGGAGGTCTCCTTCGCTAGCGCTGTGCGCTGGCGGGCAGGGTGACGGTCAGGTGTTCCCGCAGGTAATCCGCGCCGGTCTGGATGACTTTGGCCGGGTCGCGCGGCTGGTCGTGCTCGACGATGTACCACTGCACGCCGGCCTTTGCCGCGGCCGGCAGGATCGCCTTCCAGTCCAGCACGCCCTGGCCGACGGCGGCAAAGCCACCCTCGTCTTCGGCCTGGCCTTTGGGTGCGTTGTCCTTGGCGTGTACCGCGAACAGCCGACCGCGGAATTTCGCCAGCATCACCGCCGGGTCCAGGCCCGCACGCGCGACCCAGGCCAGGTCCAGCTCGGTCTGCAGGTCGGGCCCCGCCGCTGCGAACAGCAGTTCCAGTCCTGTCCGGCCATTGAAGTCGACGAGCTCGAAATCGTGGTTGTGGTAGGCCAGTCGCATGCCCTTGGCGCGTACCTGTTTCGCGATCCTGCCCAGCTCCGTGCCCAGTGCGGTCCAGCCCGCGGCATCGGTCGGCCGATCCTTCGCGTCCAGGTATGGCACCACCAGCGTGGTGTTGCCGATCAATCGGTTGAAGGCCACCACGCCGTCAAGGTCCTTGCGCAGCTCGGCCAATGGCACGTGCGAGGAAATCGCCTTGATCGAATACCTCCCCAGCAACTGCTTGAGTTCGGTAGCGCTGACGCCCTGCGTGCCCACCGTTTCCACCGCACCCACGCCCGCGTCTTGGACGATCTTCAGCTGCTGCTCAAGCGAGCCGGCATTGCGCAGGGTGTACATCTGTACCGCGATGGGCTTTTGTGGGCCGGCAGCTTCGCGTGCGAAAGCGGGCAGGGCAGCGAGCAGCAGCACTGCGAGCGTCGCAGCTCTACGAACAGGGGTGTTCATCAAAAGATCCTCCCGGGATTCAACCGATGGCGGTCCAGGCGCGCGTCCTGGCCGATGTGATGACGCGGTCGACGATCTGCGCCGAGCGCATGCCGTCTTCGAAGGTGGGCAGGCCGTGCGGCCGCTCGCCTTCGATGGCGCGATAGGTGTCGGCAACAAATGCTTCGAAGCAATGGCCATAGCCCTGCGCGTGCCCCGCCGGCAGCACCGACAGCCGGCGCTGTTCGGCACTGCCGGCGCCTGGCCCACGCACGAAGATTTCCTCGCGCTGCTCGGGCAGGCCGATCCACAGCCGCTCGGCGTCCTCCTGGTTGAAGGCCACGCTGGCTCTGGCGCCATCGATCTCGAACCAGAGGCGATTGCGGCGTCCCGCCGATACCTGACTGACCGTCAACGATGCCAGCGTACCGGCGCCGGTACGGAACATCGCCGCGGCCACGTCCTCGCTCGCCACCGCCTGCATCGCGCCACCTGCCGCCGCTGTCGTGAAGCTCTTGCCGGTGTCGGCGCTGCGTTCGGCGATCACCGTGTCGAACGCCGCGCTGACCTCGGTGAAACGCTCGCCGCTGACCCACTCCACCAGGTCGCACCAGTGCGAGCCGATGTCGGCGAACACGCGCGATGCGCCGCCCAGTGCCGGGTCCACGCGCCAGTTGTTGCTGGCCGGGTCCAGCAGCCAGTCCTGCAGGTAGCTGCCATGGATCAGGTGCAGCGGTCCCAGTTCGCCCTGCGCGATGCGTGCGCGCGCCTCGCGGACGACCGGGTGGTAGCGGTAGACGAAGGGCACCGTGGCGATCAGTCCGGTCGCGGCAGCCAGCGCAGCCAGGGCCGCGGCGTCTTCCAGCATGGTGGCCAGCGGCTTCTCGCAGATCACATGCTTGCCGGCCTGCAGTGCGGCCTGTGCCATGGAGTGGTGCAGATGGTTGGGCGTGCAGACATGCACGACCTGGACCTGTGGGTCGGCGACCACCTCCTCGATGTCCCGATAGCCGCGTGGAACATTCCACGACTGCGCCACTTCAAGCGCGCGTTGCGGGGAGGAGGCGGCCACGCCACGGATATCGGCGCCGGCCAGCAGTGCCGCGCGGCGATGCACGGCAGCGATCATGCCCGTACCGACGATGGCGATTCCAAGCTTTGGCATCGGGTAGTGTCCTCAGGGCGTGGAAGGTGCGGCCGCGACCACCGGCCGGTCGCGGAACAGCAACAGGAAGGCGACCAGCACGATCAGCGCGACGCCTGCCGGGAACAGCCAGATCTGCTGCCAGTCCGGTCCCGCCGCCGTGGTGAAGTGCTCCACCACCGCGCCGGACAGGAACGTGCCGATCAACATGCCCACGCCGTACGTGGCCAGGGTGATGAAGCCCTGCGCGCTGCTGCGCGCGGCCGGGCCGGCATGCGCATCGGTGTAGATCTGGCCGGTGACGAAGAAGAAGTCGTAGCAGATGCCGTGCAGCACGATGCCGATCACCAGCAGCGAGAAGCCGCCGCCTGCATCGCCAAAGGCGAACATGGCATAACGCACTACCCACGCGGCCATGCCTACCGCCAGCATCGTCTTCACCCCCAGCCGCACGAACAGGAACGGCATGGCCAGCATCAGCAGGACTTCGGAGACCTGCCCCAGCGACTGCAGGCCCGCTGCGCCGCGCACACCGAGATCATTGAGGTACGGGTTGGTGAAGTTGTAGTAGAACGCCAGCGGGACGCAGATGGCGATGGACGACAGGAAGAACACCAGATACGAGCGTGACTTCAGCAGCCGCAGCGAATCCAGCCCCAGGATCTGTCCCAGCCCGGCATCGCGCTGCTGCGCCAGCGGCGGCGTATGCGGCAGGGTGAACGCGTACAGACCGAGGGCCAGCGACGCCATCGCCGCCATCCGGAATGTCAGCTCAAGCCGGTGCGCCTGCTCCCAGCCCAACCAGCCGATCAGCACGCCGGCCACGATCCAGCCGATGCTGCCGGCCACGCGCACCGGGGGGAATTGTTTCTCGGGCGATTGCATGTGCCGCATCGCCACGCTGTTGGCCAACGCCAGCGTCGGCATGAACAGCAACATGTAGCCCATCACGCAGGCGAAGAACGTGTTGAAGTCCGTCGCCGTGGACGCCAGCCACATCAGCGCCGCGCCGGCCAGGTGAAGTACCGCGAGGATGCGCTGGGCGGCGAAGTAGCGATCCGCGATCAGGCCGACCAGGAAGGGGGCCACGATGGCGCCGATGGACTGGCTGAGGAAGGCCGTCGCCACCTGGCTTGCACTGGCCTGCAGCGGGCCTTGGACGAGATAGGTTCCCAGGGTCACGAACCACGCGCCCCAGATGAAGAACTGCAGAAACATCATCGCGCCCAAGCGCGACATCGCGTGCGTCATGGCTTGCCCTCCCGGGGCGGTATCGGCTCAGATTCCCAGCATGCGGTGCAGTGAAGCGGCGTCCGTGCCGCTGTCGGCAAAGTCGTCGAAGGCGCGTTCGGTCACGCGGATGATGTGGTCGCGGATGAAAGCGGCTCCTTCCCGTGCACCGTCTTCCGGGTGCTTCAGGCAGCACTCCCACTCCAGCACTGCCCAGCCGGGGAAGTCGTACTGCGCGAATTTCGAGAAGATCGCCTTGAAGTCGATCTGCCCATCGCCGAGTGAACGGAACCGGCCTGGACGATCGATCCAGTCCTGGTAGCCGCCATACACGCCACTGCGCGCGCTGGCGTGATATTCCGCATCCTTGACGTGGAAGATGCCGATGCGCGCGTGGTAGCGGTCGATGAAGCCGAGGTAGTCCATCTGCTGCAGCAGCATATGGCTGGGGTCGTACAGGATCTTCGCGCGGGGATGGTGGTCCACCACGTCGAGGAAGCGCTCGAAGGTGGCGCCGTCATGCAGGTCCTCACCCGGGTGGATCTCGAAGCACAGGTCCACGCCGCACGCGTCGAACGCATCCAGGATGGGGCGCCAGCGGCGGCCGAGTTCGGCGAAGGCTTCTTCCACAAGACCAGGCGGTCGTTGCGGCCAAGGGTAGAAATACGGCCAGGCCAGCGCGCCGGAGAACGTGGCATGCGCCGTCAGCCCCAGGCGCTGGCTGGCCTTGGCGGCCAGCAGCAGCTGCTCCACCGCCCAGGCCTGGCGGGCGGCAGGATCACCGCGTTTGTCCGGCGGCGCGAATCCGTCGAACAGGCTGTCGTAGGCGGGATGGACGGCGACCAGCTGCCCTTGCAGGTGAGTGGACAGTTCGGTGATCTGCAGGCCATGTCCGGTCAGCATGCCGGCGATGTCGTCGCAGTACGCCTGGCTGTGCGCCGCCTCGGCCAGATCGAACAGGTGGGGCGCGCTGGTCGGCACTTGTAGGCCAGAATAGCCCAGGCCCGCGGCCCATCCGGCCAGCGTGTCCAGCCGATCAAAAGGAGCTGTGTCGCCGATGAACTGCGCCAGGAACAGCGCTGGACCCTTGAGCGTCTTCAACGTGATTCGCCCTCGATGCAATCGATTGCATTATCCTAGCAGGGGCTCACGCAGGACCTGTTGTGCACTGCACAGCGGACAGGAGAACTAACGCCATGGCCACCATCTACGACATCGCAAAGCACGTCGGCGTCTCTGCCGGCACGGTGTCGCGAGCCCTTTCCCGGCCGGACAAAGTCCTGCCGGCGACCCGCACGCGCATCGAGCAGGCTGCCGCTGCGCTGGGCTATGTTCCCAACACCGTTGCCAGGACGCTCAAGACCCAGCGCAGCGGCAAGATCCTGGTTACCGTGCCGGACATTGCCAACCCGTTCTTCGCGCAGATCCTGCAGGGCGCGGAGGACGCGGCGCAGGCCGTCGGCTACGCCGTCCTGCTGGGCGATACCCAGAACCTGCCCGAGCGCGAGGAGCGCTACGCGCAGATGCTCCGGCGCAACGAGGCCGATGGCCTGATCGTGCTGGGGCATCGCCTGCCGCCGACAGCGCGCGATATCGTCGAGCAACGGGGTGTCGCCGCGCCGGTGGTCAACGGCTGCGAGTTCGACCCCGCGCTGGGCATTCCCAGCGTCCACATCGACAACGCCGCCGCCGCGCGCGCGGTGATGGAACACCTGTACGGCCTGGGGCATGAGCGGATCGCCGTGGTAGGCGGGCCGCCCGACAATCCGCTGCACACGCAACGGCTGGAAGGGGTTCGCGCCGCCGGCACGGCGCGTGGCCGCCTGCGCCACCTCAGCATCGTGCCGGGTGACTTTTCGGTGGAGTCCGGCCATGCGGCCGCGATGGCGCTGTTGGCCGTCGCGCCGGCGCCCACCGCGATCTTCTGCTTCAGCGACCAGATGGCGCTGGGCACCCTGGCAGCCTGCCGGGATCTGGGCATCCGCGTGCCGGATGACGTCTCCATCGTCGGCTTCGATGACCTGGCGTCATCGCGTTACCTGACGCCTCCGTTGACGACCATCAGGCAGCCGATGCGGGAGATCGGCGAGCGCGCGGTCAACCTGCTGCTCGCCATCATCGAACAGGCGGACGTGCCGCGTCAGCAGACGCTGGAGTTCAGCCTGATGGTGCGGGGCTCGACGGCGTCGCCCAGGGGCAGGTGAGGGCGGCGCAGCGTGGTGCCGCGCCTTCCCCGCCTCAGGGCTTCCCGCGCTTCGCGTCCACGCTGTAGCGCCCTGGCCCGCTGCACGCCAGCAGCAGGAAGCCGCCGGCGATGGCCAGATTCTTCAGGAACATGATCTGCTGCACCGGGTCGGCCAGCTGGTGGTGGAAGATGAAGGCCGTGACCAGGCTGAAGGCGGCCAGCACCGCTGCCACTGCCCGGGTCTGGAAGCCGAACAGGATGCACAGGGCCGTGCCGATCTCGAACAGGATGGTGGGCCACAGCAGGATGCCGGGAAGACCCATCGCCGCCATGTAGCCCTGTGTTGCCGCCGGGTCGGACAGCTTGCCCAGGCCGGATACCAGGAACAGCAGCATCAGCAACACACGGGCGGCCAGCTTCGCAAGAGAGTGAAGTGATGTGTTCACGGCAACGTCCTCAGGGTGGGCAGCGTGGATGGAGGTCGAGAACCTGTGCGGGCATCGAAGCCCATCACGAGTGAAGTCGGTGTTGAGACCAACAGCTCCGGCATCCTGCGGGACAGGTCCTTCGATTCATATCCCACACGCATGAGTGATATCCAGCTGATGCTCTGTTTCCATCAGTGCGCGGCCGTTAGCGTGGGGGCTCGTCGAATGAGCACGTGCCCCGATGCCAGCCAGAGCTACCTTCCGCACCCTTCTTCCGCGCACAGGCATGCTGGTCGCCCTGTTGGCCGTAGCCAGCCTTGCATCGGCGGCAGTACCGCAGCCGCTGCAGATACAGCAGCAGGGCAGCCTGCTTGCCGGCGGTTCGGTCGCCACTGCGCCGGGTACGTTCGATCCGTACCGGCCGCTGCTGCCTGAAGGTCAGACCTTCCATGGCGACCATGTCTATGCGTTCTACCAGATACCGGTAAATGCCCGGCCATTGCCGATCGTGATGCTGCATGGTGCGGGCCAGTCGTCCAGGAGCTGGGAAACCACGGCCGATGGGCGCGAAGGTTTCCAGAACCTCTTCCTGCGCCGGCGCTTTGCGACCTACCTGCTGGACCAGCCCCGGCGCGGAAAGGCCGGCAGGAGCATGGTCGAGCAGACCATCAAGCCATTGGCCGATGAGCAGTTGTGGTTCAACCAGTTCCGCATCGGCGTATGGCCCGACGCGTTCGCGGGCAGCCAGTTCCCGCCTGGCGGAGTCGCCCGCGAGCAGTTCTTCCGCTCCATGACACCCAATACCGGGCCCTACGACAGCGCGGTTGTCGCCCAGGGGATCTCCGCGCTGCTGGACAAGACCGGCCCAGCGATCCTGTTCACCCATTCGCAGGGCGGTGGGCCCGGTTGGCTTGCCGCGATCAGCAACCCCGGCGTGCGCGCCATCGTTGCGTTCGAGCCAGGCAGCGATTTCGTGTTCCCCGAAGGCGAAGCACCGGCACCCATCACCAGCGCATTCGACACGCTTGTGCCACGCGTCGTTGCGCAGGACCAGTTCGATGCGCTGACCCGCATTCCGATCCTGATCTTCTACGGCGACAACATACCCGCCGACCCCGTGAGGCTGCCGGCCCAGGACAGCTGGCGGGCGCGGCTGCAGATGGCGCGGCTGTGGCGGGACGCCGTCAACCGTCATGGTGGCGATGTGCGCCTCATCCATCTGCCGGAGATCGGCATCAAGGGCAACAGCCACTTCATCTTCTCCGACCTCAACAACATCGAGATCGCCGATCTCGTATCGACATTCCTTGCCGACAAGCACCTGGATTGAAGGGAGACATCCATGAAGCGAAATGCCCTCCACGCCACACTGCTGGCCATCGCGATAGGACTGGCCGCAGGCAACGCGCAGGCAGCCGATTACCGTGAGAACCCGTATACGTTGGCCTATGAAGGGGCCATCACCGGCAACGTCGTCGGTGAGGTGAACATCCATCCGGTGTCGTACACGCTCAATGGCCTGCAGATCGCCGCCAACGTCTACACGCCGCCTCACTACGCGCCCGGCAGGAAATACCCGGCAGTCGTGGTGGCGCACCCCAATGGCGGGGTCAAGGAACAGGTTGCAGGCCTGTACGCCCAGCGACTGGCCGCGGAGGGGTACATCACCATCACCGCCGATGCGGCCTACCAGGGGGCCAGCGGCGGTCAGCCACGCAACGTGGACAAGCCTGCCTTCCGCATCGAGGACATCCTCGGCATGGCGGACTACATCACCCGCTATCCGGGCGTCGACACCACGCGGCTGGGACTGCTGGGCATCTGCGGCGGAGGTGGCTACTCGCTGGCTGCGGCGCAGACCGACAAGCGCTTCAGGGCGGTGGCAACGATCAGCATGTTCAACTCGGGGCGTGTCCGCCGCAATGGTTATGTGGACTCGCAACTGCAGACGATCCAGCAGCGCCTTCAACAGGCATCCGCCGCACGCGCGCAGGAAGCTGCCGGTGGCCAAGTGCTGTACTCGGGCGACGCCAACCTGACCGATGAGCAGATCGCCAGCCTGCCTTTCGATCTCTACCGGCAGGGATATGAGTATTACTGGAAGACGCACGCTCATCCGGGCTCCACCTTCAAGTACACCACCAGCAGCCTGCTGGACCTGATGCGCTGGGATGCGACCGACCAGATCGAACTGATCGACCAGCCGCTGCTGATGATCGCCGGCAGCAAGGCCGACAGCCGCTACATGACCGAGGACGCGTTCGCCAAAGCGACAGGGACCAAAGACAAGGAGCTGTTCACCCTGGAAGGTGCCACCCACATCGAAACCTACTGGGTGCCGCGGCATGTGGATGCGGCGGTGGCCAAGCTGACGACTTTCTATGGACGCACGTTGTGATCGACCGTGCCCGTCCGGGCGGCGACAAACAGAACGATCTGCATTGAGGACTTCATGATGACCAGAACACTGTTGGGCATTGCACTGGGTGTCGCCGCGCCCTTGGCGCAGGGCGCCGAAGCAGACACGCAGCAGATCGTGCGTGGTGGCACGCAGGCTTCCACCGCAGGTCCAGCCGAGTACTTCACCGGCAAGGTCCGCGTTGATCCGTTGTTCCCGGCCGAAGCGGGCATTCCTGCATCGGCGGCCTATGTGACGTTCGACGCCGGCGCGCGATCGGCGTGGCATACGCATCCCGCCGGGCAACGGCTGGTGGTGGTGTCCGGTGTCGGCCTGACCCAGCAATGGGGCAAGCCGGTGCAGGAGATCCGACCGGGGGATGTGGTGGTCTGTCCGCCGGGAGTGAAGCACTGGCATGGCGCATCGGCGAGCAGTGCGATGACTCATCTGGCGGTGAGCGGCACGGTGGATGGCAAGACCGTGCACTGGATGGAGAAGGTCAGTGATGACGCTTACAACGCCCGTTAGCCGGCGACGATGCGGCTGGGTTGCTGCCGGCATCTGCATGGCGGCCCTGACCATGCCACATGCCTACGCCCATCCGCCGCAGGAGACACGCGCCATGAGCAACACCCACGCCGACGCACAGCAGCTATCGGCCCGACAGCAGTCCATCCCGTTGATTGCCGCTGCGATGGCCACCAGCAACATGCCCCGACTCGACATGGCGCTGAACCGTGGTCTGGATGCCGGCCTCACCGTCAGTGAAGCGAAGGAAATCCTGGTGCAGCTTTACGCCTATACCGGTTTCCCGCGCAGCCTCAACGCGCTGGCGGAACTGCTGCGCGTGACCGATGCCCGCAGGCAGCGTGGCATCGAGGACGCGCCCGGACATGAACCCAGTCGCGCCATTCCGGTAGGGAATGCATTGCTGGCCGCAGGTACCGCCAACCAGACGCGTATCTCCGGCGCACCGGTCACTGGCCCGGTGATGGAGTTCGCGCCGGTCATCAACCAGTACCTGCAGACGCACCTGTTCGGTGACATCTTCGAACGCGACAACCTGGACTGGCAGAGCCGCGAGCTGGCCACCGTCGGCGCATTGGCAGTCACGCCCGGGGTGGAAGCACAGCTGCGCTCACATGTTGCGGCCAGTCAGCGGGTTGGCCTGACCATCGCGCAGCTGCGCCAGGTTGCGCGGCTGCTGGCCGAAAGCGGAGAGGCCGCTGCGGCAGCGCGTGCCGATGCGGCCATTGACCAGAACGTCGCCGCTTCCACGCGTTGATGCTTGCCTGCGCTGCGGGCCGGATCAGCGTGCGTAACGCAGCGCATCGCGCAGCAGGGTGAAGGCCGGTGAGGACTGCCGGCGGCTTGGGTAGTACAGGTGATAGCCCGGGAAGGGCGGGCACCAGTCGGCCAGTACGCGAACCAAGGTGCCGGCCTCGATGTGTGCGTGCACCAGATCCTCGGGCATGTAGGCCAGGCCCAGCCCTTCCAGTGCGGCCTGCAGGCGCATGGCGATGTTGTTGAACACCAGCTGGCCTTCCACTCTCACCTTCAGTTCCTTGCCCTTCTTCTCGAACTCCCAGGCGAAGATGCCGCCGTGGGTGGGCAGCCGGATGGTGATGCAGTTGTGCCCGGTCAGGTCATGCGGCGATTTCGGTCTGGGGTGCCGCTGGAAATAGGCGGGCGAACCCACCACCGCCATCCGCAGCTGCGGACCGACCGGCATCGCGATCATGTCCCGTGCCACCTGTTCCCCCAGGCGGATGCCGGCGTCATAGCCCTCGGCGACGATGTCGGTCAGTCCGTAGTCCACGATCACTTCGATGTTCAGATCGGGATGGTCGGGCAGCAGCTTGCCCAGCACCGGTTGCATGACGGTGATCGCCGCGTGCTCGCCGGCGGTGATGCGCAGGCGGCCGGCGGGTTTGTCACGGAAGGCATTGAGCTGGGCAAGTTCGCTGTCGATTTCTTCGAATCGGGGCGCGATGACGCGCAGCAGCTGTTCTCCAGCTTCGGTCGGCGACACGCTGCGCGTGGTGCGGGCAAGCAGGCGCACGCCCAGGCGTTCTTCCAGTTGCCGCATGGACCGGCTCAATGCCGGCTGGGACATGCCCAGCTGGGCGGCGGCGCGGGTGAAGCTGCGCTCGCGCGCCACCAGCGCGAAGAGGGCCAGCTGATCGTAATGTTCGATCCCCATTGATGCGCACCAGATATAAGCGATATCCGATTATGCCTCTGCAAGACCAGGTGCGGGAGGCGTAGATTGCCGCCATGACGACTCGGCTGCCCGATGCTGGCCACCCCACGTACCGCTCGACAAGGAGCCAGACATGAAGACCCGGAAGCTTGGACAAGGCCTGGAGGTATCTGCCCTCGGGCTGGGCTGCATGGGCATGAGTTCAGCCTATGGGCTGGCCGCCGACAAGCGGGAGATGATCGCGCTCATCCGCACCGCGGTGGAACGCGGCGTCACCCACTTCGATACTGCTGAAGCCTACGGTCCCTTCGTCAATGAAGAACTCGTGGGCGAGGCGCTGGCGCCGCTGCGCGACCAGGTGGTCATCGCCACCAAGTTCGGCTTCGACATCGACCCTGCAACCGGTGCACGGGGCGGCGGCACCAACAGCCGGCCCGAGCACATCAAAGCCGTGGCCGAAGCCAGCCTGAAGCGGCTGCGCACGGATCGCGTCGACCTGTTCTACCAGCACCGGGTGGACCCGGCGGTGCCGATCGAAGAGGTCGCTGGCGCCGTCAAAGAACTGATCGCTGAAGGCAAGGTCAAGCATTTCGGGCTATCCGAGGCAGGCGTGCAGACCATCCGCCGGGCACACGCCGTGCAGGCAGTGACCGCGGTGCAGAGCGAGTACTCGCTGTTCTGGCGAGGCCCGGAAGATGAGCTGCTTTCCGTGCTGCAGGAGCTGCAGATCGGCTTCGTGCCGTTCAGTCCCCTGGGCGCGGGTTTCCTGACCGGCAGGATCGACGAGCACACCCGGTTCGACGCCACCGATTTCCGCACTGTCGTGCCACGTTTCTCTGCAGCGTCGCGCAGGGCGAACATGGCACTGGTCGACGTAGTGAAGACCGTGGCATCGGAGAAGGGCGCAACGCCGGCGCAGGTTGCATTGGCCTGGTTGCTTGCGCAGAAACCCTGGATCGCGCCGATTCCGGGGACGACGAAGCTGCATCGCCTGGAAGAAAATCTCGGTGCCGTTGAACTGGTGCTTGATGCGCAGGACCTGGCCCGTATCGATCAACAGCTTGCGGACATCCACCTCAGTGGCGAGCGGCTTCCCGAGGCAGCACTGAAGATGACCGGCCTGTAGTCCATGCAAGCACGGCGCGGCCCCGCCTCAGCGTCGCTCATACCAGCCGCGCGACGCATTGACGATGCGCACCACCGACAACATCACCGGCACTTCGATCAATACACCGACCACCGTCGCCAGCGCCGCACCGGAATGCACGCCGAACAGCCCCACGGCAGTGGCCACTGCCAGCTCGAAGAAGTTGCTGGCACCAATCAGCGCCGAAGGACCGGCCACGCAGTGGGCGACCCCCAGGCGTCGGTTGAGCAGGTAGGCCAGCCCTGAGTTGAAGTAGACCTGGATCAGGATCGGTACTGCCAGGATGGCGATGACCAGCGGCTGCCGCACGATCTGCTCGCCTTGGAAGCCGAACAGCAGCACCAGCGTCAGCAGCAACGCCAGCAGCGAGACCGGCCCCAGCTTTCGCAGCGCGGACTGCAGGCCGGCCTGCCCGCCGCGGGCCAGCAGCCAGCGCCGCAGCAGTACGGCCACCAGCACCGGCGCGATGATGTATAGCGACACCGACAGCAGCAGCGTGTCCGACGGCACGCTGATCGCCGACAGGCCCAGCAGCAGTGCCACCACCGGTGCATACGCCACCACCATGATCGCGTCGTTCAACGCCACCTGGCTGAGGGTGAAGTTGGCATCGCCGCGGCACAGGTTGCTCCATACGAACACCATGGCGGTGCAGGGCGCTGCCGCCAGCAGGATCAGACCGGCGATGTAGCTGTCGACCTGTGCGGCGGGCAGCGCATCGGCAAATACGTGGCGCAGGAAGAACCAGCCCAGCAGTGCCATCGAGAACGGCTTGACCGCCCAGTTGATGAACAACGTTACGCCGATGCCTTTCCAGTGCTGGCCAAGCTGACGCATCGCACTGAAATCAACCCGCAGCAGCATCGGGATGATCATCAGCCAGATCAGCACGGCGATGGGCAGGTTGACCTTGGCCACTTCCGCCGACGCCAGCGCAGCAAATGGCTGCGGCAGTGCGTGGCCAAGCAGGGTGCCGGCCACGATGCACAGCGCCACCCACAGCGTCAGGTAGCGCTCGAACAACCCCATCGGTGCCGGCGCGCTCACGCCTGGTCGTCCTCGGGTTGCACGAAACCAATGCGATCCAGCGCTTCTTTCAACTGCCCGCGGTCGGACCAAGTGGCAGCGGGCAATGCCAGCAGGGCCAGCAGCCGCGCCTTGACGATGGCGTGTGCCTGCACGAACGCGGCCGCCTTGTCATCCGCGCTGCCCTCGACGGCGGCCGGATCGGGCAAGCCCCAGTGCGTGCGCACGAAGTCGCCGAACACCACCGGGCACGCCTCGGCGGCTGCGGCATCGCAGACCGTGATCACCAGGTCCATCGGCGTGCCGTCAGCGAACTCGTCCCACGATTTGCTGCGCAGGCCTGCGGTGGCGATGCCCTCGGCCTGCAACTGCGCAAGGGCGAATGGATTGACCGCGCCTGCTGGTTGGCTGCCGGCGCTGAACACCTCGAAACGGTGGCCGGCCCACGCCCGCAGCGTGGCTTCGGCAAGAACACTGCGGGCGGAATTGCCCGTGCACAGGAACAGGACGCGTTGTGTGGTCACGAAGCGGATCTCCGGTCAGCAGGCGCAATCAGGGGACGCTGGGCTGCAGGCCGGGTCGGGCGAGCCTGCGCAGCAGTTATGGGTCAGGTAATCGATCAGGCCGGTCATGGCACTGAAGTTGGCGCGGTAGCAGACGTTGCGGCCCTGGCTCTCGCTCTCGACCAGCCCGGCCTGCAGCAGCTCCTTCAGGTGGAAGCTGAGCGTGGCCGGCGGCACCTGCAGGGCGGTGCCGATGTCGCCGGCCATGCGGCCGGCCGGGCCGGCTTCCACCAGCAGCCGGAAGGCGGCCAGGCGGGTGGCATGGCCAAGGGCGGTGAGGGCGGTGATTGCATTTTTCGTTTCCATATTTCTAGAATAGTCGAATGAATGAATCCATCGCAAGTCCCATCCTCCCGAATCTGGCCGAAGCCTCGCTTCCCCAGCCCGACCTGTCTCAACTGGGCACGGGCCGCACGCACCCGCCGCGGATCCTGCTGCTGTATGGCTCGCTGCGCCCGCAGTCGTTCAGCCGCAAGCTGGCGCTGGAGGCCGAGCACCTGCTGCGCCACCTCGGCTGCGAGACCCGGGTGTTCGATCCGCATACGTTGCCCATGCTCGACAGCGTCGGCGCCGATCACCCTGAAGTGCAGCGCCTGCGCGAGTGGTCGCAATGGTCCGAAGGCCAGGTCTGGATCAGCCCGGAGCGCCACGGCACGGTCACCGGCGTGTTCAAGAACCAGATCGACTGGCTGCCGCTGGAAGATGGCAGCGTGCGCCCGACGCAGGGCAGGACGCTGGCGGTGATGCAGGTCAGTGGCGGTTCGCAGTCGTTCAACACGGTCAACACGCTGCGCGTGCTGGGGCGCTGGATGCGCATGCTGACCATTCCCAACCAGTCTTCGGTGGCCAAGGCATGGCAGGAGTTCGACGAAAACGGGCGGATGAAACCCTCGGCGTACTACGACCGGGTGGTGGATGTGATGGAGGAGCTGGTCAAGTTCACCCTGCTCACGCGGGACCGTTCGGACTACCTGGTGGATCGCTACAGCGAGCGCAAGGGTGATCAGCAGGCGGCCGCACTTGCACGTTCGGCAGGGGCGGTGGTCGCACGTTGACGGCAGGCGGCGGCCGCAGGGATGCGCGCGTGCGCGGGCGCATCACCTCAATCCACTACCATGGGCCACCCCTCCAGGATGTGCCCCGATGTCCCTCGTCATCCCGACCCTGCCCAAGCCTCCCGCCGCACGCATCGCCGCCTGGTTGATGATGCTGCTGGGCATGTGGCTGGCACTGAAGCTTGGCCTGGTGGTGACCCTGCTGTCGGGCCTGCTGGTGTTCCAGCTGACCCATGTGCTGGCCTCCACCGTGGAAGGCAAACTGCGTCCCGGGCGGGCACGGGCGATCGCGGTGATCGTGCTGTCGGCGGTGATCATCAGCGCATTGGTGCTGGCAGGTATCGGCGTGGCCTCGTTCTTCCGCAACGAGACCGGTGGCCCTGACGTGTTGCTGGCACGGTTGATGGACATCCTCAACACCTCCCGGCACCAGGTGCCGGCCCTGCTGCAGCCCTACATCCCTGAAGACCTGACGGCGCTGCGCGCGGCCGTCAACGAATGGGCCGCCGAGCACCAGCGCCAGCTGGGCGTGGCCGGCACGTCGGTGGTGCAGGTGGGGGTGCGCGTGCTGATCGGCATGGTGCTGGGCGCGATGATCGCGCTGTACGACGAACTGCCGCTGCCGAAGATGGGCCCGCTGGCGCAGGAACTGATCGGCCGTACCAGCCGCCTGGCCACCGCGTTCCGCCAGGTGGTATTTGCCCAGGTCAAGATCTCGCTGCTCAACACCGTGTTCACCGCCATCTTCCTGCTGGGCGTGCTGCCGCTGTTCGGCGTGCACCTGCCACTGTCGAAGACGCTGGTGCTGATCACCTTCATCGCCGGCTTGCTGCCGGTGGTGGGCAACATCATCTCCAACACCATCATCACCATCGTCGCGTTGTCGGTATCGTTCTACGTGGCCGTGGCTGCGCTGCTGTACCTGGTGGTGATCCACAAGCTGGAGTACTTCCTCAACGCACGCATCGTCGGCGGCGAGATCCAGGCGCGCGCCTGGGAGCTGCTGCTGGCCATGCTGGTGATGGAAGCGGCGTTCGGCCTGCCTGGGCTGGTGGCCGCGCCGGTGTTCTACGCCTACGTGAAGCGCGAACTGGTGGACCAGCGCTGGATTTGACCCACCGTTACGCGAGCGCAGCGCTACACTGATCCGCACGCCAGGGGATACATCGATGGGCCGCAGGGCATCGCCAAACGGACTGCAGACCTGGCTCTGGATCCTCGCAGGCCTGTTCGTGCTGTGCACGCTGCCGCTGATGGTCATTGCGCTGGTGCAGGGTACGCAGCGCTATACCGAAGCCGAGGCCAACCTGGTCAGCCTGCGGCAGCTGAGGCAGACCTTCGAGCTGGCCAATCTTGTATCGGCGGAGCGTGGGCCAGCCAACAGCCTGCTCGGCGCCGACAGCACCGATGCGCAGGAGCAGCGCCGGTTGGCTGCACAGCTGGTGGTCGCCCGGCAGCGGGTGGACGCAGCGACGCAGCACCTGCAGAGCGTGTTCCAGACCGACCCGCGGGTGGTGGACGAAACACCACGCCTGCATGAAGCGCAGCGGCGGCTGCAGACCGCGCGCGCTGCGGTGGACCGCGTCGCCGCACTGCCCAGAGGCGAGCGCTCGGCAGAGGAGGTGGAGCACGCGATCAACAGCATGTTCGCGGTGTACGACCGGCTGCAGGCGCTGACGTCGGTGCAGATCAGCGACCTGGTCGCGGCTGATCGCGAAGCCGCGATTCCTGCCATGCAGGGGCAGATCCTGATCGACCTGCGCGAGCACGGTGGCCGCTTGGCATCCAACGTGATGGTGCCGCTGGCGGTGCCCGGCGCGTGGCGGGAGCCACAGGTGCGCGCTGCGCAGCAGACCCAGGGCCGCCTGCTGGAGCTGTGGCAGTTGGCGGCCAGCCACGAGTCTGTATTCCGCAGCGAGCCGACGCTGTCCTGGCATTGGGACATGGCGCGCCGGCAGTTCTTCGGCCAGTCGCTGCCGATGGTGGAACAGCTGATCGAAGATGGCCGGCGTGGGGTGCCGCCACCCTGGACGGCGGCCGAGTTCACCGCGCGCTACGTGCCCACCCTGCAATCGCTGGAAGCGCTGCGCGATGGATACCTCGGCGTTTCGATCGCGCGCTTCGAGCACACCCGCAACAAGGAAGCGGTACGCCTGGCCGTGCTGGCCGCCACGGTGCTGGGGACGTTGCTGCTGCTTGCGCTGGCCCTGCGCATCGCCCACGTGCAGATCCTGCGGCCGTTGCTGCAGGCGCAGGCGCAGGTGATCCAGATCGCCTCGGATACGCCGGGTACCGAGCAGCATGCCACCCACCCGATGGCGGAAATGCAGCGCCTGTTCGATGCCATCGAGGTACTGCGGGCGAAGTCGCATCAGCGTTCGGCGTTGACCCGTGAACTGCGTGAGCTGGCCGATACCGATCAGCTGACCGGCCTGTTGAACCGGCGCTCGCTGGAGGGACTGGTACGACAGCGGCATGCCGATGGAAGCACGCAGGCGGTGGTGATTCTGCTGGACGTTGATCATTTCAAGTCGATCAACGATGGGCAGGGCCATGCGGCCGGCGACGATGTGCTGGTGCAGGTGGCGCAGCTGCTGCGCCGCCACCTGCGCCGCAACGACAGCGTCGCCCGTTACGGCGGCGAGGAATTCCTGGTGCTGCTGGCCGAAGGCGATCTGGCCAGTGGCCGGCAGCTGGCCGAGTCGCTGCGGGTGGCACTGCGCGGCAAGGACATCGTGCTGGGCAGTGGCGAGATCCTGCGGGTCACCGCCAGCTTCGGCGTTGCCCAGGGCACGCTTGACCCGATCGGCTGGCACGCGCTGGTACGCGCCGCCGACACCGCCATGTACGCGGCCAAAGCGCTGGGCCGCGACCGGGTGCAGGTGGCTACGGGTGGGCGTGCAGCACGCTGAGGGTAGCCTTGTTCATCGCCAGCGCACGCGCTTCTGCCTAGACTGGTCGCTCGTCTGCCGGAGGAGTACGCCATGACTCTGCGTTCCGTTGTGACTGCCACGCTGGTGGCGGGCCTGTTCGCTGGCTGCGCCAGCAGTGCACCGCAAGCCGATGCGGGCGCCGATGCACCGCGTCATCCTTCGATCGCCGCGGATGCCAGCCCGGTACCAGCCTTCACCGGCGGTGGTGAAGGCTGGTCCATCGAGATCGCCTCCACCGGCAAGGGTAACCACGATGCCACGCTCACCATCGCCGGCCGCAACAGCACCGGTACGCTGCGCTACCTCGGCCAGCCGGCCGGTGCGCCCAGTTCGTTGACAGTACTCAACGGTGAGCTGGGCAAGCAGCCCACCATCGTCGAGATCAAGCGCGAGCCTTGCCGCAATGCCGAAGGCGTGGATACATCGGCCAGCGTGCAGGTGACGGTTGAAGGCCAGCCACAGCGCCGCGGGTGCGGCTTCCTGGCCGTGTACTGACCGATACACGCATGATCGACATTCCGCTGCTGGAAACCCCCCGCCTGCGCCTGCGCGCGCAACGCCTGGACGACTTCCCCGTGTATGCCGCATTCCTGGCCTCGCCCCGCGCGCGCGGCATGGGCGGGCCATTTGGTGAGGTTGCCGCGTGGGGACAGTTCTGCCACGACCTGGCCAGCTGGCATCTGTTCGGGCACGGCGCGCTGATGATCGAGCGCCGCGATACGGGCGAGTGCATCGGCCAGGTTGGCATCAACCATGGCCCGCTGTTCCCGGAACAGGAACTGGGCTGGCTGCTGTATGCCGGGCAGGAAGGGCAGGGTTTCGCCAGCGAAGCCGCCGCGGCGCTGCGTGATTGGGCGTTCGTGGTACGTGGCCTGCCGACCCTGGTCAGCTACATGGCAGCGGACAACCACGCTTCGCAGGCTGTGGCGGTTCGCCTTGGCGGTGTGCTGGACGGGGCGGCGGTGCGCAGCGATCCGGACGATCTGGTGTTCCGCTATCCGCGTTGACGCTCGAGTGTCACTGCAGCGCGAGCGCAGAAACACCGCCCGGCTCGCAGCGTGAAGAAACCGGCCGCAGTCATCCACGCCTCGGTCACCGCACTGGGCAGACGCTGGGCGCCCACCTGTCGAAGGAACTGCGCATGACCACGCTCACCCTGCCCGAACTGGCCAAGAAGATGGCCGGCATTGATTTCACCATGCTGCAGACCCATGCCGGTGGCCAGATCGCCGGCCGCCCGATGAGCAACAACGGCGATGTGGACTACGACGGCGACAGCTGGTTCTTCACCATGGAAAGCACCGACATGGTGCGCGAGATCAGCGCCGACCCGAACGTGGCGCTGGGTCTTACCGGCAGCAAGTCGCTGCTGGGCAAGCCGCCGCTGTTCGTGCACGTGCAGGGCAGGGCAGCGTTGATCCGCGATCGCGGCACGATGGCCCAGCATTGGGTGAAGGACCTGGAGCGGTGGTTCGAACAGGGCGTGGACACGCCGGGGCTGGTGCTGATCCACGTGCACGCCAGCCGCATCCACTACTGGGATGGCGAGGACGAGGGCGAAATCGTGGTCTGATCGCGGAACCCGCACAGGGCCCCGTGCCTTGCGTCCATGGGTCAGGAGTGCGCAGGCTCGCCGGACCACGCTGCCAGTTCCGGCGCCAGCGCATGTTCCACTGCGCGGCGCAGCAGTGCCGGGGCCACGTAATGGCGATGCGCGCTGTCGATCATCGCCATGTAGAAGCGGCCAAACGCATTGAGCGTCTGCACACGCGAACCCAGGCTGATCTCGACCTGGCCATCCTCGCCGAACTGCACGCGCACGCTGCTGCGGAAGCGAAGATGGCGGTCATCGGCACCGAGCAGCACTTCGGCACACCGGTCTTCCGCATCCACCTGCGCATCCAGTACCGGGAAACGACCACCGAAGACGCGGCTGCGGTCGCTGGACAGCAGTGACGACACCGGACAGCCCAGCGGGGAGGTGCGCAGGCGCAGCGGCGCAACCAAGCGATTGCGCAGGGCCATCAAGCGGCCGACGCCGGCTGGCGGGTTGCGCAGGAATCCGTCCAGTACGTCGGCCAGCAGTGCGGAGGCGGAGCGGTGGCCGGTCTGCCCGCCGTGCAGCGCCAGCGTGGTCGTGTCGTTGTAGTGACTGTGCGGCAGTGCGCTGGCGAGCATCCCCTGCGTGGGCGCCGCGCTGCTGCAGACCGGGTACGCCGGCGTCGCCCGTTCCACGAATCCGCGCAGTGGCTCCAGGCTGAGGCGGCGCAGCGGCCCGAGCAACGTGCGCGTCTGCGCGCACAGGCGCGCGCGCAGGCTGGGTGCTGCCGCCTGCAGTGACAACTGCAGCAACGGTGTGGCCGCCAGCGTGGTTGCGGTGGGCCAATGCGCGGCAGGCAGCACGTCGGTCAGGCTGGGAATGTCTGCGGCGTTGGCCTGTGCCTGTACGCGTGCGTGCTCGCTCATGGCCCCGGCCAGCTCATTGCTGTGGCACGAAAGCGCGAACAGCGCAGGGTGCGCCGGACTGTTCGAGGCGAACTGGTGCCAGGTACCGCCACCGAAGCGCACGGTGAACAAGCAATCCGGTGGGATGCGGACACGACGCAGTGACCGCAGGAAGTGTGCGGGATCGTCCGCCAGCTGCCCATCGGACGCGCTGGCAAACCGTAGTTCGGCACCCGCACTGCCGGCGATGGCGGTGAACATGCGCGGCCCGGCATGGCGATGGAAGGGATGGCCACCGGCACCCACCACGAAGCTGTACAGCGACGACGCATCGCCGTGCTGCAGGTGCATGCCACCCAGCCGCGCTGAAGGCTCGTCCAGTGCATCGATGAAAGCGGGGTGGTGGCGCTGGCGCTGGCTGGCATCGCTCACCAGCGCATCGCCGGCACCGATGCCGAGCTGCGCGATCAGGGTGACTTCCACCGGGCCACCGCCGTCCTGTGCCGGAAGCTGGATACTCGGGAACGAACGGCTGGTGCGGGTCGAACCGGGCATCGCAGTGCTCCTCAGCGGGCGGGTGTCTTGCGGCGTGCGCGCGCTTCGCGCTTCAGCGGGCCACCGACCGGACAGACTTCGGCGGCCCAGGAAAACAGCGTGTTGGCCAGGCGCTCGGGCACCTGCCGGAAGTACACGAACTGGCCGCGCTTCTCGCGTTCGATCAGGCCGGCGTCTTCCAGGATGCGCAGGTGGCTGGACAGTGCCGGCTTGCTGAAATCGAAGCGCTCGGCCAGCTCGCCCGCGCTGAGCTCGCCGGCGCTGAGGTAGGCCAGGATCTGCCGGCGTGCGGTGGAGGCCAGGGCTTCGAAGATGCGGTCCATGGGGTTAGTTAACTAATTCGTTAACTGATGTTCTCCCTGCGGCTGGGTGATGTCAAGCGCGGGCGTGCCCGTTGCGTTCTGCCACCCGGCTTTGCCATCCTCCCCGCTGTTTTCCGTTCCCTGGAGTTGCAATGCGCCCTGCGCCCTGGCTGATGGCTGGCCTGCTGCTGCCGATCGTGGTGATGGCCCAGCCCGCGCGTGCGCCGAAGGCACCGGCGCAGGATCCCTTCAGCGAACTGTTCGACACCGCCTGCATGCAGCACATCGGCGCACCGGCGCGCCTGCAGTCGCTGATGGATGCCAACGGCCTGACCCCGCTGCAACCGGCCGAGGCGGCCACGCTGCTGCAGGGCCAGCCGGGCATGGCGTGGATGGTGCCGTTGGCCAGTGGCCGCTATGCGGTCAGCTGGGCCGACGATGGCACCTGTACCGTGTATGCCGAGAAGGCCGACCCGGCAGTGGTGCAGAAGGGCTTCGCGCGGCTGATGCAGGCCGCGCCGAAACCGCTGCAGATCCGCTCGCTGCCCTCGCGCGGTCCATTGTCCGGCGACCAGGTGGCGATCCAGTACGGCTGGGCAACGCCGGGCGAGAGCAAGCTGCGGGTGCGCTTCCGGCTGGTTACCCGGCAGGCCGCTGAAGCGGGGGTGCAGGCGATGGCCTCGGCCACGCCGGGCGAAGCGATGCGCGAACAGGCCGCGCCGCCTGCATCCGCACCCGCCCGGTAACGGCGCCGGAGCGGAAGCGATTCAGCCAACAGCCCCCGGATGTGATATATCGTTTATCGATAAATACACCCCGGGGCGGCAGGGCCGCTCCACATCGGAGGCTGCTTGACCGTTCGTCCTGCCCGCGCCACTCCTGCGCGCGGCTTGTTCACCCTGGCCCAGACCGCCGTGCAGGCAGTGCGTGCGATGTGCTGGCTGGGCATCCTGGCCGCGCTGCTGGCGGTGCCGCTGGTGGCCTACGACCGCAGCTGGCTGCTGGACAGCGTGCACGATGCGCAGGCGGCGGCCATACACGGTTCGCATCTGTTCCTGCACTTCTGCGTGGGCCTGGCCGCCATCGTCGCGCTGCTGGTGCTGTGCCTGGTGTTCCTGCGCCACCTGGCGCGGCTGCTGCGGTCTGCGGCCAACGAACGCCCCTTCACCCATGCCAATGCCGTGCGCCTGCAACGCATGGCCTGGCTGATGCTGGCGATGGAGGTGCTGTCGATCGTGATCGGGCTCTACGCCAGCTGGATGGGGCCGGACTTCGCCTGGATGGAGGTGGGCGGTGGCATGTCGATCACCGGCCTGGTCGCAGTGCTGATGCTGTTCGTGCTGGCGCGGGTGTTCACCGTCGGCGCAGCGATGCGCGACGATCTGGACGGTGTGATCTGATGGCGATCGTCATCACTCTGGACCGCATGCTGCAGCAACGCGGCATGACCCTGTCCGAGCTGGCCGGTCGCATCGACATCACCCTGGCCAACCTGTCGATCCTGAAGACCGGCAAGGCGCGTGCGATCCGCTTTTCCACGCTCGATGCGATCTGCCGCGAACTGCAATGCAGCCCCGGCGACCTGCTCGGGCATGACCCGACGCAGGCGCAGGATGCGGATTGAACTTCGCCTCGCCGCACACCTGCACCGCACCACTTTCCCCTTACTGACGAAACGGACCTGAAATGGAATGGTTGGCTGACCCCTCGATATGGATGGGCCTTGCAACCCTGGTCGTGCTGGAGATCGTTCTCGGCATCGACAACCTGGTGTTCATCGCGATCCTGGCCGACAAGCTGCCGCCGCACCAGCGCGACCGCGCGCGGGTGATCGGCCTGGCACTGGCGCTGCTGATGCGGCTGGTGCTGCTGGCCGCGCTGGCCTGGATCATGAAACTGACCGAACCGCTGGTCACCCTGTTCGAGCACAGCTTCTCCGGGCGTGATCTGATCCTGCTGGGCGGCGGTCTGTTCCTGCTGTTCAAGGGCACGATGGAACTGCACGAGCGGCTGGAAGGCCGCGAGCATCACGAAGATGGCAAGAAGGTCTACGCCAGCTTCGCGATGGTGGTGGCGCAGATCGTGGTGCTCGATGCGGTGTTCTCGCTGGACTCGGTGATCACCGCCGTCGGCATGGTCGACAACCTCGGCGTGATGTATGCGGCGGTGACCATCGCGATGGTGCTGATGCTGCTGGCCAGCAAGCCGCTGACCCGCTTCGTCAACAAGCACCCGACCGTGGTGGTGCTGTGCCTGGGCTTCCTGCTGATGATCGGTTTCAGCCTGGTGGCCGAGGGCCTGGGCTACAGGATTCCGAAGGGGTACCTGTACGCGGCCATCGCGTTCTCGATCCTGGTGGAAGCGTTCAACCAGTGGATACGTTTCAACCGCGAGCGCAACGAGCAGCGCCAGCCGTTCCGCCAGCGCACCGCCGACGCCGTGCTGCGCCTGCTGGGCGCGCGGCAGGCCAATGGCCACGATGAAGAAGAAGCCGATGAACGCGGCAGTACCGAAGAACGCCTGCAGCCGGCCGAGCACGAGATGATCCGCAGCGTGCTGGGCCTGGCTGACCGCCCGGTTTCGAGCGTGATGACCGTGCGTGCCGACGTGCAGTGGATCGACATGGCGCGCGGTGACGACGACGTGGTCGCCCGCCTGGTGGCGTCGCCGCATACGCGGATGCTGGTGGGCGACGGTGACCTGGACAGCCTGCGTGGCGTGGTGCAGAGCCGCGACCTGCTGGCCGACCTGCTGCAGGGCAAACCGCTGCAGTTGGAAGGCAACCTGCGCGAGCCGCAGTACGTGCTGTCCAGCGCCAGTGCGTTGCAGGCCCTGGAGCTTATCCGCCAGCATCCGGTTCCGCTGGCGGTGGCGGTGGACGAGTACGGCAGCGTGGAAGGCCTGGTGACCGCCAACGACCTGCTGGCGGCCATCGCCGGTGATCTGGCCGATACCCAGGACGAGCGCTATGGCGTGGTCGCGCAGGGCGAGGACTGCTGGGACGCCGACGGCGCGCTGACCCTGGACGACCTGCAGCGGCTGGCCGGCGTGTCGCTGCCGCGCAGCGCGGACTACATGACCATCTCCGGGCTGGTGCTGGAACAGCTGGGGCGCCTGCCCGACATCGGCGACACGCTGGAGGTGGCCGGTATCCGCATCACCGTGCTGGCGATGGAGAAGCGCCGCATCACACGATTGCGGGTGGAGCGCTTGCCGGAGGCGTGACGACGACAGGGCCGAGCCCGTGCTCGGCTCTATCCATTGCCATCTTCTGCCGTCACCATGGCGGGCCTGTTTACCGTTCTGGATTGTCGTAGTGCTGAGTACGATTGGTTTTCTGATGGGCCTGTATGTGGCCTGGCGCCTGTTCTGGCCGCTGCGCCTGCCTGTCTGGTTGAAGGTGGTGCTGTCCGTGCTGCTGGTGGGCATTGCCGTGCAGCTGCGCATCGTCGCCAGCTTCTGGGGCACGATGGCCTCGCCGGAAATTCCGAAGATGGCCATCGCCACGCTGGCCACCGGCTCCACCGCGGTGCTGCTGCTGGCCCTGGCGCTGCTGGTGCTGGACGCCGGACTGTTGGCTGCCCGCCTGTTGCGCGCACCGCGTGCCCTGTCTGCACTGCGCAGCAGGGCGCTACGCCCGTCCGTTGCGGTGCTGGCACTGCTGCTCAGCGGCTTCGGTGTCAGCCAGGGCATGGCCGTACCCCAGCCGCGGCAGATCGAGGTGGCCATCGCCGGCCTGCCGCAGGCCTTCGATGGCTACCGCGTGCTGCAGCTCACCGACATCCATGCCAGCCGCCTGCTCACCGGCGACTGGGTGCGCCAGGTCGTAGCAGCAAGCAATGCGCTGCAACCGGACCTGGTGGTGATCACCGGTGACCTCATTGACGGCAGCGTGCAGGCGCGCCGCAACGATTACACCCCACTGGCTGACCTGCGTGCGCCGGACGGGGTGATCGTCATCACCGGCAACCACGAGTACTACGCGCAGTACAGCGAATGGATGCAGGCGTTCCGCGCGCTGCACATGCAGGTGCTGGAAAACAGCCACACCCAGGTGCGTCGTGGTGATGCAGCGCTGACCATCGCCGGGGTGACCGACCCGGTGGCCTCGCGCTATGGCCTGCCGTTGCCCGACCTGGAGGCCGCGCTGGCTGGTGCCGACCCGGCCGCGCCGGTGATCCTGCTAGACCATCGGCCACGCAATGCACGCGAAGCGGCTGCACGCGGGGTGAAGCTGCAGCTTTCCGGGCACACCCATGGCGGCCAGATCATCGGCATGGACCAGCTGGTGAAGCGTGCCAACGGCGGCTTCGTTTCCGGCCGCTATGCGGTGGATGGCATGACGCTGTACGTGAGCAACGGTGCCGGCCTGTGGGCGGGATTCCCGGCCCGCATCGGCGTGCCGTCGGAGATCACGTTGATCACCCTGCGCCGGGCGCCGTAACAGAGTGGGGTCGGATCCCTTTGCCAGCGGCAAAGGGCTCTGACCCCATTTAACCCGGGGGGCATCCACGCATGGCGTGGATCTACTGCGTTCCTTCCGGGGCATCCACGCATGGCGTGGATCTACTGCATCGTCACTGCCGCCATGACACCCTTCGGCGATGAAGGAAAACACGCAATGACTGCGGGGCGGCAGCGCTCGATGTGGGTGGCCGGCCTGTCCACGGTGGTGGAGTGGTACGACTTCACCCTGTACCTGTACTTCGCCACGGTGCTGTCGCGGGTGTTCTTCGGCGGCGGCCAAGAGGCGATGCTGGTTACTTTGGCCGGCTTCGCGGTGTCCTACCTGATGCGTCCGCTCGGTGCGCTGTGCTTCGGCCACCTGGGCGACCGGCTCGGCCGGCGCTGGATGCTGCTGGCCTCGATGGCGCTGATGGCGGCTGCCATGTTGGCCACCGCCTTGCTGCCGACGGCGGCGACCGCCGGTGCGACTGCTGGCGTGCTGCTGTTGATCCTGCGCTGCGTGATGGCATTCTCGGTGGGCGGCGAATACACCGGCGTGGTCGCCTATCTGCTGGAAAGCGCGCCGGTGCGACGACGCGGCCTGGTCACTTCGTTGGCCTCGGCGGCCAGTGAAGTAGGTGCGTTGCTGGCGGTGGCGATCTCCGCCCTCACGGTGGCGCTGTTGCCTGCGCCGCAGCTGGACAGCTGGGGCTGGCGAATCCCGTTCTTCTTCGGCGCGGCGCTGGCACTGGTGATCCTGATCGCGCGTTCGGGCATGCACGAATCGCCGGAGTTCGAACGGCAGCGACGCGAAGGCAGCATTCCCGCCACGCCGCTGCGGCATGTGCTGCGCAACCATCCTGGTGCGGTGGCACGCACGTTCGCGATTTCCGCACTGGGTTCGATCACCTACTACGTGGGCATCACCTATGTGCCGGCGTTCCTGCATGCGCAGGGACACGACGAAAGCGATGCGCTGTGGCTGTCGACCATTGCAGCGGTGGCGGTGATCGCGATCACTCCGCTGTGCGGCGCGTTGTCCGATCGCTTCGGGCGGCGTCCGCTGCTGCTGGGGCTGACGGTACTGGCGGCGTTGCTGCCGTTGTCGATGTTCGGCTGGATGGCGTCTGCTGCGCCGCTGGGCATCGTGCTCGCAGCGGTGGTGCTGGCCTGCGTGGCCGGTGGCATCAGTGCCGTGGCGGCACCGGCCACGGCAGAACAGTTCCCGGGCGAGGGCCGGGTCAGTGGACTGGCGTTGGGGGTGACCATGGCCACCGCGGTGTTCGGCGGGGCGACGCCGTGGTTGGCGCAATGGTGGGTGGAACGCAGCGGATGGTCAGCAGCGCCGGGGGCGATGATCGCGCTGGTGGCAGTACTGGTGCTGCCGGTGCTGTGGACGTTGCCGGAGACCGTGCCGAAGACCCGCCCCGTGTCCCGGGGCGGGCAGTGAGCGCTTAGACCTTCAGGGTCTGCTCGATGTCGGCCAGTACCGCAGCCGCATCGACGCCGATGGCAATCGACTGCAGCACGTGGCCATCCCACACGCTGGGGCCGAAGCCCATGCCTTCCGGCTTGGGAATGGTCATGCCGCGGGCGACGCCGTCGGTGGCCACGCGCACGCTGGCGCGCTCGAACTGGAACAGTTCCGGGCGGGTCAGGGCGATGCAGGCGCAGCAGTCGTGCACGACCATGCCCTTGTGGCCTGCCTGCAGGTAGAAGTCCACGTAGTCCTGCGACAGGGCGCGCACCAGTTCGGCATCGGCGCCACCGATGGCGGCCAGTTTGTCCAAGCCGTCACGGTCCATTTCCACGCGGGTGGTCACGTCCAGGCCGATGGCGGTCACCGGCCAATGGGCGGTAAACACGATGTCAGCCGCTTCGGCGTCGCCCCAGATGTTGGCTTCGGCCGCCGGGGTGATGTTGCCGTTGACGTGGAACGCACCGCCCATCAGCACGACGCCGCGCACCAGACCGGCGATGTCCGGTGCCTGCTGCAGGGCCAGCGCCAGGTTGGTCATGCGGCCGACTGCCACCAGGGTCACTTCGCCCGGGTGGGCGCGGACCAGGTCGATGATCAGCTGGTGGGCCGGGCGGCCGTCGGTGGCCACATCCAGGGCCTCCGGCACCGGGTGGTTGCCCAGGCCGTTGTGGCCATGGATATGCACCGGCCAGGCTTCCGGAGTGGCTTCGGGCTGCAGCGGGCCTTCAGCGCCGCGCGCGATCGGCGCGGACAGGCCCCAGGCCTGCTTCAGGTACAGCGCGTTGTGCGTGGTCGACTCCACCGAGGCATTGCCGAAGGTGGTGGTGACGCCGATCAGGTCGATCTGCGGGTGCTTGTGCAGGTACAGCAGCGCCAGCGCGTCGTCGACGCCCGGGTCGGTATCGAAAATGACTTTCAACATGTTGTTGTTCTTCTTCTTCCGTGTGGTGCAGGGGGGCCGGCGGCCCCGAGGGCAGGCCGGCGCGCCCTACATTGTCCCATCTTCATGACAGCCAGGGCGAACCGGCGGCGGTGGTATCGTCTGCGGGCCCGAACCCGTCGCAAGGAGCTGCGCCATGCTGGCTGTGACCCTCGTCCTGATTGCCCTGGTGCTGGGGCTGAACCTGGTGGCCAGCTTCGTGGTGCTGGGACGCGACGACCTTCCCGTCAGCAGCCGCGCCGGGCAGCTGCTGGTGGTGTGGCTGCTGCCGCTGGTCGGCGCAATCCTGTGCATGGCGATGGCTACCGCCGATGGCTCACCCGCGCGCGCCGATGGCAGTGGCGGTGGCGCCTATGATTCTTCCGGTGGTTCTTCCGGCGACAGCCACAGCCATCCCAGCTACAGCAGCTCGGACTGCGGCAGCGGCGACAGCGGTGGCGGTGGTGACGGCGGCAGCTGCGGCGGCGGCGATTGAGGAGACGTTCCAGGTTGCCGGCCAGCGGCCGGCACTACCGTGACCTGGCCTCGCCTTGGTAGTGCCGGCCGCTGGCCCGCAACCTCGAGACGTCACGCCCTGGTAGTGCCGGCCGCTGGCCGGCAACCTCGACAGGTCACGCCCTGGTAGTGCCGGCCGCTGGCCGGCAACCCGATGAACTCAGCTTCCGCCTTCGGTCGGCAACGGCGCAGGCACGTTCAACAATCCGCCGCTGGCCACATACGCGGCCAAGGCCTGGCCCTGGCTGAGCAGATGCCGCTCCATCGTGCGTTCGGCGCCGGCCGCATCGCGCTGGCGGAAGCACTCCATCAGTTCGCGGTGTTCAGCCAGCGACTGCGCGGTGCGGCCCGGGGCCAGCAGCTGGCGCCCGCGATGCATCTTCAGGATACGGTGCAGGTCGTGGGTGATGCGGATCAGCCACGGGTTGCCGGCGTAGTGCTGCACCGTCTCGTGGATGAGGTAGTTGTTGCGGTAGTACTCGGCGATGTTGCCGTCTGCGGCCGCCGTTTCCATCGCTGCGTGCAGGTCCTCGAGCTGCTGCACGCCGGCGTCGTCGATGTGCTTGACCGCTTCATGCGCACAGCGTCCTTCCAGCATTGCCATCACCGGGAACAGCTGGTTGAGGTCTTCCAGCGTCAATCGGGTCACCCGCGCACCGCGGCCGGCATCGATCTGCACCAGGCCTTCGGCGGCGAGCAGCTTCAGCGCTTCACGCAGCGGCGTGCGGCTGATGCCCAGTTCCTCACACAGCGCCGGCTCGTCGATCCACTCGCCCGGTGGCAGGCGGTAGTCGTAGATCCGCTCGCGCACGTGTTCGGCCACCTCCTCATACAGAGGGGCGCGCTTCTTGGGTGTACGTGGAGCAGGAGCGATGGCCATGCACAAAGTGTAACGCCAGGTAGTGCCGGCCGCTGGCCGGCAACCCATGATCGCTGGATGGCTTCATGAGATTGCCGGCCAGCGGCCGGCACTACCGTTGGCTGGTTACATCCAGCCCGGCACCACGAACACCAGCCAGGCCAGCAGTGGGCCGAATGCCACCACCAGGCCGCTGTAGACCAGGAAGCGGCGGAACAGCGTTTCGCGTTCTTCCTTCGCGGCAGAGGCCACTACCAGTGCGCCGTTGGTCGAGAACGGGCTGACATCGACGATGGTGGAGGAGACCGCCAGCGCGCAGATCACGCCGGCGGCGCTGAGATGGCCCTGCATCAGGAATGGCACGGCCAGCGGAATGGTGGCACCCAGCACCGCTGCCGACGAGGCGAACGCGGAGACGATGCCACCCACGTAGCAGACCAGCAGTGCGCCCAGCAGCGGGATGCCGATGCTGGAAACACCGTGGCCGATGAAGTCCACGGCACCGGCATGTTCCAGCACGCCGATGTAGGTGACCACGCCGCAGATCAGCAGCACGGTGGACCAGCTGATGCCATCCACCGCACCCTTCTGGCTCTGCGGCGACAGCAGTGCCAGCACCACCGCAACGGTGATCGAGACCAGGCCGACGTTGAGGTTGTAGATCAGTGCGGCCACGCCCAGGCCGAGCAGGCCGATCAGGGTGAACAGCCGCTCGCGGGTCAGGCCCACCGCATCCAGTGCCACCGGATCGTTGGACAGGGTGCCACCACCGGCCGCGACCAGCGCACCGTGGCCTTCGATGGCGAACTGCCGCGACGAGGCCTGCGGACCACCGGCCATCGCCAGTTCCGCCGTGCCGACCGTGCCCGCCGCAGTGATCGAACCGCGACGCAGCAGCGCGATGCCGCCGAAGGCGAAGAAGCAGATCGTGGCCATCATGAAGTTGAAGCCGAGGCTGGTCAGGAACACCGCCATCTCGGTGACTTCCAGCCCGGCCTTCTGCACCACGCCATTGGTGATGCTGCCGTACACGCTGATCGGCGAGAAGCCACCCGCCTGCGCACCATGAATCACCAGCAGGCCCATCATCAGCGGGTTGATGTGGTACTGCTTGGCAAAGCGCAGTGCGACCGGGCCGATGATCGCCACTGCGGCCGGGCCCAGCGCACCGAAGGCGGTCAGCACGGCGGTGATCACGAACATCACCCACGGAATGGCCACGATATGGCCGCGTACTGCTTTCACCGCCCAGTGCACCAGCAGGTCGATGGTGCCGTTCTTCTGCGCGATGGCGAACAGGTAGGTGATGCCGACCAGGGTCAGGAACAGGTCACCCGGGAAGCCAGCGAGGACTTCCTTGCCCCCCATGTCGACCCAGAGACCGCCGACGATGAAGGCCAGCGCGAAGGCGACGGCACCCATGTTGATCGGCATCGCGGTGGCGACGATGAACATGATCACCAGACCGATGATCGTTGCAATTTGTGGAGTCATGCGCCCTCCCAGACACCTGATTCGCGTACTGCACGGATGGAAGCCCGCCATCCCGGGGTATGGCCTGTTACGTACTGCGCGTTACGTACTGCTCAAACCCGCTACTGCTCAAACCCGTTACTGCAGCCGCTGCAGCGCGCTGCGGACCCACGCCGCCGCGCCGTCCAGGCTCTGGAATTCCTCGATCGCGCGCACCTCGCAGCACGGATAGGCGGGCGCGATCATGCGTGCCGGCGCGTTGCCCGGGCCCAGCTGCAGGAACACGCGCGCGCCGCGCTCGAAGGCCTGGCGCATCACCTGTGCCCACTCGATGGTCTGCGCCAGCTGCGCGGACAGCGTATGCACCGTCGTCGTGGTGTCGCGCACCGGCCGTGCATCGATGCCAGCCAACAGCGGCAGGCGAGGGGCATGCAGGGTGGTGGACTGCAGCGCCACCGCAAACGGTTCGACTGCCGCCGACAGCAGTGGCGTGTGCGCCGGCACATGCACCGGCAGCAGGCGCACCTCCGCGCCCTGCGCGTGCGCGGCAGCGGCCAGCGCCTGCAGTGCCTGCTGCGTGCCGCCGATGATGAAATGATCTGCGCCGTTGGCGATGGCCACGTGCGCGCCATGGGTTTCGCACAGCGCCTGCACAGTCTGTCGATCCAGCCCCAGCACGGCCTGCATACCCGCACCGGTGGGACTGGCGGCATCCATCAAACGCGCGCGCTGGGCAGACAGCGAAAGGCAGGCGGTGGCATCGAAACTACCGGCGACGGCATGCGCCGCCAGTTCGCCGATGCTGTACCCAGCCACCACGATCGGGCTCGGCAGGGTGTCGCGCAGGACATGCCATTGCGCGATGCTGGCGGCGCACAGCAGCGGTTGCGCTCGTGCGTTGTCGAAGCGGTCGTCGGCGGCCGCGGCAGCGAACACGTCGCGGCCCAGAACGTCGCCCGCCGCGTCCAGTACCGCGCGTGCAGCGGCGATGCCACGCACGCGGTCGAACATCGCCGGATGCTGCGCACCTTGTCCGGGGCAGAGCAGGGCCAGGCTCATGCACCCTCCTGCTGCAGCAGGAACCAGGCGCAGGCCAGCAGATCGGCACTGCCACCCGGGCTGAGCCGACGCATCACGAAGGCATCGCCCATGGACTGCAGGCGCATGCGCCAGTCCGGCGCGAAGGCCCCGCCCGAGGAAAGGAATGTGGTCGCTTGTTGCTGGGCCCAACGCAGACCCTCGGCGCCACCTCGGTGCAGCAGGTTCAGATCGTCCACCTGTGCCACCAGTTGCATCAGCGTGTGGCACAGTGCGGCATCGTGCGGCAGGCCGTTACCCAGCGCGTGGCGCAGGGTAGGCAGGGCCAGCTCGCGCAGCACCGGGTAACCGGCGGCGGCCTGTTCGCGTACCCCGCAGACGCCATGCCGTGCACGCGCGCGCTGTCCCGGGCTGTGCGGGTCCAGTGGCGCCGCGATCAGCGCGTCTTTCCATTGCTGGACCGCCAGACACACCTGCGCGGCGGATACGGCCTGGCCATGCACGCGCCGGCACCCAGCCGCGGCGGCCACCAGCAAGCCAAGGCTGAAGATCGCACCGCGATGGGTGTTGATGCCGGCGGTGGCGGCCAGCATGGCCGCTTCGGCGGCAATGCCGTGATCGCGCAGCATCGTGAAGGGGGCACCCGCGGCACCGGCCCTGGCCACCGCAGTGAAGTAGTGGCGCAGGGCGAACAGGCTGCGCAGGAACGTGCTGGCATCCATGTCGTCATGGCTGCCACTGTTGAACGGCGTGACCAGGCCCGGTTTCGGGGCGCAGGCCAGCTCGGTGTGCAGGCTTGCAATGGCCAGCCGTCCCAGGCGTGCGCTGTCGACCGTCGCGCCGCATGCAGGCAACGGCTTGCGGGCGGCACTCATGCGATCGCCTCGCGCGTGGCGAACAGCGTATCGCGCGCTTCCAATGCGGCTCCGTCCAGGCGCTTCACCAGCACCTGCCGACTGCGGCCGGCAAGTTCGCGCCAGTTCACCGCGCCGCCATCGGGCAGGCACAGCTCGCCATCGAGACGATGCGGATGGCGGCTCTCCCATGCCAGCAACTGCGCGATCAGCGCCTCGGCCTGCGCGGCATCGGTCACCTGCCACAGCAGGTCGATGTCGGAACGCTCATGAACGTAGGGCAGGGCAGTCAGCCATTGCCAGGCGAAGGCGCCGAACACCCGGGCCGGGGCCAGTGCCTGCAGGTCGTGAAGTGATTCCTGCCATGCCTGCGGCACAACGGCGTCGCCTGCTGCCAGCAGCTCACTCAATGCCGGCGGTGCGTGCATGCGAGCAACGTGGCGCAACGGCACGCGCAACGACAGGCGATGCTTGCCCTCGGCCGGTGGCAATGGAACGCCCAGTCGCAGGCGCGGATCGGGATCATCCGCTGCACGACGCGCCACCACCGCAGGCAGGCCCTGCGCCAACCATGCGGCAAGGCGCGGCTCGTGCGTGGGCACGTCGGCCCGCCAATCGGCATCGGCCGACAGCCAGACCAGCGTGTGCCGGGCAGGCCGCTCAGGCATTGCCCTGGCTCACGGCAATGGCCACCTGCGCAGCCAATGTGCGGCCACCGCGTTCGGCGCCCAGCGCGGCGCGATGGTCACCGTCGGCGGGTGCGCGCAGTGCATCCAGCAGGTGACGCGCCAGATCACCATCCCACAGCGATTGCACTGCGCCCATCGCCACATAGTTCTCCACGCCCGGCGCGAACACCGGCGAGGTCAGGCTCAGCGCCTGCAGTTTTTCCAGCGGCTGCTTGGTCACCCGTGCCATCGCGCGCAGGTCCATCACCCGCACCTGTGCATCGGGCAGGGCATGGATGTGGTCGGCCATCAACCCGAACGACAGGAAGCCGCCGCTGACCGACTCGCCATACACCAGCGTGACCAGGCGCGCGCCACGGCGGCGGGCCAGGTCCAGGGTCTGTGCGAGGTGGGCGAAGTAGCCGTTGATGCCCAGCAGTTCATCGCGGCGCGCCAGCCGCTGGCCGGCGGTATCGACCAGCATCACGATCGGACGCTGCGGATGTACAGCGGTGCTGGCCAGCACGGTATCGGCCAGCACCAGGGCGTGATCCACGCCCACTTCGATCTTGTCGGTGGTGCCGATCACCGTCACCTCGCCGTCGTCGGTGGTCGCTGATCCGGTCAGTACCGAATCGTTTACCGCGATTGCGTGGCCACGCGGGAACAGCGCGTCCAGCAGCGTAGTCAATGGCAGGCTCATGGCAGGCTCCGGTGCGCGGTGGCGGCAAGGAAGGCATCGGTTTCCAGCAGCGCCAGGCGTTCTGGATCCGCAATGCCCTGGCGCGCCCAGATCTGCAGTCCATCGTTGCAGTCGCCCCATGCTTCCACGCGCGCTTTCAATGCGGCGTGGCGTGCCTGCAGCGCGGCCAGCGCCGCGTCGGTGTCGGCGCTGGCGGTGTCTGGCTGCAGCGCATCAAAGGCCGCCTGCGCAAAGGCGCTGATCGCATCGGGTACCAGCACCTGCGCCTGGTCGATCAGGTAGCGGTGCTTGCCGCCGGTTACCCGCCACACCAATGCGCGGTCGCGCGAATCGAATTCCTCCACGCCGCGCACGGTCTCGATCACTTCCGGGCCAGACAACGACAGCCGCCCCTCCTCGGACATGATCACCGTAGTGCAGCAGCGGGCGACGATGCCCATGCCGCCGAAGGCGCCGTTGCCACTGCCGATCAGCGCCACTACCGGAACACCGGCTGCACGTGCACCCAGGGTGGCGCGCATGATCTCGGAAATGGCGATCAGGCCGGCGTTGGCTTCATGCAGGCGCACACCACCGGTATCGAGCAGCAGCAGCACGCCGTCGGGCCGGGTATCTGCCGCGCGGCGCAGCAGGCCGGTCAACTTGGCGCCATGCAGCTCACCGACACCGCCGCCCATGAATTCACCCTGCTGCGCGGCCACCAGCACGTATTTATCGCGCAGGCGTCCTTCGCCGACGACGATGCCATCGTCGAAGGCGGCTGGTTGGTCCAGCTGCGCCAAGTGCGGGCTGATGGCGCGCTGGGCCGGGCCGAGAAACTCACGGAACGAACCTGCATCAAGCAGTCCGCCGATGCGCGCGCGGGCATCGGCTTCGTAATAGCTGTTGCGTTGTGCGAGCGTCATGGCTGGCCTCCGGCGTGCAGGGTCTCTACCGCCTGGTCCAGGCGCAGGCTGACCACGGCCGGTGTGGCGCCGGCATCGTTTATCGACACACGTACATCGCGTAGGGGGTGACGCTGGGCGAAGTCGGCGATCACCGCCTGCCATACCGTGCCGAAGCCACGCGCGGCGGTGATGATGCGCACCGTCATCGCACCTTCCAGGTCGGCCGGTTCCAGCAGGATTTCCAGGTTGCCCGAGGCCAGTACGCCCACCAGCACGGCATCGGTGGGGAAGCGGACAGGCGTCGTGCCGTCGAATCGATAGTCGAGGGTTTCCATGGCGTTCCCCTTACCAGTTGCGGAAGCGCTTGGGCGGGTCGTACAGACCGCCGGACCAGCGCACCAGGTCTTTCACCGAACGCGCGGCAAGAAGATCGCGGCTGGCATCGCGCACGTTGATGCCGAGATCGTCCGGGCGGCGGATCACTCCGCGGTCGCGCAGGTTTTCCACCATCGCGCGGTCGCGGCCCCTGCCGACGGCGGTGTAGCCGGCCACGCCGCGGATCGCCTGCTCGCGTTCTTCCGGGCTGCGGCAGAGCAGCAGGTTGGCGATGCCTTCCTCGGTCAGCACATGGCTGACGTCGTCGCCGTAGATCATCACCGGCGGCAGCGGCATGGCTGCGCGTTCGGCCAGCTCCCAGGCATCCAGTCGGTCGACGAAGGCCGGCGCCATGTGCTCGCGGAAGGTTTCCACCATCTGCACCACCAGCTTGCGCCCACGCGGCATCTCGCCCGGTCGCGCGGCCTGCTGGCCTGCCTTGATCCAGGCGTCGCTGGCATGGCGACGGCCGCGTGCATCAGAACCCATGTTGGGTGCACCACCAAAGCCTGCGATGCGGTCGCGCGTTGCGGTGGAGCTGTTGCCCTGCAGGTCGATCTGCAGGGTGGAGCCGATGAACATGTCGCAGGCATACAGTCCTGCAGTCTGCGAGAACGCACGGTTGGAGCGCATCGAACCGTCGGCGCCGGTGAAGAACACATCCCCGCGCGCGGCGATGTACTTCTCCATGCCCAGTTCCGAGCCGAACGAGTGCACCGATTTGACGAAGCCCGATTCGATGGCGGGAATCAGCGCCGGGTGTGGATTGAGCGCCCAGTGCTGGCAGATCTTTCCCTTCAGCCCCAGCGATTCGGCGTAGGTCGGCAGCAGCAGTTCGATCGCCGCGGTATCGAAGCCGATGCCGTGGTTGAGCCGGTTCACCCCGTACTCGGCGTAGATGCCCTTGATCGCCATCATCGCCATCAGCACCTGGATCTCGGAGATCTGCGCCGGGTCGCGGGTGAACAGCGGTTCGATGTGGTTCGGGCGCGGCGCCTGCACCACGAAGTTGACCCAGTCGGCAGGAATGTCGACGCGGGGGAGGGTATCGACGATCTCGTTGACCTGGGCGATGACGATGCCGCCACCGAATGCGGTGGCCTCCACGATCACCGGCGTGTCTTCGGTGTTGGGGCCGGTGTAGAGATTGCCGTGGCGGTCGGCGGCCTGCGCCGCGACCAGTGCCACGCGCGGGGTGAGGTCGATGAAGTAGCGGCCGAACAGTTCCAGGTAGGTGTGGATGGCGCCGATCTGGATGCGGCCCTCGGCCACCAGGTTGGCCAGCCGCACCGACTGCGGCCCGGAGAAGGAGAAGTCCAGTTTGGAGGCGATGCCGCGCTCGAACACATCCAGGTGCGAGGGCAGCGACAGCACCGACTGCACCATGTGCAGGTCATGCACCCTTGCCGGATCGAGGTCGGCCAGCGCCTGGGCGAGGAAGTCGGCCTGCTTCTGGTTGTTGCCTTCCAGGCAGACCTTGTCGCCCGGCTCCAGCAGCGCGTGCAGCAGATCGGCGATGTCGCCGGCCGCCACATCGTGGCCCTTGGCCCATGGCGCGGCGCGCTCCAGCCGCGCCTGGCGGCCCCGCTCCAGCGTGTCCCAGCTCGGGTTCATCGACGGACTTCCGAATGGCGTTGGAATAATTACGCCATAATTATGGCGAACTGTGCAACCCGCAGCGCAGCAAAGAAAAGGCCCGCGCGGAGGCGGGCCCATTCAGGTGGGCCACGACCGTTGGTCGTGGCGGAGCGTCGGCCGACCAACGGTCGGCACCCACCGTTTCCGCTGCGCGCCTCAGAACTTCCAGCGCAGGCTGGCCGCCACGAAGCGCGGTTCGCCGTAGTTGTTGTAGTCCAGGTTGGCCCAGTAGGTCTTGTCCAGCGCGTTGCGCACGCTCAGCGTCGCCGTCCAGTTGTCGCTGATGCGGTAGTTGGCGTTGAACTGCACCAGCGCATACGCCGGCTGGTTCACCGTCACCGTGGTGCCCACACCCACCGGGTAGGGGATGTTGTAGCCCTGCACCTTGCTCTGCCACTGCACGCCACCGCCGATGCTCAGGCGCTCCAGCGCGCCGCGCAGCTGCAGCTGGGTATTGAGCTGCAGCAGGTTCTCGGCCGGATTGGCGTACAGCAGGTCGGTGGCCGCGCGGGTCACCTTGACGTGGGTATAGCCGGCATTGACCGTCCAGCCCGGCAGGATCTCGCCGTTGACGTCCACTTCCCAGCCACGCGCCTTGGTGCCGTTGACGCCGATGTAGGCCGAGCTGCCATCGCTCAGCGAGCCTTCCGGCACGCCCATGTCACGCACCGCGTAGTTGTCCTGCTTGGCTTCGAAGATCGCCGCGTTGGCGGTCAAACGGCCATCAAACCACTGCGTTTTCAGGCCCGCTTCCAGGTTGGAGCCCTGCACTGGCGCCAGCAGGTTCTCGTTGCGGTCCTTGTAGTTCTGCGGGTTGAAGATCTCGGTGTAGCTGGCATAGGCCGCCACGTTCGGGGTGATGTCGTACACCAGGCCCACGTACGGGGTCACTTCATCGCTCACCTTGTACGCGCCGCTGGTAGCGGTATAGGCGCCGGCGGCGTTGTAGGCGCGGGTCTGGGTCTGCCAGCGGCTCAGGCGTGCGCCGGCGATCAGCGCCAGCGGGTCGGCCAGGCGCAGGCGGGTGGCCAGGTAGAAACCGCTCTGCGTGGTCTTGGCCACGCGGCGTGCGCCGGTAAGGGTGTACGTCACTTCGGAGATGTCGCCATCCCAGGTGTGCACGTTGGGGATGTAGTAGCAGCGCTCACGGCCACACGTCGCCCAATCGCGCGGGTAGTTCAGCGCCAGGGTATTGGTGGTGCCTTCCAGGTCGGCCCACTGCGCGCCCAGGGTCACGTCGTGCTCCTGGCCCCACAGGTTGAAGGTGCCGGTCAGGTAGGCGTCGACGTTGCGGCGGGTGTCTTCCGAATCGCCGGCGGCAGTGCGCAGGTAGATGCCCGCGCCGGTCACCGGGTCGGGATTGCCGGTGCCGTACAGGCGCATGTTCTGCACGTTGCCGCGGGTGTAGGCGGTGTTGATCTTCAGCAGCCAGTTCTCACCGAAGCGCTGTTCCAGGTTGGCGAATACCGTGCTGGTCTCGCGCTGCCAGTAACTCCACTTCGGTGCCAGGTTGGTCGAGCGCGGCAGATGCGCGAAGTTGCCCTTGCTGTCGAAGAACGGCACGGTGCCCCAGGTCGAACCCACCGGGTTGTTGTCCTGGGTCTGGTAGCCGACGGTGACCGTGGTGCTGTCGGTCACATCGCCTTCCAGCACGGCCATGCCGGCCATCTTGTTCTCTTTGTAGCGGTCGTAATAGAAATCGCGATCGGTGTAGGCGGCGACCACGCGGCTGCGGAAGCGGCCGTCGGCGGTCAGCGGCGCGGTCACGTCCGCCTCCATGCGGCGGTAGTCCCAGCTGCCGGCACTGACCGAGAACGAGGCGTCGAACTCCTTGCCCGGGCGCTTGCGCAGCAGGTTCACCGTGGCCGACGGCACGCCGGCGCCGCTGAGCAGACCATTGGCGCCGCGGATCACTTCCACCCGGTCGTAGAAGGCGGTGTCGTATTCCTGGTTGGTCGAGCCGCTGTAGGTGGGGATGCCGTCCACCTGGAAATCGGTGATGGCAAAGCCGCGCGCGTAGTACAGCGGGCGCTGGGTGTCATAGAAGGACACGCTGACGCCGGTGACATTGCGCAGCACGTCGTTGAGGCTGAACAACGATTCGTCCTGCAGGCGCTGCAGGCCGATCACCGTGGACGACTGCGGCGTTTCCTGCAGGGTGATCGGCAGGCGGGTGGTGCTGGACGGCGGCGCGGACTGCTCGGCGCGCACGCTTACCCGGTCCAGGGTCTTGGCGTCGGAGGCGTCGGCAGCGACCTCGGCGAACGCCGACGGTGCAACCACGGCGAGGGAGGACAGCAGGGCAGCCGGCAGCAGCGCACGGCGGGGCAGGCGGGTACGGAGAGTCAGGGACATGGCGGGCTCGAAGCGTGAAGGCGGGGAAGGGGCGGCAACAGTCGTCCAGCACCCGGGCGGCGGCTTCGGGCACATCAGGTCCATCTGGGAGCGGCGCGGTCACTGCGCAGGACGCAAATGTAAATAATTCTTAACAACATTACAATTCGCGTCATTGAGCACGGGTTTGTCGGCGCCTGACAGGGGCTGGAGCGGGGTCGGATCCCGTTGCCCAGGCAACGGGCCCTGACCCTGCCCTCGGCGCTCGAGCGCGGGTCAGAGCCCTCCCGCACGGGAGGGATCCGACCCGCCGCCGCACAAACGCAGACGGCCACCCGAAGGTGGCCGTCCGTTTCCGTCCAATGGCAACCGCAGGCTTACAGCGCCTGCAGTTCCTCGTTGGCGTTGCGCTTTTCCTTGGCCGGGGCCGGCGCGGCCGTTGGTGCCAGGGCCGGTGTCGCGCCTGCTTCCACCGGAACGTCCAGGTAGGGCAGGTGCAGGGTCTGGCTGGTCAGCGTGCGGATCTCGTTGGTCAGCGCGGCACTGTCGTTGAGCTTGCGGCCGTACGACGGCACGATCTCGCGCAGGCGGGCTTCCCAACCGGCCTTCATCTGTTCCGGGAAGGCCTTGGCCATCAGGTCGAGCATGATCGGCGGCGAGGTCGAGGCGCCCGGTGAGGCACCCAGCAGCGCAGCGAGGGTGTGGTCCTTGTCGGTCACGATCTCGGTACCGAACTGCAGCACCGCGCCCTTCAGCGGATCACGCTTGATGATCTGCACGCGCTGGCCAGCCGTGACCAGCTTCCAGTCGCCCGGCTTGGCGTTGGGGAAGTACTTGACCAGTTCGGCCTGGCGATCGGCGTCGTTGAGGCGCGCCTGGCCCATCAGGTACTGCACCAGGTCCAGGTTGTCCTTGCCCACTTCCAGCATCGGGCCGACGTTGTTGTGGTTGACCGACGAATACAGGTCCCACCACGAGCCGTGCTTGAGGAACTTGGTGCTGTACAGCGCGAACGGCCCGAACAGGACCACCGGCTTGCCATCCAGCTTGCGCGCATCCAGGTGCGGCACCGACATCGGCGGCGAACCGGTTTCAGCCATGCCGTAGGCTTTCACCCCATGGCGCGACGTTACGTCCTGGCCCTGGAAGGCGAGGAACTGGCCGCCCACCGGGAAGCCGGCGTAGTCCTTCGATTCCGGGATGCCCGACATCTGCAGCAGCTTCAGCGCGGCGCCACCGGCTCCGATGAACACGAAGCGGGCGTGGGTGGTGGACTCGGTGCCGGCCTTGAGATCCTTCACCGTCACGTTCCAGCTCTTGTCCGCGTTCTGCCGCAGGGCGCTGACCTCGTGGTTGAGGTGCAGGCCGAAGTTGGGGCTGTGCTGCAGGCCGGCGGTCAGCTGGCGGGTGATGACGCCGAAGTTGACGTCGGTGCCCAGCGGCATCCAGGTCGCGGCGACCTTCTGCTTCGGGTCGCGGCCTTCCATCAGCAGCGGTGCCCACTGCTTGATCTGCGCCGGGTCTTCGGAGTACTGCATGCCGTAGAACAGCGGGTTCTTCACCAGCGCCTGCTGGCGCTTGTGCAGGTAGGCGATGTTGTCATCACCCCAGACGAAGCTCATGTGCGGGGTGGGGTTGATGAAGTCGCTGGGCTGGCTCAGCCGGCCTTCCTTCACCTGGTGCGACCAGAACTGGCGCGAGACCTCGAACGATTCGGCGATGCCGACCGCACGCTTGGTCTCGATGCTGCCATCGGGCAGTTCCGGGGTGTAGTTCAGTTCGGCGAATGCCGAGTGGCCGGTGCCGGCATTGTTCCAGCCGTCCGAGCTTTCACCGGCGACGCTGTCGAGGCGCTCGTAGACCTGGATGTTCCAGTCCGGCTGCAGTTCCTGCAGGTAGGTGGCCAGAGTGATGCTCATGATGCCGGCGCCGACCAGCACGACATCGACGGGCTTGTCGTTGCTCGCGGCGGGCACCGAGCGCTGGGTCAGCGGCCAGTACAGGAACAGTGCGGCGACCAGCAACAGCAGCACGAGCAGGGCGAGCAGGGCCTTGCCAAATTTCTTCATGGGGGCGGAATCGTTGGCGGGGGGAAGGGGTCAGGATGCGCAAGAAGCAGGGAAAGAGCGTGAAGAAACAACGCCTTGCAGCATTCCAGTGGCAATTTTAACCGCTTCTGGTCCGATTTTGATGCAACGCAGCATCCGGCGCGCGCGTTCGACCCCATCCGCGGTAGCGCCGGGCCATGCCCGGCGGCTGTTCCCGGCGACGCGCGTCAAGACAGTTCAAGAATCTCGTCACCGGCCTCGTCGATCTCGCCGGTCGCCTTCCAGCCCAGATGCCGATAGAAGCCATACGAGCGCGAACGCGGGTCTGCCGAGCAGGCCAGGAACAGGCGGGTGTGTCCGGCATCGCGGGTCAGGCTGACCACCTCCTGCAGCAGCTGCCGGCCGATGCCACGGCCTTCGTAGTCCGGCAACAGGGCCAGCACCAGCACCTCGCCGCTTTCGCGGTCAGCAAAGCAGTAGCCGGCCATCCGCTCGCCCTCCCAGGCGACGCGGCCGATGGAATCGCCATCGGCGATGCCTGCGGCCCAGCTCTCTTCGGTGATGCCCAGTTCGGCCAGCTGCGCGGCGCTGAAGGCGTTTTCGCGGGTGCGCCCACGAAGGTCGATGCAGGCAGCGGCATCATCGGGGAGGGCATCGCGGTAGTGGATCGTCATCTGGGAAACCTGTGGTCGAACGGAACCGCGTGATTGTGGTCGACCCGCATGGAGATTGGATGGAGACGGCGAACGGCGTTGCCTGGACGGTGGAGGGTAGATCCACGCCATGCGTGGATGGCGCGGATGGAATGCATGCGGCGCTCAGCGCCTGCGCTGCACCAGCGCCGAGGCGGCGTCCAGCACCGCCCGGGTCAGCAGGGCCATGGTCTGCACGTCGCCCTTCCAGTGCTGCCAGTACAGCGGCACGTCTTCCCACGCGCGCTGCCGCACGTAGACCAGCCGTCCTGCATCCAGATGGCGCTTCACCAGCGGCAACGGGTTCATCGTCCAGCCGAGCCCGCCGAGATTGGCCTGCACGAAGGCGCGGGTCGAAGGAATCCACCAGGTCGGCGCGGTGCTGGGCAGGTCGGCGCCGGCCATGCGCCGGGCAAAGCGCGACTGCATGTCGTCCTTGCGGTTGAACACCAGCACTGGTGCCTGCGCCAGTGCCTGCGCGGTCACGCCCTTGGCGAAATGGCGCTCGCGGAATTCCGGCGTACAGGTCGCGGCGTAGCGGATGCTGCCCAGCGCGTGGATCTGGCAGCCCTGCACCGGCTCGTCCAGGGTGGTCACCGCACCCAGCACGGTGCCCTGGCGCAGCAGCTCGACCGTGTGGTCCTGATCTTCCACCCGCAGGTCCAGTGTGGTGCCGGTGCCCTGCGCGAACTGCTGCGCCGCCTGCGGGAACCAGGTCTCCAGGCTGTCGTGGTTCACCGCAACGGGAATGCTGGCCTGCGGCAGGTCCTCGTCGGCCAGGCCCATGCGGTGCAGGGCGTCGTGCTCCAGCAGGGCGGTCTGCTCGGCCAGCTGCACCAGCAGCTGGCCTTCGGCGGTGGCGGTTGCAGGCGTGCCACGTTTGACCAGCAGCCGGCCGATGCGGTCCTCCAGTGCCTTGACCCGCTGCGAGATGGCCGAGGGGGTGACGTTGAGCGACTGCGCGGCACGGTCGAAGCTGCCTTCGCGGATCACCGCAGCCAGGGCCCGCAGCTGGGCATGGTCGATGCGCATGGCGATTAAGCTCCGCTAATGTTGGTTTAGTAAGTTTAGCTCGTCTTTTCTATGTTGCGGCGCGACAATGGCGCCCGTTCCGGTGCTGTCCGCCTTCGCGAGGCACCGCTCCCCCAAGCAAGACAAGGTAGTGAATCCCATGTTCTCGGTCATCTCCGCCAGCACCGGCCTTGGTGCCTGGTTCAGTGGTGCGGCTACCGGCATCGGCCTGTTTGCCGTGGTCGGCGCCCAGAGCGCCTTCATCCTGCGTCAGGGCATCCTGCGCAAGCACATCGTGCCGGTGGTGGCCACCTGTGCGGCCATCGATGCGATCTTCATCTTCGCCAGCGTGGCCGGTCTGCGCACGCTCACCACGGCGCTGCCGTGGCTGACCACCGCCGTCCTCTGGACCGGCGTGGCCTTCCTGGCCTGGTATGCGATGAAGTCGGCACGCCGTGCGATCGCCGGCGGCGGCGGCATGGGCGAAGCCGACAGCGATGACGGCAGCCGCCGTGCGGTGCTGATGGCGGCGGTCGGCTTCTCGTTGATCAACCCGCACTTCTGGCTGGACATGATGGTGATCGGCTCGATCGCCGAGAACTTCGGCAATGCACGCATGGCCTTCGCGGCCGGTGTGGTCACCGCCAGCTGCCTGTGGTTGACCGCGCAGGGCCTGGGCGCGCGCCTGCTGGCGCCGCTGTTCACCAAGCCCAGCACCTGGCGCGTGCTGGACGGCACCATCGCGGTGATCCTCAGCATCCTGGCCCTCACTCTGGCGGTGCGCGGGGTCCATTGACCCGGCGCACGCCCCCCGAACCCACGTCCTGACTCTCTCTCCAAGGTAAAGGTAGTGGTAACGACGGCACCGGCAACGGTGCCGTCGTTTTTTTTGTGCTCACTGGCGGATGCGTCGACGGGTTGCCTAGAATCGGCCTGCGGACAAGGGGGCCGTCTCCAAGGGGGAAGGATGCGCAGGACTGTACTTGCCGTGCTGCTGTGCACGGTCGTGGGAGGGGCGACGGCGGGGGCCGGCGTGGTCGATCTGGACCGCTATCTGCGCCAGGAAGCGTTTACCGACATCAGGATTTCGCCCGGGGGCGAGTACGTGGCTGCCGCGGTCCCGATCGAGGCGGGCACTGCGCTGGCGATCTACAGGATCGCCGACATGAAGATGGTCGGCACCTTCCGGCCGCCTCGCAACAACCATGCCCACACCTTTGATTGGGTCAGCAATGACCGTCTGCTGGTGGGCATGGCGCAGAAGTTCGGCGTGCTTGATCGCCCCTTGCTCACCGGCGAACTGTTCGGTATCAACGCCGATGGCAAGGGCGGTGAACTGCTGGTCGGCTACCGCACGGCTGAAACCGGCCTGGGCACCAACATCAAGGTCAAGCCGGCCGGCATGGTGGCCGCGTTCCTTACCGACGAATTGAAGGATGACGACCGCAACGTACTGGTTGCGGTAACACCGTTCACGGCCAACGCCTTCACCCAGTTGGAGCGGATGGACGTGAACACCGGTCGCCGCAATGCCGTGGCGCGGGCGCCGATCGCACAGGCGGAATTCACTACCGATGCCCAGGGTGAGGTGCGCTTTGCCTACGGTTCCGGCACCGACGAGACGAACAAGAAGCTCTATTACCGCGCAGGTGCCAGCAGCGAGTGGGTGCTGCTGAACGATGAGGCGCTCAGCCGACGCATCGAGGCGGCTATCGGCTTCTCTGCTGATGGCCGCCTGGCCTATCTGCAGACCGAGCAGGCCGAGGGACCCGATGCAATCGTCAGTTGGGACCCGCAGAGCAACGAGCGTCGGGTGGTACTGCGCGATGAGGTGGTCGATCCGCATCGGATCATCTTCCGGCCGGGAACCCGCGTGCCGGTGGGAGCCGAGTTCCTTGGCGACGTGCCACGGACGCGCTTCTTCGACGAAGCCTCGGCCGAAGCGCGCCTGTACCGCAGTCTCGAGGCAGGGCTGGGCGGCCCCGTGTACATCACCTCCAGTACCCGCGATGGCCGCACGGTGCTGGTGGAATCGCACTCCGCGCGCAACCCGGGCGACTTCTATCTGTACGACACCATCGACAAGAAGGCGCGCCACCTCATCAGCCGCAGTGACTGGATCGATCCGGCGCAGAGCGCCGTCGTCCAACCGGTCAGCCTGAAGGCGCGTGACGGGTTGGCGCTGCATGGCTTCCTCACCCTGCCGGCAGGCCAGCCGGCCACCGGCCTGCCCATGGTGGTGATGCCACATGGTGGGCCGATCGGGATCTTCGACGACGGAACGTACGATGTGGATGCGCAGATGCTGGCTGCTGCCGGCTATGCCGTGCTCCAGGTCAACTACCGTGGTTCGGCCAACTATGGGCGTGCGCACGCCCAGGCCGCGAAGCTGCAGTGGGGACGGGCGATGCAGGACGATGTCACTGATGCCACGCGCTGGGCGATCGCGCAGGGCACGGCCGATCCGGCGCGCATCTGCATCTACGGCGGCAGCTATGGCGCCTATGCGGCGATGATGGGGCCGGTGCGCGAGCCCGGCCTGTATCGCTGCGCTGCCGGCTATGTCGGTGTCTATGACCTGCCGTTGATGTACGCCCGCGGTGACATCCAGGATGATGCATCCGGATTGACCTACCTGCGCGAATGGGTCGGCCGCCCGAAGGAGCTGGTGGAGCAATCACCGGTCAACCTCGCCGCACAGATCCGCGTGCCGGTGCTGCTGGCGGCAGGAAGGGAAGATCAACGCGCACCGGTGGTGCATACCCAACGCATGGAGGCGGCGCTGAAGCAGGCCGGCACGCCGGTGGAAGCGCTGTACTACAAGGCCGAGGGACACGGTTTCTACAGTCCGGCCAACCGGCGCGACTACTACACCCGATTGCTTGCCTTCCTGTCGCGCAGCCTGGGCGGTGGTACGGCAGCAGCCGCGACGGCTCCGAGCAAAGCCAAGGCACCCTGAAACAGATGCGGCGGCAACCGCCATGGTTGCCGCCGCAGCCACTCGCCAATGGGGGTTACTTCACCCCGTGCATCATCCGCTTCAACAGCGGCGCAGCGATGAAGGCCAGCAACGCGCAGCCCAGGCCGATCCACATCAGCAGCCAGAACAGGTGCGCATAGGCACCGGCGGCCGCGGCCATGTCCAGCGTCTCGCCTTCGAGCACGTCGATCGCCGCCAGCTTGCCGAACAGCGCGGCCAGCGTTTCCGAGAAGGCTGTCGCCAGGAACCAGGTGCCCATCATCAGGCTCATCACCCGCGGTACCGCCAGCTGGGTCACCGCCGACAGGCCCACCGGCGACAGGCACATCTCGCCGCTGGCCAGCAGGAAGTAGGCCAGTACCAGCCACCACACGCTGGCCATCTCGCCGGTGGCACCGACGTGCTGCGCGGCCAGTGCCAGCGGCACGAACGACAGCGCGCCGATCACCAGGCCCCAGGCTGATTTCACCGGCTTGCCCGGTTCCCAGCCGCGGCGGTCCATCCACGTCCACAGCGCAGCGAAGGCTGGCGCCAGCAACACCAGGAACAGGCCGCCCAGATAGGTCAGCGAACCGGCGGTCTGCGGAATCACCAGGCAGTCACGCACCAGCAGCACCAGCATCAGCGCAACGATGCCGATGAAGAACGTACGCGGCGCGGCCGAACCAGGACGGCGTTCGGACAAGCGCGCGCTGACCACGAAGCCCAGCGGTGCCAGCAGTAGCGACACGATCGACCACGGCAGCGGCGAGCCTTCGCGGATCACCAGTGCCGGCACGATGTCCTTGGTCAACAGGCGATCAGTAAAGGTCACCCACGAGCCGTACGACTGCTCGTACATCGTGAAGAACACCAGTGCCATGAAGATCAGCACCATCAGCGCGATCATCTGCTGGCGCTGCACCGGTGTGCACTTCGTGCCGGTGAACCAGGCGAACCAGACCAGCACGCCGCCGAGCACCACCAGCATCAGCATCAGCGCCAGGCTGATTTCACCGCCAAGCGCGAAGGCACCGTTGCCGGCTGCCCACATCAGCCAAGCCACCGGCAGCACGCCGATCACCGCGCACAGGTAGATCAGCCATTCGCGCGGCAGGCCCAGCACCTTCTGCTTCAACGTGGCCGGCTGCGGCGGTTCGGCGTGGCCCTGCAGGTATTTCTGGCCCCACAGGAACATCGCCAGGCCGGCAATCATGCCGATGCCGGCCGCACCGAAGCCGTACTTCCAGCCGTAGACCTCGCCGAGGAAACCGCACACCAGTGAGGAGAACAGGGCGCCCAGGTTGATGCCGGCATAGAACAGCGAGAAGCCCGAATCGCGGCGCGGATCGTCCTGCGGATAGAGCTTGCCGACAATGGTGGAGATGTTCGGCTTGAGGAAGCCGACGCCCATGATGATCAATGCCAGCGACAGGTAGGTCACTGCCAGCGCCGAGGTGTCGCGCACCACTTCACCATTGACCCGGTACGCCGCGTGGCCTTCGAAGGCCATGCCCAGATGACCCAGCACCAGCAGGATGCCGCCGAACAGCACCGCCCGGCGCATGCCCAGCCAGCGGTCGGCCAGCATGCCGCCGAACACCGGGATGCAGTACACCAGGCCGCCATAGGCACCGAGCAGGTCCAGCCCGGCCTTGTCGCCGAACAGGTGGTATTTGGTGAGGTACAGCAGCAGCAGCGCCTTCATGCCGTAGAAGGAGAAGCGCTCCCACATTTCGGTGAAGAAGCAGACGTAGACGCCCTTGGGATGACCCAGGAAGTCGTCGGAAGCGATAGCAGTGGAATTCATCGCGGAATTATAGGCCCGCGCCCGCTTTCAGTAGATCCACGCCATGCGTGGATGGCCGCCCCGGTACATGGCCTACAGATACCGCAACCAGGCCAGGTCGCGTCGCCGTGCCTTGAACCGCGCGAACGCCCGCGTTGGTGGATACAGCACCACCGCCAGCGCGCAGGCCACCAGCAGCAGGCCGGCCACCGAGTCCAGTGCATACAGGCAACCGTGGGTCGGGCCCCAGGCCTTCAGCGCGGCCAGGTACAGCAGCTTCAGCACGTACAGGTGCAGCAGGTAGAAGAACATCGGCGCTGCACCGATATCGGCCAGCGGCCGCAGCGCACGCGCCAGCGGCGGCCACTCATACAGCCGCAACAGCAGCAGGCCCGCGCCAAGGGTCAGCAGCAGGAACTGCAGCGAGGGCGGGTACTTGGTGATGTTGAACACGCTCATCCACGTGCGCAGCGTGGTCTGCTGGTACTGCCAGGGCGCGTCGCCATAGTCGTTGGCGAAGCGCAGCAGGGCGAAGGCGGCCAGCGCGCCCAGCCCGGCCCACAGCAATCGCTGTCGGCGCTGTTCCGGGTCGCTGCTGGCAGCGAACCACGGCGCCATCAGGTAGCCCAGCGCGATCACCCCGATCCACGGCAGCACCGGGTAGGAGGTACGCAGGCTCAACGGCCCCGCCTCGATCCAGTCACGCTGGTGCAGCACCTTCCACAGCACCGCCAGGGCGCCGTCGCCCTGCACGCGTACGCCATCCAGCAGGTTGTGGCCAACCACCAGCGCCACCGCCAGCATCGCCAGCACCGGCCGCGGCAGCCACAGCAGGCCAGCCAGCGCGATCATGCTCAGGCCGATCGCCCAGATCACCTGCAGGTACACCGTGTCCGGCGGGAACTGGAAGGTCCAGGCGAAGTTGACCAGGGTCAGTTCCAGCACCACGAGGAACAGGCCGCGCTTGAGCAGGAAGGCGGCGATGGCGCGGCGCGGGTCGGCCTGGCGTTGACCATACAGCCACGCCGACAGGCCGGTCAGCAGCACGAACACCGGTGCGCACAGGTGCGCCAGCAGGCGGCAGGCGAACAGGGCAGGGGACACGGTCGCCGCGTCCATCGGGTCGCTCACCTGGTACTGCAGGAAGAACGTCTCGCGGACGTGGTCGAGCAGCATCAGCAGCATCACGGTGCCGCGCAGCTGGTCGATGGAGGCCAGCCGGGGGGAGGCAGAGGAGGGCATGCGGTGGGGGCGTATGGGGCGGCGGAAAGTTATAACATAGCGTTTGCGGCATGCCCACTCGGGCTTTGCCGCATCGGTTCGCTGGCCGTGCCGCTGCGGGTCTGTGTCTGTTCCGTGCTCGGCCCCCATCCTTTGGCACGCTGGACTTGCTGGCCCCTGAACGCTAGCGTGCAAGGGATTTTTTGCCAGCAGGGGCTTTCATGAACCATGACGCTGCGCCCAAGCAGCTCACTTTCCGCGCGGTGGTCCTTGCCATCGTGCTGGCGGTGGTGCTGTCGGCCGCAAACGCCTATCTCGGTCTGTTCGCAGGCCTGACCATCGCCACCGCGATTCCCGCCGCGGTCATTTCCATGGGCGTGCTGCGCCTGCTGGGTGGCGGTTCCATCCTTGAGAACAACATCGTGCAGACCGGCGCTTCGGCCGGTTCGTCGATCGCCGCCGGTGTGATCTTCACCATCCCCGCGCTGGTGATCATGGGCTACTGGCCGGACTTCAAGTACTGGTGGGTGCTGGGCATCGCCGGTCTCGGTGGCCTGCTGGGCGTGCTGTTCTCGGTGCCGCTGCGGCGTTCGATGATCGTCGAAGACCCGCTTCCGTTCCCGGAAGGCAAGGCGGCGGCCGAAGTGCTCAAGGCCGGTGAAAACCCCGGCCCGGGCCTGAAGATCCTCGGCCTGTCGGCAGTGATCGGTGCCTTCGTGAAGCTGGCCGCGGAAAGCGGCATGCGCCTGATCCCCGATGCCTGGGCCACCTCGGCCTATGTCGGCAGTTCCAAGATCACCGCGTTCATCGGTACCAACCTGTCGCCGGCGCTGCTGGGCGTGGGCTACATCGTCGGCCTCAACGTCGGCATCGTGGTGGTGTCCGGCTCGATCCTGACCTGGCACATCGCCATTCCGATCTACCAGGCGTTCTTCATGAACACCGATCCGGCGCTGGCCGCCTCGATCGCCACCGCCTCGTCCACCGAAGCGGCGTTCGCCATCTGGGGCGCGAAGATGCGTTACCTGGGCGTCGGCGCGATGCTGATCGGTGGCATCTGGACCCTGATCTCGCTGCGCAAGTCGCTGCTCAACGGCGTCAAGAGCGGCTTTGCGGCCGCGCGCAAGAGCGGTGGCCCGGTACTGGCGCACACCGAGCGCGACCTGCCGATGAAGTGGATGCTGGTGGCCCTGGTGGTGTTCACCCTGCCGCTGCTGGCGCTGTACCAGGCCATCGTCGGCCAGTGGCACGTATCGATCCCGATGACCCTCATCATGATCGTCGCCGGCTTCCTGTTCGTTTCGGTATCGGCCTACCTGGCCGGTCTGATCGGCTCGTCCAACAATCCGGTCTCGGGCATCACCATCTCCACCATCCTGTTCGCTTCGGCGGTGCTGGTGCTGCTGCTGGGCAAGGATGGCCTGCAGCCGGTCGGTGCCTTCGGTGCGCCGCTGGGCGCGGTGGCCGCGATCATGATCGGCGCGGTGGTGTGCTGTGCCGCCGCCGTGGGTGGCGACAACCTGCAGGACCTCAAGGCCGGCTACATCGTCGGTGCCACCCCGTGGAAGCAGCAGCTGATGCTGGGCATCGGCGCGTTCTCGTGCGCGCTGATCATGGCCCCGGTGCTGAACCTGCTGGCCACCGCCTACGGCATCGGCGTCAAGTCGGAGCTGCATCCGAATGCGCTGGCCGCACCGCAGGCGAACCTGATGGCGTCGGTGGCCAAGGGCCTGTTCGGCGGCGAGCTGCCGTGGACCTTCATCGGCATCGGTGCCGTGGTCGGTGCCGCCATCATCGCGTTCGACAGCTGGCTGAAGTCGCGCAACTCGCGTTTCCGCGTGCCGGTGCTGGCCGCGGCGATCGGCATCTACCTGCCGCTGGAACTGATGGTGCCGATCTTCCTCGGTGGCCTGATCTCCTACCTGGTCGAGCGCTTCCACAAGGTGCGCGCCGATGACGAAGAGGGCCGCGACCGCGTGCACAAGCCGGGCGTGCTGTTCGCTGCCGGCCTGATCACCGGTGAGGCGCTGATGGGTATCGCCATCGCCGTGCCGATCGTGGTCAGCAGCCGCGCCGACGTGCTCGCCGTGCCGTTCCACCTGCCGGCCGCGCAGTGGATCGGCCTTGCCGTGCTGTTCCTGGTCGGCTGGCTGATCTACCGCACCGGCAAGCGCGCCGTGGCATGACGCCCACGGGGTCGGATCCCTTCCCGCAGGGAAGGGCTCTGACCCCATGCTGGCAGCGTTTGGGGTCAGAGCCGATTCCTGCGGAATCGGATCCGACCCCGACCTCCGACAAACCGCGCTTCGGCGCGGTTTGCTTTTTCTGGCGGCAGCTCAGCCCGGGCCATGACCGATGGCCTTGGCAGGCCCGGCCGCGCAGGCCTACCATCGGTTTTTTGCCGTCCTGCGGAGACCCCGATGAAACTGCGTCATGCCCTGCTGCCACTGAGCCTGCTGGCTGCCCTGCCCAGCGTCGCCGCTGCCCGTGGCCTGGAAATCCGCGACATGGTGGCCATGGACCGCGTCTCCGCGCCGGTACTGACCGCTGACGGCGGCACCGTGGTGTTCGCCAAGCGCAGCACCGATGCCAACCTCAAGGCCAGCACCGCCCTGTTCGCGCGTAACCTGCGCACCCGCGATGCGGCACCGCCGAAGCAGATCACCCCGGCCGGCTGGAACGTCAACTCGGCCTCGTTGTCGGCCAATGGCCAGACCGTGTACTTCCTGAGCGCCAAGAACGGCAGCCAGCAGCTGTACTCGCTGCCGATCACTGGCGGTGCTCCGCACCAGCTGACCGATTTCCCGGTGGACGTGGACAGCTACCACGTGTCGCCGCAGGACGACCGCGTGCTGTTCAGCGCCGGCGTGTTCCAGGCCTGTGCCTCGGACCTGGCCTGCACCGAAAAGAAGCTGAAGGACGTGGCCGGCGCCAAGGCCAGCGGCAAGGTCTTCGATTCGCTGTTCGTGCGCCACTGGGATACCTGGAACGACGGCCGTCGCAACACCTTGTTCGTCGCCCCGCTGCCGGCGGCCAAGGCCGGTGCGGTCAAGGGCGCTTCGGCGCTGAGCGCGACCATCGATGGTGACGCTCCGTCCAAGCCGTTCGGTGGCAATGATGATTTCGCGTGGTCGCCGGATGGCAGCAGCGTGGTCGCCAGCATCCGCGTGGCCGGCAAGCAGGAGTCGTGGTCGACCAACTTCGACCTGTACCGCTTCGATGCCGCCGGCAAGCAGGCGCCGGTCAACCTGACCGCCTCCAACCCGGCCTGGGATGCCGGCCCGGTGTTCAGCGCCGACGGCAAGACCCTGTTCTACCGCGCGATGAAGCGCCCGGGCTTCGAGGCCGATCGCTTCGGCCTGATGGCGATGGACCTGGCCAGCGGCAAGACCCGCGAGATCGCTCCGCAGTGGGACCGTTCGGCTGGTGGCATCGCCCTGTCCGCCGACGGCACCAGCATCTACACCACTGCCGATGACCTCGGCGAACACCCGCTGTTCCAGATCGATGTGGCCAGCGGCAAGGCCACCAAGCTGATCGGCGACGGCAGCGTTACCGCTGTCGACGTGGCCGGCAACAGCGTGGCGATCACCCGCAACAGCCTGAAGAGCAACGACCAGCTGCTGGTCGGCCTGCTGCCGGCCGCTGGCGAGCCGATCGGTGCGCTGCGTGCGCTGACCCCCGCCGCTGGCGAGGTGCTGAAGGACGTGTCGTTCGGCGACTACGAGCAGTTCGAGTTCAAGGGCTGGAACAACGACACCGTCCATGGCTATGTGGTCAAGCCGCACAACTACCAGGAAGGCAAGTCCTACCCGGTCGCGTTCCTGATCCATGGCGGCCCGCAGGGCAGCTTCGGCAACGGCTGGAGCTACCGCTGGAACCCGCAGACCTACGCAGGCCAGGGCTACGCGGTGGTGATGATCGACTTCCATGGCTCCACCGGTTACGGCCAGGCCTTCACCGATGCGATCAGCCAGCACTGGGGCGACCGTCCGCTGGAAGACCTGCAGAAGGGCTGGAGCGCGGCGCTGAAGAAGTACGACTTCCTCAACGGTGACAAGGCCTGCGCGCTGGGCGCCAGCTACGGCGGCTTCATGGTCAATTGGATCGCCGGCAACTGGAACAGCCCGTTCAAGTGCCTGGTCAACCATGACGGCGTGTTCGACCAGCGCATGATGGGTTACGCCACCGAAGAACTGTGGTTCACCGAGTGGGAGCAGGGCGGTACCCCGTACCAGAAGGCGGCGAACTATGAGAAGTTCAATCCGGTCAACCACGTGGCTGACTGGAAGAAGCCGATCCTGGTGATCCACGGCCAGCAGGACTTCCGCATTCCGGTCGAGCAGGGCCTGGCCGCGTTCACCGCTGCCCAGCGCCAGGGCATCGAATCGAAGTTCCTGTACTTCCCGGATGAGAACCACTGGGTGCTGAAGCCGAACAACAGCATCCTGTGGCATGACACCGTCAACGCCTGGCTGAAGCAGCACATCGGCGAATAAGCGATACCGGTGCCGCCCTTCGGGGCGGCGCTTTTGTTTCGCCATCTGCTTCACCGGTGGGTGCCGACCGTTGGTCGGCACACCTCCCTGAGCTTCCGCCAACAGCAGCCGAGCACGGCTCGGCTCTACAAGAGCGCCTGCATGCCTTCGACTGCCCTGATCCAGAACGACATCGTCGTCTTCGGTTTGATCGCCGCCACCCTTGGCGCCGTGTTCTGGACCGCTTCGCGCGAGCAGGGCCTGTGGAAGCGCTTCTATACCTTCGTGCCGGCGCTGCTGCTGTGTTACCTGCTGCCGGGCATCTACAACACGTTCGGCCTGATCGACGGGCAGAACACCAAACTGTACAACCCGGTCGCGCGTGACATCCTGCTGCCGGCGGCGCTGATCCTGTTGACCCTGGCGGTGGACATCAAGGGCATCCTGCGGCTGGGGCCGAAACTGGTGCTGATGTACCTGGGTGCCTCGGCCAGCATCATGCTGGGTGCGGTGGTGGCGTTCCTGGTGATGCGTGCGATCCATCCCGATACCGTCGCCGGCGATACCTGGGCCGGCATGGCCGCACTGGCCGGCAGCTGGATCGGCGGTGGTGCCAACATGCTGGCCATGCGCGAAGTGTTCGACGTCAACGCGACCACCTTCGGCCAGTTCGCGGTGGTCGATGTGGGGGTTGGCTACGTGTGGATGGCGGCGCTGATCTTCCTCGCCGGGCGCGCGGCGAAGATCGATGCACGCAGTGGAGCCGACACGTCGGCAATTGATGAGCTGAAAGAGCGCATCACCCGCTTCCAGGCCGAACACGAGCGCATCCCCAGCCTGACCGACCTGATGCTGATCGTGGCCGTGGCCTTCGGTGGCGTCGGCCTGGCCCACGCCATCGGCGCGCCGCTGGCGGCATGGTTCAAGGTCAATGTCAGCTGGGCATCGCAGTTCAGCCTGGATGCGCCGTTCGTGTGGGTAGTGGTGCTGTCGACCACGCTCGGCCTGGGCCTGAGCTTTACCCGGGCTCGCAACCTGGAAGGTGCGGGCGCCTCTCGACTGGGCTCGCTGCTGCTGTACTTCCTGATTGCCTGCATCGGCATGCAGATGGATCTGCTGGCGCTGCTGGATCGCCCGTGGCTGTTCCTGCTCGGCATCATCTGGATCAGCGTGCACATCACGCTGCTGTGGTGCCTGGGCAAGCTGCTGAAGGTGCCGTTCTTCTACTTCGCCATCGGCTCGCAGTCGAACATCGGCGGCCCGGCCTCGGCGCCGGTGGTGGCCGCTGCGTTCCATCCGGCGCTGGCGCCGGTGGGCGTGCTGCTGGGCACGATGGGGTATGCCACCGGCACCTATCTGGCGTATGTGGTCGGCATCACCCTGCGCGCGCTGGCAGGGCAGGGTTGATCATTCAACGGTAGCGCCGGGCCATGCCCGGCGGGGCAATGGGGTCAGATCCCTTTTGCTGTGCAAAAGGGATCTGACCCCGGTTCACGGGGGATCACGCCACCGGCAAACCGCGTTCAATCAGCCACGCTTTCGCGTCTTCCGCATCCTGCTCGAACCACGCCTTCGTCGACCCCAAGCGATACGTGTAGCCCCAGGCATCCATGTCGGCCATCAGCCGTTCGCTGCCGACGCCGGGCAGGTGCCCGGCCAGCACAATCTGCAGGTAGCAGGTGGCGTCTTCTTCGGGTACCGAATCGGTGGCGTCGGTATGCACCTGCGCGCGCCGCTCCGGCGGCAGCACGATCAGGTGGCAGGCCTCGTGCAGCATCGAGTGCACCGGCGTGTCATCGCGCACGTACACGTCGCTGGCGATGATGCCGGCCTCGGGCTCGCCCCAGTAACTGCCCGGGATCGGTTCGCCGGCCGCAACGTGGTGCAGCCGCAGCTCATGTGCAGCGAGCAGGCGCTGGGCATCGGCGAAGGCGATGTCGCCGACGCGGGTAACGTTCGGTTCGGGCGTGGTATCAGTCATGCGGGTCAGGCAGCCCCGCCCATGCAGGCACGGGCGGGGCAGGGGGTCAGGGTTTGTCCGGGCCTTCAGGCAGCGCCACGGAAATGTCCAGCACGTCGTGCTGGCCATCCTTGACCAGATCCACCTTCACTGCATCGACGTCGATGTTGACGTACTTCTTGATCACTTCCAGCAGCTCGCGCTGCAGCAGCGGCAGGTAGTCGGGACCGCCACGGTGGCTGCGCTCCTGCGCGATGATGATCTGCAGGCGGTTCTTGGCGGTTTCGGCGGTGGTCTTCTTCGCTTTGAGGAAATCAAACAGGCCCATGCTTACCCTCCGAACAGCTTGCTGAAGAAGCCCTTCTTCTCGACGTTGGTGAAGCGCATCGGGCGTTCTTCGCCGAGGATGCGTGCGACGGCGTCGTCATAGGCCTGGCCGGCAGCGGATTCGCCATCCAGGATGACCGGTTCGCCCTTGTTGGAGGCATTGAGGACGTCACCCGATTCGGGGATCACGCCGATCGCCTTCAGGCCGAGGACCTCCTCGACGTCGGTGATGCTGAGCATCTCGCCGCTTTCCACGCGCACCGGGGTGTAGCGGGTCAGCAGCAGGAAGGCCGGCACGTCCTGGCCGGATTCGGCCTTGTGGGTCTTCGAATCGAGCAGGCCGATGATGCGGTCCGAGTCGCGTACCGAAGACACTTCCGGGTTCACCACCACCACTGCGCGGTCGGCGAAGTACATCGCCAGGAAGGCGCCTTTCTCGATGCCTGCCGGGGAGTCGCAGATGATGTACTCGAAGCCGTCGGCGGCCAGGTCCTTCAGGACCTTGCCCACGCCTTCCTGGGTCAGCGCATCCTTGTCGCGGGTCTGCGAGGCAGCCAGCACGAACAGGTTGTCGAAGCGCTTGTCCTTGATCAGGGCCTGCTTGAGGGTGGCTTCGCCGTGCACGACATTCACGAAGTCGTACACCACGCGGCGTTCGCAGCCCATGATCAGGTCGAGGTTGCGCAGGCCGACGTCGAAGTCGATCACCGCCACCTTCTTGCCACGCTTTGCCAGGCCGCACGCAAGGCTGGCGCTGGAAGTGGTCTTGCCGACGCCGCCTTTGCCGGAGGTGACTACGATGATTTCAGCCAAAGGACTTCTCCTGATGATTCTGTTTGAGGTGCTGCGTCAGTCCAGCGCAGCGATCTTGATCTGGTCCTGTTCCAGCCACACCTGCACGGCCTTGCCGCGCAGGGTTTCCGGGACATCGTCCAGCACCTTGTAATGGCCTGCAATGGCGACCAGTTCCGCATGGAAATCACGGCAGAAAATGCGTGCCGCGGTGTTGCCCTGGGCCCCTGCCAGCGCACGGCCGCGCAGGGTTCCGTAGATATGGATGCTGCCATCGGCGATGACCTCGGCGCCGGCGCCGACGGTGGCCATCACGGTCAGGTCGCAGTTTTCCGCATACAGCTGCTGGCCCGAGCGCACGTTGCCCAGCTGCATGCGCCCCGGCTGTGGCGCGGCGGCATCGGCCGCCTTGCCCATCGGCGTGGCCGGAGCCGCTGCCGGTGCGGCCTTCGCTTCGGCCCGCGCGGCACGCCGCGGTTCCGGTGCGGGTGCCGGCGGCGGGGCAGACTCTGCTTCGGCGCGCTCGTACTGGGCACGGAACTTGGCCAGCAGTGGCAGGCCGAGCTGCTGCGAGAGCAGGTCGACCGCGCTGGTGCCATAGGCCAGTGCCACCGGCAGTACGCCGGCACCGCGCAGGCCATCCACCAGCGCCTGTGCCGTCGCCACGTCGGGCACCTGGCTGAGGCCGCCGAAGTCCAGGATCACCGCCGCCCGGCCGAACAGCTTCGGCGCGCGACTCACCCGCTCCTGCATTTCCTGCACGAGGCGTTCAACATCGAGGGTGCGGATGCGCAGGTTGGCGATGCCCACCTGGCCGATCTTCAGTTCACCGGCCTGTTCGTAATCGAAATTCACCGCCACGCTCAGGTCCCCGTCGGCCGCTGTGCCTGCGCCGGCAACTGCCGGTCGCGTGCCCACGCCACATCGGGCAGCTTGCCGCCATAGGTTTCGTTCACCCACGGGAAGCTGCACAGTTCCTTGGCCAGCATGCTGGCCCGCACGTCCACCTGCGGCATGGTGTTCTGGCCCAGCTCGCGGAAGCCGAAGCTGCCGTGGAAGAGCAGGGCGGCATCGGCGCCGTGGTCCAGGAACACTTCGCAGGTCATCTGCGGGTAGCGCAGTTCGGCAAAGCTCTGCGCATCGGCGTAGAACGCACGGCCGACGCCACCGCCGCGGCGGCGGCTGGCGACCACGATGCGGTCGATATAGAAGAAGGGGGTGTTCAGCTGCTGCTTGAACCAGGCGAAATTGCTGCTGTCGTGCTGGCTGTCGCTGCCGAAGCCGATCAAAAAACCGGCCAGGTTGCCGTCGCGCTCGGCGACGCGGAAATACTCAGCGGTTGCATAGAACAGGCGCAGGCGCTCGGCATCCAGGGGAAGGATGGCCAGGCCAGCATTGTTGTTCAAAGCCAGGACGGAATCGAGCTCGTGCTCGCGCACGTCGCGGATGACAATCGACATTGTGACTCCGTGGGGTAACGCGGTTGGTCCATTACAAGACCCTGCGCACGATTATTGCATGCCCGGGGTGGGCTGCGGCATGAACAGGGGGATATGCCCAAGCATGACTTTCGGCGCTTGGGAGCAGCCACACACAGGCTACGATGGGTGATGCTGGCCCGACTCAACCACAATGCGATGCTGCGCTACTCCGGGTTGTTCACCTGGGGCACCGTCGGCCTTTGGCTTGCGATCTACCTGATCGACCCGGTGTCGCTGACGCTGGAGAGCCTGGACGGCGAGGCCGGCTTCCGGATCATTCCCTGGGCCTCGGCCTACCTGGCCTTCGGCTTCGTGTACTGGGTGCTGACCCGCTCGCTGGGCGAAAGCCGGCCCGGCTTCTTCGACCATGCCGCGCTGATCCTGCTGACCGCCTGTGCGATCGGCGTGAGCTATTTCTCCGGCACCGCGCTGGGCAGCATCCTGCTGATGGTGGTGGCTGGCCTGCTGCCCTGGCTGCTGGGCCCGCGCATCGGCGTGGTGTGGCTGGTGGCCAGCAACCTGGCCGTGCTGCCGGTCTACATCCAGCCACTGGGCTTCCCGCCGGTCATCGCCGTGCTGCAGGCCGTCGGCTACATGGGCTTCTCCAGCTTCGTGTTCGTGATCGCGCTGGTGGCCCGCCGCCAGGCCGAGGCGCGCGAGGAGCAGCGCCGGCTCAATGCCGAGCTGCGCGCCACCCGTGCGCTGCTGGCCGAAAGCGCGCGGGTGAACGAGCGCACCCGCATTTCGCGCGAACTGCATGACCTGCTGGGTCATCAGCTGACCGCGCTGACCCTGAACCTGGAAGTGGCCGGCCATCTGGCCGAGGGCCAGGCGCTGGAGCACGTGAAGCGCTCACATGCCCTGGCCAAGCTGCTGCTGGGCAACGTGCGCGAGGTGGTCAGCCAGCTGCGCGAGACCGGCGCCATCGACCTGGCCGCTGCCCTGCGTCCGCTGACCGAGCACGTGCCTTCGCTGGACATCCAGCTGGAGATCGAGGAGCCGCTGAACGTGGAAGACCCGCAGCGGGCCCACGTGCTGCTGCGCTGCACCCAGGAGATCATCACCAACACGGTGCGCCATGCCGGCGCCCGCCACCTGTGGCTGCGGGTGTACCGTGAGGTCCCGGACCAGGTCGTAGTGGAAGCCCGCGACGACGGTGTCGGGGCGGAAACGGTCAATGTGGGCAATGGTTTGCGCGGCATGCGCGAACGCCTGCAACAATGTGGAGGCCAGCTGCAGGTGGAGACCCGCCCCGGCGAAGGCTTCCGGCTGCGGGCGACGGTACCGGCAACGGTGCTGGCGGCCCTTACCCAGGTTCCTGAAGGAGTGCGTTGATGATTCGCGTCTGCCTGGTCGACGACCAAACCCTGGTGCGGCAGGGGATCCGCTCGCTGCTGGCGCTCGACGACGGCATCGAAGTGGTGGCCGAGGCCGCCGATGGCCGCCAGGCCGTCGAGCTGATCCCGCAGATCCGTCCGGACGTGGTCCTGATGGACATGCGCATGCCGGTGATGTCCGGGCTGGAGGCGCTGCAGGTGCTGTCACGGCAGGAACAGCTGCCGCCGACCATCATCCTGACCACCTTCGACGATGACCAGCTGGTGCTGGCCGGGCTCAAGGCCGGTGCCAAGGGCTACCTGCTCAAGGATGTGACCCTGGCGCAGCTGGTCGGCGCGATCCGCACGGTGGCCGATGGCGGTTCGCTGGTGCAGCCGGCGGTGACCCAGCGCCTGCTGTCCGGGCTGGAGCACATGCGCAACGACTTCGTCAGTCTGGATCGCCCCGACCCGCTGACCGACCGTGAGACGGAGATCCTGCGGCTGATGGCCAGCGGTTTCTCCAACAAGGAGATCGCCAATTCGCTGGGGGTCGCCGAGGGCACGATCAAGAACCATGTGTCCAACATCCTCTCCAAGCTGGGCGTACGTGACCGTACGCGTGCGGTACTGAAAGCGTTTGAACTCCAGTTGGTGTGAGGAAAATCCTTTAACGACAAAGACTTGGCATGCAGTCCGGGCCCGGATTCAGGGTTGCCCCCTGTTTGCCCCCTACTTGCCGGGTACGCGGATGCGTTACCCTTCGAATTCTTTGTCCATACAAATGCGCAGCCGGCACGGAAACCGGTGCGCCAATCCCGATAACCAATGCCCGCGAAGCCTGCTAGGATTGGCGCTTCGCTTCAATCAACCCGGCCGTGGGATCGGCCCCGGAGACTCTCTGAATGACCCGTATTATCGAGTTCCTGATCGCCTTGGGGATCGTGGCTGGCCTGTTCGTCATCATTGGCGTCTGTCTGCCGGGCGAGCGTCACATCACCGAAAGCATCGAGACCAACCGCAAGATGACGATCGTGTACGACACGGTCAGCAGTCTGCGCCGCTTCAAGGACTGGAACCCGCTGGTACTGCGCGATCCCGCCGTTGAACTGAAGCTGTCCGGCCCGGTCTCCGGCGTCGGTGCCACTCTCGACTTCACTTCCAAGGACCTGGGCACCGGTTCCTGGAAGGTGACCGAAGCCGAAGAGAACAAGCGTGTTGTTATCGCCATCGACGACGCCACCAAGGGTCACGACAAGGTCAGCACCTTCACCCTGGAGCCGACCGGCAAGGGCGGTCGCAACGTCAAGATCACCCAGGACTACTCGGTGAAGTATGGCTTCGACCTGTTCGGCCGCTACGCAGGCCTGTATGTCAGCCGCCAGATCGGCGATGACATCAAGATGGGTCTGTCGCGCATGGCGAACATGCTGGCCACCGTGCCGAATGTCGACTACCGCACTTCCGAAGCTCCGCTGACCGATCTGGGTATCGTCGATGTCCCGGCCGAGGACCTGCTGGTCGTCACCGCCGGCAACGTCGATCGTGGCCAGGACTCCATCAGCAAGTCCATCAAGGACAACCAGGAGTGGATCAAGCGCGTGATCGAGGCCAATGGCCTGGAAGCCGCAGGTCCGCTGCGTATCATCACCACCGATTTCGGTGCTGAGAAGTACGCCTTCGACATCGCCCAGCCGGTGAAGAAGAAGGGTACCGAAGGCGTGCCGGCCGAACAGCTGACCGTCAAGATCGACGGTGGCGCTCCGGTCAAGTACGTCCGCGTTGCTCCGCACCGTTCGGCGCATGCGGCCTACACCGGCCACATGGCAGGTCTGGACGTTGCCCGCAGCGCCCTGCGCGCCTGGGCCGTGACCTCGGGTAACGAAGTCATCGACCGTCCGTACGAAACCTGGAAGGACGGCGTGGACAAGTCGTTCACCCCGGAAGCGACGTACGACATCTACTGGGCCGTCAAGTAAGCCTCGGCTGACCCATGTAGTGTTGGACACGAAAACGCGCCGCTTCCTGCGGCGCGTTTTTTTTTCATCCCGAGCCCGGTGTCGGGCATTGCGCAAGGAGCTGTCATGTTCAATACCGAACGACGCGCGCGTAAACCGTCGTTGCTGGCCTGCCTGGGGGCGCTGCTGGCGGCCGCCTCGATCGGTCTGTCCGCCTATGCCGCGCATGGCGTGTCCGATCCGCTGGCGCAGCAGCACCTGAACATGGCGGCGTTGTACGCGTTTGCCCACGGTGCGGTACTGGCGGCCCTCGGCCCCCGCGCGCAGGGCGCGATCGCGCATCTGGCGTTGTACGTGTTGCTGCTGGGCGTGCTGCTGTTCTCCGGCAGCCTGCTGGGCGGTGCGCTGTGGCAGTTGCCGACGCGGCTGGCGCCGGTAGGCGGCACCACGCTGATGGCAGGATGGGTACTGCTGGCGATCAATGCACTGAGGCGGTGACCGCAGCGTCCAAGCATCGGTAGTGCCGGGCCATGCCCGGCTTCGAGCGCAGCGACCCGCGTCTGCCTTTGCTCTCTTGTTCCATTCCGTGGCGAACGCACGCGGAAACTGTCCGCGGCCGGGAGGGTGGGCGGCGCAGGGGCGTAAGCGCCATGGATGGCGCGCCCGAGCTTACATGGACGTACTTGCAGCGGCCCCTGCGCCGCCCACCCTCCCGGCCAACCCTGGATCGCAGTCAAGCAGCCGCCACGAGGGGCTCAGCCGTTGGCCGGTTTCCAGCACCAGTGCCACGGTTCGTAGACGATCCCATGCGGGTTGTCGCGCGGATAGCTCAGATGGAACCCGTGCGTTCCCGCATTGGCCTGCAGCCACGCAAACGCGGCCGTCGCCTCGAAGGTCTCTTCTGCCGGCGCGTCCCCCGGCGTGCCGATGTCCAGTGCGTGACCACTGTGGTGTTCGCTGAAGCCGGGCGCTGCATTGACCTGCAGAATCTGCGGCACACTCTGCCCGCGCGCCAGCTTCCGTTCGAAAATGCCTAGCTGATACGCATGGCTGCGGAAGCCGGAGATCGCGTCCAGTGCAATGCCATCCCGCGCGGCATGCAGGCGCATCCGTCGCCAACCCTGCGCGGCACCGCGACGCAGCCACAACGGGCGCGCGAAGCGGTCACGTCCGGCGAAGTGCAGCAGGCAGGGCTCGGCCTCCAGCGCCAGCCCACTGTCCTGCGCATAGCGCTGCACATCCAGGCCCAATTGCTGCAAGCGCTGTTGCAGGCCGGCCAGCGGCAGCCACTGCTCTTCCAGTGCAGCGCCAAACGGCCGTGACCACGCGCCATCCAGCAACGCCAGCGCTTCCTCCACACCCGGTTCGCGTGGCAGGCGCGGCACAAGCGAGTGCACGCCGTGTGCCAGTACCGCCGCCAGGTAGCGGCCATCCTGTTTGCGCCGCAATACCCATTGCGCACGCGCCAGCAGGCGGGCGTCGAGATTGCTGCGCGCGCGCAGCAGCGGCGCTGGCCACAGTTCGACGGTCTCGGTGTTGATCAACAGTGGAGTGGTGCGGTGCATCGATCCAGCTTACTGCCGTGGCGCCGTGGCGGCCACCTTGCGCAGCGCTTCCAGCAGCGCCTGCGGGCGCTCCAGGCTGAGCAGCAGGGTGCTGCCGCCGCGCACCGGAATCACCAGCGTGCGCGCGCGGTCGGTGACCAGGGCAAAGCCCTTGCCGCCGCCCTGCAGGCGGAAGTGCCCGGAGTAGAAGCCGGGCATGCTGTAGCCGTTGGTCTTGAAGCGGATGCCGTAGCGGCGATCACGGCCGAGGTCGACCACCTCGGCCTGGTCCAGCAGCAGGTCGGCCACCGGGGTGCGGCGGCGGTACAGCGTCGAACGCACGTCCAGTACGTTGTCTGCCAGCTCTACCCGGCGGCGGAAAAACGCCCAGCCCAGGCCGACGCCCATCAGCACGATCACCGCCAGGCTCCATGCCGCGCTGCCACCCATCAGGAAAAACGGGGGCGACAGCGTGACCTCCATCCAGGGAGCGTCGGTGCGGCTGTCGTGCAGCTGCGACCAGATGCCGACGCCCAGTACCGCCAGCAGTGGCAGCAGCACCCACAGCACCCGCAGCGAGGAGCTTTCGGCGACGTCGAACGGACGTGCATCACTGCCGCTCATCGTTGCGACTCCACCCAACGCGCGACGTCATCGATCAGCTGCCCATCGACGTGGCCCGGCTGCGCGTATTCCTTCAATGAACTGGAGCCGCTGCCGGCGATGCCAATGTGGTTGAGGGCAGGGTAGGCCTTCCATTGCACATCCGTGCGATCGGCCAAGGCTTTTTTCCACAGTGCCCAATCCGTTTCCGGTACCTGGAAGTCGCGGCCGCCGTGCAGCATCAGCAGTGGCTTGTGCAGCGCCACCGCATCGCCACGAGCGTTCACCGCTTCGATGCTTTTCCAGAACGCCTGCGGCACGCCCAGTGGCAGTTCGCTGGCGGGTATGGGCTTGTCGCTGCGGGCCGCGGCGATCTGTGTGGCCAGCTTGTCCAGGAAGGCTTGTTCCGGCGCACTGATCGAGCCGTCCAGCGACAGCAGGTAGCGGTTCTGCTCGGGCAGCAGTTCAAGCAACGTGCGTGCCGGCGCCGACCACAGGATCGCGCCGCGCGCCTGTGGCCAGCGGCTGGCGATGCGCGGGGCCAACATGCCGCCCTGGCTGTGGCCGAGCACGAAGATCCGCTTGCCGTCGATGCGTGGGTCCGCCGCCAACGCGCTCAGCGCGGCGACGGCGTCGTCGGTGGTCTCGTCATCAACGTTGAAGCTGCCGCTCTGGAAATCCTGCGGGCGGGCATGGGTGCGCTTGTCGTAGCGCAGTACTGCGATGCCGTGCGCGGCCAGGCCGCGGGCGATGTCCAGGAACGGGCGGTTGCCACCGATGGTTTCGTCGCGATCCTGCGGGCCGGAGCCGTGCACCAGCACTACGGCCGGGAACGGTCCTTTGCCCTGGGGCAGGGACAGCGTGCCGGGCAGCGCACCGCGCGCCTGCGGCACGCTGAAATCGGCTTCGCTGTAGTTCGCGTCGGCCGGCGGCGGCGGTGCCTTGGCGGCCGTGGCCGGGCGCAGCAGCAGACCTGCTACTTTGTCCTGCTCATTCACCGCCACCTGCGCGATCACCGCACCACTGGCGAACTGCAGCGGTACGTCCACCAGGTGCAGGCCCTGCTGCTCGCTGCTGTGCGCCGGCCCGCGCTGCTTCAGTTCACCCAGCGATTGCCACAGGCCCTGCAGCTTGTCGGCAGGCACGGCCGCGGCCATCTGCGGGGTCAGCATGGCTTCGGCATCGGCGATCCGCCCCGCCTGCAGGTGATCGAGCAGGCGTGCTGCGACCTGCTGCGGTTCACCAGCGGCTGCACTGGCGGACAACAGGGCGAGGGAAACGGCCAGCAACGAACGGCGTGCGCTCATGATCACAGCTCCTTCTTGAAGACCAGCAGGGCCGGACGCATCGGCGCCGGGATGATGATGTTGACCAGTTCCCAGCCGAGCTGGCCTTGGCGGCTGAGTTCGGCCTGGATGTCGTCGGCTTTCTGCAGGCCCATCATGGTGGTCTTGACCTCGACGGTCAGGTAGCTCCAGCGCTTGCTCATTCCTTGTCCTCCGACGATGGCTTGGGTTTCGGCAGGCGTCCTGCCTTGCGCAGTGCGTCGCGCAGCACGTATTCGATCTGCGCGTTGAGGCTGCGCAGTTCATCGTCCGCCCAGCGCTGTGCGGCCGCCAGGACCTCGGCGTTGATGCGCAGCGGATAGGCTTTTTTCTCGCTCATGCAGACTCCTGGCGGGGCGGTGGGGCGCCCCGTTGCGAGGGTGGCTCAGTACAGCGAGCCGGTGTTGACGACCGGCTGCGTGCCGCGGTCCGAGCACAGCACGGTCAACAGGTTGCTGACCATGTGCGCCTTGCGCTCCTCATCCAGCTGCACCACGCCGTTCTTCTGCAGTTCGGCCAGCGCCATCTCGACCATGCCGACCGCACCGGCAACGATACGCGAGCGTGCGGCGATCACCGCGTTTGCCTGTTGACGCTGCAGCATCGCCTGGGCGATCTCGGCGGCGTAGGCGAGGTGGCTGATGCGCGCATCGATCACCTGCACGCCGGCATCGGCCAGGCGCTCGGCCAGTTCGTTCTTCAGGTGCTGGGAGATCTCGCTGGCGTGGCTGCGCAGCGCCAGCTGGCCGTCCTCGTGCTGGTCGTAGGGATAGCTGGTGGCCATCGCGCGCAGCGCCGATTCGGACTGGATGTGCACGAAGCTCTCGTAGTCGTCCACGTTGTAGACCGCTTCGGAGGCATCGACCACCTGCCAGACGATCACCGCGGCGATCTCGATCGGGCTGCCGTCCAGCTCGTTGACCTTCAGCTTGCCGCTCTCGAAGTTGCGCACGCGCTGGCTCACGCGGCGCTTGCTGAAGAAGGGATTGTTCCAGCGCAGGCCGTTGTCCTTGACGGTGCCTACGTACTTGCCGAACAGGCTGACCACCGCCGCCTGGTTGGGCTGCACGGTGTACAGGCCGGCCAGCGCGACCAGGGCCAGCGCGGCGATCAGCAGGCCGGCCAGGATCAGCAGCACGTTGGGCGAGCCGGTGCTGGCCTTCGCCGCAACCCCGGCCACGAACAGGGCGCCGCCGGCGAGGGCCACGACCAGGGACCCGGCGAGCGCGCCGAGGCCGTTGAGGGAGGACAGCGACTTCTCTTTCATGGCGGTACGTCCTTGAGGGTTCGAAATGAAGATATCAAATTGATATCACATTAGGGCTGCCGTTCGTCGGGTGGGCTTGCTCAGGCACTTCGGCCGGACCGGATAGAATGCCCACCCGCCTTCACATTGCTGCTGGAACCCCGCCATGGCCAAGCTTGGAACCCCGCTGTCCCCCTCCGCCACCCGCGTGCTGCTGCTGGGCTCGGGCGAACTTGGCAAGGAGGTGGCCATCGAGCTGCAGCGGTTGGGCGTGGAAGTGATTGCCGCCGACCGTTACGCCGATGCCCCGGCCATGCAGGTGGCACATCGCTCGCACGTGATCGACATGCTGGATGCGATGGCCCTGCGCCAGTTGATCGCGCAGGAGCAGCCGCACCTGGTGGTGCCGGAGATCGAGGCGATCCATACCGAGACCCTGGTGCAGCTGGAACAGGAGCAGGGCCTGCAGGTGATTCCGACTGCGCGTGCCGCGCGCCTGACCATGGACCGTGAGGGCATCCGCCGCCTTGCCGCCGAGACGCTGGGCCTGCCGACCTCGCCGTACCGCTTTGTCGATACCGAGGCCGAGTACCGCGACGCCGTGGCGGCGATCGGCCTGCCGTGCGTGGTCAAGCCGGTGATGTCGTCCTCGGGCAAGGGCCAGAGCACGCTGCGCAGCGTGGCGGACATCGCCCCGGCCTGGGAGTACGCGCAGACCGGCGGCCGTGCCGGTGCCGGGCGCTGCATCGTCGAGGGATTCATCGACTTCGACTACGAGATCACCCTGCTGACCGTGCGCCACGCCGGTGGCACCTCGTTCTGCGCGCCGATCGGCCACCTGCAGAAGGATGGCGACTATCGCGAAAGCTGGCAGCCGCAGCCGATGTCGGACAAGGCGCTGGCGCGTGCCGAGGAGATCTCGCGCGCGATCACCGATGACCTCGGTGGCTGGGGCCTGTTCGGTGTCGAGCTGTTCGTGAAGGGCGACGAGGTCTGGTTCAGCGAAGTATCGCCACGTCCGCATGACACCGGTCTGGTGACGCTGGTATCGCAGGAACTCAGCGAGTTCGCGCTGCATGCGCGGGCCATCCTCGGCCTGCCGATCCCGCTGATCCGCCAGAGTGGCCCATCGGCCTCGTGCGCGCTGCTGGCACATGGCGAAGGCGTGCCGTACTTCAACAACGTGGCCGCCGCACTGCAGGTGCCGGACACCGCCGTGCGCCTGTTCGGCAAGCCCAGCGTGCACGGCCATCGCCGTGTCGGTGTGACCCTGGCGCGTGCGGAAACCATCGACGAGGCGCGTGCCATCGCGCGTGATGCCGCCGAAGCCATCGGCGTCGAACTGCGCTCTTGAAAAAGAAGCGACGACCAACGGTCGTCGCCTACCGAATTTCGGTGGGTACCGACCGTTGGTCGGTATAGATTTCCGGTGGGTACCGACCGTTGGTCGGTACTCCATCAACACCTGTTACGGCTTCACGTCCACCCACACCAGGTGGTGGTCGCTGCCGTCGGCGATCTTCGCTTCGGCACTTTCATTGGCCGGCCAGAACACGCCGCTGCCGATGTACTCGAAACCGGTCGAGGGCAGTACGTAGTCCAGGCGCATGGTGCCTGACTTCGGCCCGAAATCGCCGGTGGCATGGAACGGTGCGCCCTTGCGTTCGATGCCCTTGGCCGCATAGGCCAGGCTGGTCTGCTCGGCGCCGACGCTGCGCGGGGTGGGGTAGCGCAGAACGCGGGCGTTCTCGATCAGTTCGACGATCGCCTCGTGGCGGCCATCGCCATCGACCGGATCGTTGTTGAGGTCGCCAAGGATGACGAAGCGTGCATCCTGGGCCAGGCCGCCGCACTGGCCCTTGTCGTCGCACAACCACGGCTTGTCACCCTTGGACAGGTACTCCTGCCACAGGCGCAGTTCGTCGTGGTTGCGCGCGGCGTTGCGCTTTTCCGGGCCGTCGAACACCGGCGGCGTCGGATGCGAGACCAGCGCATGCACCACGCCGGCCGGAGTCTTCACCGGCACGTCCCAATGCGACTTCGACGACAGCCGCAGCTGCGACCAGACGGTGTCGTTGTAGAAGCTTTTGCCGGTACGCGGATCGATCGGGCGGATCGCGCCCGGCATCGCACTCCACTTCAGCAGCTGGAAGCTGCGAACCTTGGCTTCGTCGATCGGGTAGCGCGACAGCACCAGCATGCCGTACTGGCCCGGGTGCAGGCCGTAGCCCCAGGCGTCGTTGCCACGGCCTCGGCCTTCACCACCGACCACGCCGTTGTTGTCCAGGTCCAGGCCGCTGGGCACGCCGGTGTTCACCGGTGCCAGGTAGCGGTAGGCGAAGTGCAGCGGCTTGCCGCCACCGGGCTGGGCCACTTCCAGGTAGCGCTTCTGGAACAGGTCGGCAGCGCGATGGGCGTCGTCGAAGTCGAATTCGTTCAGCAGCACCAGGTCCGGACGCGCCTGCTGCAGTACCGCAGCGATCTTGCGCGCGTGTTCGCTGTCGCCTTCCAGCTCGGCGATCAGGCCGCCGGCTTCGTCCGAATACAGCGAGGTGTTGTAGGTGGCCAGGCGCAGCGCTGCAGACGGTTTTTCGGTCATCGCGGGGGACGTGGCGAAGGCGGGAGCGGTGGCGCCACAGAGCAGGGCCAGGCCGAGGATCAGGGGTTTGGCGTTCATGGGCCGTATTGTGCACCCGGCCCGGTGTCAGTGGTTTGTCAGCGTCCGTCCAGATCGTCATCGAAATCATGCCAGCGGCGGCCGTCGTAGGCCTCCAGCGGGCGATAGCGCCGCTTGTAGTCCATCTTCTGGTGCTCACGTATCCAGTAGCCCAGGTACAGATGTGGCAGGCCCTCGCGGCGCGCCCACTCCAGCTGCTGCAGGATCGCGAACGTGCCCAGCCCGCGCGCGGCATGGGCGGGGTCGAAGAAGGTATAGACCGCCGACAGCCCGTGCTCGGTCACATCGGTCACCGCCACACCCAGCAGCTGGCTGGGCTGGCCGTCGTGGCCGGGCAGGCGCATTTCCATGAAGCGTGTGTGTGACCAGCTGCCGATCAGGAACTGCTCGAACTCGTGCGGGCCGTGGTCGTCCATGCCGCCCTTGGCATGACGATGCACCAGGTAGCGGTGGTACAGCTCGAACAGATCCTCTCGCGGCATGGCTGCAGTGATGCGCACTTCCAGGTCGGCATTGCGGGCGGCGCAGCGGCGCTGGCTGCGGTCGGGGGCGAAGCGCGCCACCGGGATGCGCACGGCGACGCAGGCGTGGCAGTTCGCACAGTGGGGGCGATAGACCAGATCACCGCTGCGGCGGAAGCCCCAGCTCAGGGCCAGCGGGTACAGCCCGCCGAGGCGACGGTCCTGCGGGTCCAGCACCAGATCGCGCGCGACCCGGTCCGGCCAGTACCCGCAGGGGTGCTCGCCGGTCTGGAACAGTCGCAGTTCGTCGTCTCTGTCGCCGTGTCTCGCCATGGGCACAGCATAGCTCCAGCCTGTCGCAATGGCGGCGACTGTCCGCCGGATGAATGGAACGGGCGGCTGCGTCAACCGAGGTCGTGGTCAGGCGTTGTTGTCCTCCGAGGGTGAGGTGTTCACCCCGATGCCAATCCCATTCCCAGGAGTGACCCCATGATCCGTACCCCCCTGCTGCTGGCCCTGCTGCTCGGCACTTCCGCGACCGGTATCGCCTTGGCCGCCGACACCCCGGCTGCACCGGCACCGCGACCGGCCAAGCTGGATACCAATGGCGATGGCTTCATCGACCGCAGCGAAGCGGCGGCCAACCCACGCCTGGCCGCGAAGTTCGATGAGCTGGACAAGAACAAGGACGGCAAGCTCTCGCGTGATGAGCTGCCGCGCTGGAAGCATGGCCGCCACGGTGGTCGCGGCGGCGAGCGCTGGGCCAAGCTGGACGCGAACAAGGATGGCCGCATCAGCCGTGAGGAAGCCAAGGCCGATCCGCGCCTGGCCGAGCGTTTCGACCAGCTCGACCTCAACAAGGATGGCTACCTGGACAAGGCCGACCGCGAGCTGCGCATGAAGCAGCATCGTGACGCCTGGTTCGCCGCCGCCGATACCAACAAGGACGGCCAGCTGAGCAAGGCCGAGTTCGACGCCGCCAAGGGCCCGATGCACGGTGGCCCGCGCCACGGTGGCCCGCGTGACGGCGCCGCGCCGAAGCCGCAGCGCTGATTTTCACTGCAGTGATCGACGACAACGCCGGCGTGATGCCGGCGTTGTCCGTTACAGGCGGCCGCTGTGCATCAGCGAGTACGCCACCAGGCCGATCACGAACACGTTCGCGCCGATGATGCCGGTGCGGCCATACATGGATTCGAATTTCCAGTTGGTTCCGCTGCGCCCGCGCCGCGCCGAATCGCGCGCGATCATCGGTGCCATCACCCGCTGCAGCGGCACCAGACACTGGTAGTTGACCACGCCCAGGCCCAGTGCCAACGCCAGCAACTGCCCCCATACCGGTGCCTGCAGCAGCACCGCCAGCAGGATCAGCAGGCACCAGACCAGGCCGGTGCCGGTGTTGAGGCGTACAAAACGGCGTACCTGCGTGCGTTCGCTTTCGGTCTCGGTGTACGACATCAGGAAGCGGGCACCGAGATAGCTGCCGATCGCGCCGCCGATGACACCGCCGGCAATCGCACCCCAGCTTTCGGCTGGGAGCACGTGCAGCTGGCCCAGCGTAGCGGTCAACGTGCCCATCGCGGTGCCGCCCGCAGCGCTGACGCCACCCAGGCCGAGCTTGCTGCCACCGATGCCGACACCGGTACCCAGCAGGATCGCTGCGCTTGCCGTGCCGGGCGCAGCGATCATCACCATCGACACCACCGTCGTTGCAAACGCGGCACTGGGCGCGCTGCTGCGGGCGAATTCACCGAAGCGCTGCAGCAGGCCCTCGCGCACCTGCGCACGGGCGCGTGACAGGCGTTTGCGTACCGCCGCGTCGCTCAGCCCGAGCAGGTCAGCGACCTGCTGCGAATGCTGGCCCTCGCGGTAATACAGCAGCAGTACTTCGCGGCTGTCGGCGGGCAGGGTAGAAATGATGTCTTCGGCAGCGACTTCCTCTTCCAGCCGCTGCAGGCGATCCGCCGCACCGGGGGTCGGATCCGCTGCCATGGTCAAGGCCACTTCGGCAGCTTCGCCACTCAGCGGTCGGCCACGTTGCGCGCGCAGCCAGTCACGGGCGAGGTTGCGGGTGATCTGCCGCAGCCAGGGCAGGAAGCTGCTCGCGCTGCGCAGCTGGTGCAGCTGCTGCCAGCCTTTCACGAACGCTTCCTGGGCGATGTCCTCGCTGGCCTGGCGGTCGCCGGTGATGGCCAGGGCGATGGCGGTGACCGTGTTCTGGCAGGCCAGCACGATGCGCCCATAGGCATGCTGGCAGCCGCCGCTGGCGGCGGGCAGTTCGCGGTGCAGTGTGTCGTCGATGCTTGCGGCGAAGGTCGTCATGGCGGCGGGCTCCTGCAGGGATTGTGTCCCATGACGGAGGCGCGTGCGGAATGTGACCACGAAAAAAGGGGACGGAGGGGATTAAGTCGTTTGTGCCACAAACGACTTAATCCCCTCCGTCCCCTTTTTGCGGTTGCCGGCCAGCGGCCGGCACTACTTCGCCGGCTGGATGCGGACCCGCACTTCCTCTTCTTCCGGCGGTGCCGGCGCGGCCGGCTGGGCTTGCTGCGGCTGGGCCTGCGGTGCGGGCACCGGGGTTGCGGGGGCAGGGGTTGCGGGGGCAGGGGCACCGCGATGGCGCAGGCCGATCACCAGCGCCACGCCGGCGATCACCACCAGCAGGGCGATGCGGATGCGCCAGGCCCAGCCACGACCACCAGCACTTTCCTGCACATCATCGCGGAAGGCGAACTCGGCGGTCGGGTGGTCACGGCGGGTGGTGTCGAGCAGGCGGGCGTCGCGCAGGATTTCGCGCGCGCGCGGCTGGTCGTCGGCACGCACGACCCAGACCGCCGGGTAGGCACCGGCATTGCCCAGGTCGGTATAGCTGAACTGGCCCCGGCGGCGCGTCTTGTACGAGCGCCCGTTGGTGACCTTCACCTGGATGTCGTGACTGCGCAGGAGCTCGGCCACGCCTTCCACGGTTTCCACGCGCTGGCTGCTGAAAATCTGACGCATCGGATCAATCCTTGGCCGGCACGGCGGCCGCTGCTGCCTGGTCCGGAACCACGCGGATCAAGCCTTCCTGGGCGGTGCTGGCAACCAGCACGCCATCACGGGTGAAGAACTGGCCGCGGGCCAGGCCGCGCGAATCCTGCGCGCTGGGGCTGTCCAGCGAGTACAGCAGCCAATCGTCGGCGCGGAACGGGCGATGGAACCAGATCGCGTGGTCCAGCGAGGCCATCTGCACGTGCGGATGGTAGTAGCTGATCCCGTGCGGGAAGGTCGCCGTGCCCAGCAGGTGGAAGTCCGACGCGTAGGCCAGCAGCGCCTGGTGCAGCTCGGGAGCATCGCCTACACGCTCGCTCAGGCGCAGCCAGACCTGGTGGTAGGGCGGGCGCTTGGGCGGGTTCAGTTCATCGCGCGGATACACATGGCGGAACTCGAACGGACCACCGCGCGACAGCCAGCGCTGCACCTTGATCGGCAGGCGCTCAAGCACCTCCGCCGGCAGCGGCCTGTTCGGTTCGATGTCTTCCGGCTGCGGCACTTCGGGCATCTTGTGCTGGTGCTCGGCACCGGATTCGGCCTGCTGGAACGAGGCAGCACAGAAGAAGATCACCTTGCCATGCTGGATCGCGGTCACCCGGCGCACCGAGAAACTGCCACCGTCGCGGGTGCGGTCGACGTCGTAGACGATCGGATGGTCGATGTTGCCGGCGCGCAGGAAATAGGCATGCAGCGAATGCACATGGCGACCGTTGTCGACCGTGGCCTGGGCGGCCGCCAAGGCCTGGCCCAGCACCTGCCCGCCGAACACGTACTTGGTGCCGATGTCGCGGCTCTGGCCGCGGAACAGGTTGTCCTCCAGCCGCTCCAGGGTGAGCAGATCGATCAGCTCGGAGACGACGGGTTCGGGCGTGTCGTTCAAGGGGGCGGCCACAACAGGGAAAGAGGGCCTGATTATACCGGTGCAGGCCGGATGCCCGATCTTCGGTAGTGCCGGCCGCTGGCCGGCATCCGCAGGCGTCCCGGAAGGATCGCCAGGCTGCCGGCCAGCGGCCGGCACTACCGTTTACTTGCCGAGGCGGGCGGCAAGCGCCTGCAGCGCGTTCTGCGCATCCGGGGCGAACCAGGCCTCGACGAAGCGGTCGAGCTGGATCAGGTCCGGGTGCAGGGCGTCGTGCAGCTCCGCGCGGGCGATGGCCCGGGTCAGCAGCATCGGCTGCCGCGGCTGCTTCAGCAGGTCCTGCAGCCAAGCCACCGCGCGGACCACCACCAGCTCGCCATCAACCAGTTCATCCACCAGGCCGATCTGCAGGGCCTGTTCGGCGGGTACCAGTGCGCCGGTGCCCAGCAGGACGCTGGAGCGGTGTGCACCCACCGCACGGCGCAACAGGCGCTGGATTCCTTCCGGTGCGATCAGGCCGACCTGCACTTCGTTCAGGCCGATGGCGTACGGGCGCGCCGGATCGGCACTGCGTGCCATCACCCGGTAGTCGCAGCACAGGGCCAGCACGCAGCCGCCGGCCGGTGCATGGCCGGTGATCGCCGCAACCACCGGGATGCGGCTCTCGGCAAGCGTGCGTACCGCGCCGAAGAACGCGTTCCAGGTGTCCAGCAGCTTGTGCTTGTCATCGCCATGCGAGAGCAGGTGCGGCACGTCCATGCCGCCGGTGAAGATGCGCTCGCTGCCGGACAGCACGATCCCGTGCGCGTCCTCGGCCATCGCCAGTTCGATGGCATGGATCAACTGCCGGCACAGCTCGGTGTCCAGTGCATTGACCGGCGGCCGCGCCAGCCGCAGTTCGCGGATGGGGCCATGGTTGATCACCTCGATGAGCGTCGTCATGCTGCGGGTCTCGTTGCGAAGAAGGAACCTGGGCGATGATAACCAAACCATGCGTTGGCGTACTGTTCGCGTTGTGTGCGCTTGCAGCATCAGCGTCGGCGGCCGAACAGCGCTGCGTGACGGTGGAGCAAGGCTGGGCGCGGATGCCGCCGAATCCAGCGATGCCGATGACCGCTGGCTACGGGACAATCCGCAACGGCTGCAGCAAGGCCGTGACCATCACCGGTGCCAGCAGCGTTGCGTTCGGTGATGTGTCATTGCACGAAACCACGGTGGTGGACGGCATCAGCCGGATGCGCGCGATCGAACGCCTGCCGCTGGCGCCGGGCGCGCGTGCCGAGCTTAAACCCGGCGGCCTGCACCTGATGCTGATGGATGGCAAGGGTGCGCTGAAGGAGGGGCAGGCGGTGCCGCTGCGCCTGCAGCTGGAAGGCGGTGGTGAAGCGGGTACGACGCTGACCGTGCGCAAGGTCGCGCCGTAACGCGGCGCTCGTTCCGCCGGGCATGGCCCGGCGCTACCCAGGCATCACGGCCGAATCGACACCGGTAGCGCCGGGCCATGCCCGGCGAGCGCGCAGCGCGGTGGGGCTTACGACCAGTCGTACGAGAACAGCACCGTGCGGCTTTCCGGCTCGTACAGCATCACGATCGCGTCGGCACCGGTGGCGCACCAGTTGTAGCCGGCCACTTCGGCCACGGCGAAGAATTTCCTGCCATTGCGGGTGATGATCGCGCACTCGGCATCGTCCGGCGCATGGCGGTCGTCGGCCGCCTCGGTGAACTCCAGCGCGAAGGCGGCGGGAATCTCCGCAGTTTCAATCCAGTTGCCGGTCGAGATCTGCCCACCCAGCACATCGAGATAGGCCTGCTCGCCGGGCTCGCCATCGCCATAGCGCGAATAGCTGGCCAGGCGTCCATGCTGCTGGAAGTACATGCGTGCCTTGCCGTAGCTCCCGCGCATCTCGGTGATGTGCTCCAGCGCGTCGTTGTCCTGCACCAGGTCGCCGATGAAGTAGCCCTCCTCACCGAGGAAGCGCATGCGATTGTCGCTGGTCAATTCAAAGGCGATCCAGTTGGTGCCGGTGAATGCGTTGTGGTGTTCTTCGGTGCTTTCGCCGATGCAGCCTTCATAGGGCTCGATCGGGCACAGCATCGTGGCCACGCTGCCGGCCAGTTCCGGACGCAGCACGCCGAGGTCGATCTTCAGCAGCGGCAGCAGGTGCTGGCCAAGCCAGGCCTGGTCATCGGGGAACACGTCGGCGGGGAAGGGAACCATGCCGGGCAGCAGGTCGCGCAGTTCAGTCTGGTGGATCATGTCAGTCCTTTGAAGGGTGTCGGTAGTGTCGGCCGCTGGCCGGCAACCGCTGCAACAGAGGCGGAGAGCAAAGGATACGGGACGCACGCCACGCACGCGCGCACTTCCGTCCCGGCTGAGATGCAGTGCCTGGGGCGCGATTCAGATGAGTCCTTCGAACGCCATCGCCTCTTTCGCGGCAGGTCGCTCGCCAATCCGCAGCAGCAGTGCCTGCAGGTGTGGCCATGGCGCGGTATCGATGCCCAGGTGCGCCGTCCAGCCGACAACCACGAACAGATAGAGATCGGCGATGGAAATGGACCCGCCCAGCAGGTAGCGGCGGTTGTCGGACAGCACCGCTTCGACGTAGTCGAGCTTGGTATGCAGCCGGTCCTGGGCTTTCTCCCGCGCCTCGGGCGACTCCGGGTGGAACAAGGGGCCGAACGTCGGATGCAGTTCCGCAGCAATGTAGATCAGCCATTCGTGAAGTCGCGCCGCGCCGATCGCACTTGTCGGTACCGAGAATTCCACGCCGGCGACATCGGCGAGGTAAAGCAGGATCGCGGCGCCTTCGGTGAGGACCTCACCGTTGTCCAGCCGAAGTGCGGCGACATACCCCTTGGGATTGATATGCAGGAAGTCTTCGCCCTGCGCTGTGCGCTTGGTCGAGTGATCGACGCGATCAAGCTCGAAGCGGATTCCCAGTTCCCGCAGCAGGATGTGGGCGGCAAGCGAGCAGGTGCCCGGCGTGTAGTAGAGCTTCATCGTGGTTTCATCGTGGGGGGAGTGCCCGGAAGTATGCTGCGGGGAAACGGTGGTCGGAGCGCTTCGCTGCGACATGACGCGAGAATCGGGTTTCCATCTGGATACCCGTCGAAGGAGCGGAAGAACGTGGGGCTCAAGGTGCGGAAGAACCGGGCAGTAGATCCGGACAGCGTGTGTCCGTTGAGCAAGTGCATGGCGTTGCTTGCCGGCACATGGACGGCGGAGATCATCTGGTCATTGAGTGCGGGGCCACGACGTTTCGGCGAGCTGCGTGTGGATCTGGCGCCGGTGACGGCCAAGACGCTGACGGCGCGCCTTCGGGACATGCAGCAGAAAGGTCTGGTCACACGTCATGAAAGGGATACCTCGCCCCCTTCCATTGAATACGAACTCACCCGCCTGGGCGCACGGTTGTTGCCTGCAATCCATGCAATCGCACAGGTTGGCAATGAACTGAAATTCGGCGGCGAGCCAGCGGGCTGAGCGATCTGCTTCCCGCAACGCAAAGGCCGCCCATGGGGCGGCCTTTGCGGGTGCAGTGATCGGGTCGCTCAGCTGGAAGCGTTGCGGATCGCGTCCGGCAGTGGCGCACTCTTGCCGGTCTGCGTGTCCATCCACACCACCACCACGTTGCCGTCCGAATACAGCCTCGACTCATCCTGCTGGTCGACGATGCGATGACCGATGGTCACGCTGCTGTTGCCCAGGCGTTCGACGAACAGCTCGACCAGGATGTCGTTGGGCCACACGATCGGCAACCGGTAATTGACGTTGGTGGCAGCCACCACCGGTGCGATGCGGTCGGTCATCGACACGCCTTCCACGCCCAGCATCCAGCGCACGCGCGCCTCTTCCAGGTAGGAGATGTACTTGGCGTTGTTGACGTGGCCCATGCTGTCCATGTCACGCCAGCGCACGCTGATCGGAATGCGGGCCAGGATCTTGTGTTCGCTGCTCATCAGGCGTCCTTTTTCTTCTTGGTGCCGCCGGCCGCGGCGGTCTTGCTGGCCTTGCCGGTGCTCTTGGCGGCCGCTGCCTTCTTTGCCGGCTTCTCGGGCTTCACCTTGCGCGGCGGGCGCGCATCGGGCTTGTTGGCCACGGCGGCGGGCTGGTCCGGTCGCGCATTGGTGGAGGGCAGCATCCGGGCGAGGAACTGGCCGGTGTACGAATCCGGGCATGCAGCCACGTCTTCCGGCGTACCGGTCACCAGGATGGTGCCGCCGCGATGACCGCCTTCCGGACCCAGGTCGACGATCCAGTCGGCAGTCTTGATGACGTCCAGGTTGTGCTCGATCACCACCACCGTGTTGCCCTCGTCGCGCAGCTTGTGCAGCACGCCGAGCAGCGCCTCGATGTCGTGGAAGTGCAGGCCGGTGGTCGGCTCGTCGAGGATGTACAGGGTGCGGCCGGTATCGCGGCGCGACAGCTCCTTGGACAGCTTCACGCGCTGTGCTTCACCACCGGACAGCGTGGTCGCGCTCTGCCCCAGCTTGATGTAGCTCAGGCCGACATCGACCAGGGTTTCCAGCTTGCGGGCGATGGACGGCACCGGCTCGAACAGCTTCAACGCATCTTCGACGGTCATTTCCAGCACGTCGTTGATGTTGAAGCCCTTGTACAGGATCTCCAGCGTTTCGCGGTTGTAGCGCTTGCCATGGCAGACGTCGCAGGGCACGTACACGTCCGGCAGGAAGTGCATCTCGACCTTGATCAGGCCATCGCCCTGGCAGGCCTCGCAGCGGCCACCACGCACGTTGAAACTGAAGCGGCCCGGCGAATAGCCGCGCGCACGCGATTCGGGCACCTGTGCGAACAGTTCGCGCAGCGGCGTGAACAGGCCGGTGTAGGTGGCCGGGTTCGAGCGCGGGGTACGGCCGATCGGCGACTGGTCGATGTCCACCACCTTGTCGAACAGGTCCAGGCCATCGATCTCCTTGTAAGGGGCGATCGGGTGCGAGGCGCCGTTGATCTCGTTGGCAGCCAGCGAGAACAGGGTGTCGTTGATCAGGGTCGACTTGCCCGAGCCGGACACGCCGGTGACGCAGGTCAGCAGCCCCGCCGGAATGGCCAGGTCCACGCCTTTCAGGTTGTTGCCGGTGGCGCCACGCAGATGCAGCGTCATCTTCGGGTCCGGCTTGTGCCGGCGCGCCGGGATCTTGATCGCGCGCTTGCCCGACAGGTATTGGCCGGTCAGCGAACGCGGTGCATCCAGGAGGTCCTGCAGGCTGCCCTGGCCGACGATCTCGCCGCCGTGCACGCCCGCGCCCGGACCGATGTCCAGCACGTAGTCGGCCAGCCGGATCGCATCTTCGTCATGCTCGACCACGATCACCGTGTTGCCGAGGTCGCGCAGGCGGGTGAGGGTGCCCAGCAGGCGTTCGTTGTCGCGCTGGTGCAGGCCGATGGACGGCTCATCGAGCACGTACATCACGCCGACCAGACCAGCACCGATCTGGCTGGCCAGACGGATGCGCTGTGCCTCGCCACCGGACAGGGTGTCGGCCTTGCGCTCCAGGGTCAGGTAATCCAGGCCGACGTCGACCAGGAAGCCGAGGCGTTCACCGATCTCCTTGACGATCTTCGCGGCGATCTCGCCGCGCCAGCCCGGCAGGCTCAGTTCGCTGAAGAACTTCAGGGCTTCATCGATCGGCAGCACCACCAGTTCCGGCAGCGGGCGGTCGGCCACGAACACGTTGCGCGCGGCCTTGTTCAGGCGTGCGCCATTGCACTCGGGGCAGGCATGCTCGCTGATGTACTTGCCGAGCTCTTCCTGCACCGCCGCCGATTCGGTTTCCTTGTAGCGGCGTTCAAGGTTGGGAATGATGCCTTCGAAGCGATGCTTGCGCTGGGTGCGGCCACCGGCCTCGGTGAAATAGGTAAAGGTGATCGCTTCCTCGCCGCTGCCGTACAGCACGGCCTGCTGCACCTTTGCCGGCAGCGAGTTCCACGCCGCGTCGGTGTCGAACTTGTAGTGCTTGGCCAGCGAGGCGATCAGCTGGAAGTAATAGGCATTGCGGCGATCCCAGCCGCGCACGGCACCGGCAGCCAGGGAAAGCTCGGGATGCACCACCACGCGCGAGGGATCGAAGAACTCGGCCATGCCCAGCCCGTCGCAGCCGGGGCAGGCACCCATCGGTGCGTTGAACGAGAACAGGCGCGGTTCCAGTTCGGGCAGCGAGTAGTCGCAGACCGGGCAGGAATACTTGGACGAGAACAGGGTAGGGGTCGCGCTGGCGTCGTCCAGCGACTGCACCGACGCCATGCCATCACCCAGTTTCAGGGCCGTTTCAAAGCTCTCGGCCAGGCGCTGCTTGATGTCTTCGCGCGGGCGGAAGCGATCGATCACCGCTTCGATGGTGTGCTTCTGGCGCAGTGCCAGCGGCGGCACCGCATCGATTTCGTACAGTTCGCCATCGACGCGCACACGCACGAAACCCTGCGCGCGCAGCTGGTCGAACACCTGCGCGTGCTCGCCCTTGCGGTCGCGGATCACCGGCGCCAGCAGCATGTAGCGCTGTTCCGGGTCCAGCGTCAGCATGTGGTCGACCATCTGGCTGACCGTCTGCGCTTCCAGCGGATAGCCGTGGTCGGGGCAACGCGGCGTGCCGACACGTGCGTACAGCAGGCGCAGGTAGTCGTAGATCTCGGTGATCGTGCCGACCGTCGAGCGCGGGTTGTGCGAGGTCGACTTCTGCTCGATCGAGATCGCCGGGGACAGGCCTTCGATATGGTCCAGATCCGGCTTTTCCATCACGCTCAGGAATTGCCGCGCATACGCCGACAGGGACTCGACGTAACGCCGCTGGCCCTCGGCATAGATGGTGTCGAACGCCAGCGACGACTTGCCCGAACCGGACAGGCCGGTGATCACGATCAGTTTGTCGCGAGGCAGATCGAGGTCGATGTTCTTGAGGTTGTGCGTCCGCGCGCCGCGGATGCGGATGAAATCCATCGCCATGGGGAATCCGGTTGTGGGGGCGTGGCTGGGCCGCCGGGCCAGCGAAAGGGCGGCAATCGGTCAGCCTACCGAGGTGACCAGATGGGGGCAATGGGCGACAATGCCAACCCGGTGTCTCACCTCGTGAGACCGGCCAGTAGAGCCGAGCCATGCTCGGCTGGCCGGACCCCGAACCGTTCAGCCGAGCATGGCTCGGCTCTACTGAGGGCGGGGGACAGGTCCCCGCAGGCCCCGCCCAGGGGTTGACTTGACCCGTCCCCGGTGGCCCACGTACAATTCCGCTCCTGTCCGCCCTCGACGGCGGCAGTCCATAGACCACAATAACTACAGAGGAAGTCTGGTCATGTACGCAGTACTGGTCACCGGCGGTAAGCAATACCGCGTGGCGCAGGGCGAAAAGCTCCGCATTGAAAAGCTCGAAGTCGAAGTCGGCAGCGAGATCAAGTTCGACAACATCCTGCTGCTCGGCGACAGCGATGGCATCAAGATCGGCGACGCCCTGAGCGGCGCTGCGGTCACTGCCACCGTCCTGTCCCAGGGTCGTGCCGACAAGGTCCGGATCATCAAGTTCCGTCGCCGTAAGCACCACATGAAGCGCCAGGGTCACCGTCAGTACTACACCGAAATCGAGATCACCGGCATTGCCGGTGGCAGCAAGTAAGGAGATAGGTCATGGCACATAAAAAAGGCGTAGGCTCTTCGCGCAACGGTCGCGACTCCAACCCGAAGTACCTCGGCGTCAAGATCTTCGGCGGCCAGGCCATCGAAGCCGGCAACATCATCGTGCGTCAGCGCGGCACCCAGTTCCACCCGGGTTCCGGCGTCGGCCTCGGTCGTGACCACACCCTGTTCGCCCTGACGGACGGCAAGGTGGAGTTCACCGTGAAGGGCCCGAAGAAGCGTCGCACTGTCAGCGTCGTCTCGGTCGAAGCCTGATAAGGCAACGGCCGGCGCCCATGCCCCGGCATGGAGACGCTGCATGAAGAGCCCCGCTTCGGCGGGGCTTTTCGTTGGAATCAATGGTAAAACGGGCATCGCCCGGTTGTCGGCCAGTGGCCGGCACTACATCAAGGTGGCGGCGTGCATGCCGCGCCCATCGCAGGCATCGAAACAATGAAACTGGTAGACGAAGCAGAAATCGAAGTGTTCGCCGGCAACGGCGGCAACGGCTGCATTGGCTTCCGTCGCGAGAAGTTCATTCCGCTCGGCGGCCCGGACGGCGGCGACGGCGGTGCGGGCGGCAGCGTGTGGATCCGCGCCGACGAAAACCTCAACACCCTGGTCGACTTCCGCCATGACCGCATCTTCAAGGCGCAGCGCGGCGAAAACGGCATGGGCCGCCAGGCCTATGGCAAGGGTGGCGAAGACATGGTCATCACCGTGCCGGTCGGCACCGTGATCATCAACGTGGCCACCGATGAAATCATCGGCGACCTGACCCAGCATGGCGACCGCCTGCTGGTGGCCAAGGGTGGCCGCGGCGGCCTCGGCAACATGCATTTCAAGAGCTCCACCAACCGCTCGCCGCGCCAGGCGCTGCCGGGCGAGCCGGGTGAAGAGCGCACGCTGAAGCTGGAGTTGAAGCTGCTGGCCGACGTCGGCCTGCTGGGCTTCCCCAATGCGGGCAAGAGCACCCTGATCCGCGCCGTCTCGGCGGCGACGCCGAAGGTGGCCGATTACCCGTTCACCACGCTGTACCCGAACCTGGGTGTGGTGAAGGTGGAAAACTACCGCAGCTTCGTGATCGCCGACATTCCGGGCCTGATCGAAGGTGCGGCCGACGGTGCCGGCCTGGGCGCGCAGTTCCTGCGCCATCTGCAGCGCACCCGCCTGCTGCTGCACCTCGTCGACATTTCGCCGATGGAAGGTGGTGTGGAAGGCGTTTCCCCGGTCGAGCAGGTGCGTGCCATCGAGCGCGAACTGGAAAAGCACGATCCGGAGCTGCTGGCCAAGCCGCGCTGGCTGGTGCTGAACAAGGCCGACCTGATGTTCGAGGACGAGGCCAAGGCCGCCGCCGAGAAGATCGTGGCCGAGCTGGGCTGGAAGGAGCCGTGGTTCCTGGTGTCCGCACTGGGTCGTGAGGGCACGTTCCCGATCATGAGCCGGATCATGGCGTTCTTCGATCGCCAGAAGGAAGACGAGCTTGAGGCGGCCCGCAACGCGCAGTAATGCCTGTTGCGATTCCCGCGAAAAAACCCGGCTTCGGCCGGGTTTTTTTGTGGGTGCCGCTCCTCTGTAGAGCCGAGCCCATGCTCGGCTGCTGTTCGCGCGGCCAGCCGAGCATGGGCTCGGCTCTACAGAAGCGGAGACTGCAGGCAACAAAAAACCCGGCCGAAGCCGGGCTTTTGCGTGCTGCCGGAGCCGGGGCTCCAGCAACCAACCGGATCAGGCGGCCTGGAGGGCCTTGATGCGGTCGTTCAGGCGGCTCTTGTGGCGAGCAGCCTTGTTCTTGTGGATCAGGCCACGCGCGCTGAAACGATCCAGGATCGGCTGGGCAACGGCGAAGGCGGCTTGAGCGCCGGCGGCATCGTTGGCGTCCAGCGCCTTGATCACTTTCTTGACAGCGGTGCGCAGCATCGAGCGCTGAGCCACGTTGCGCGCGTTGCGCACGACGGTCTGCTTGGCGCGCTTCTTGGCGGACTTGATATTGGCCACGGTGGTGGTTTCCTGAAAAATCGGTGTTATGGGAACAGCAAGCTAGCTAGTATGATGGCGTAAGAAATGTACGTCAAGTCGATTGTCAAGAGGGACGTTGAGTGAGTTCACCCAAGATGTTGCGGGGCCTGCTGTCGTTCAGCAGCATGACCATGGTCTCGCGGGTTCTCGGCCTGGTCCGGGACCAGGTGGTGACCTCGACCTTCGGCACCAACGCCATCACCGATGCTTTCTGGGTCGCCTTCAGGATACCCAATTTCCTGCGCCGGCTGTTCGCCGAGGGCTCCTTTGCCACCGCATTCGTGCCGGTGTTCACCGAGGTGAAGGAAACCCGCAGCCACGCCGAGCTGCGTGAACTGATGGCCCGCACTGCCGGCACCCTGGGCGGCGTGCTGATGCTGGTCACCGCGCTGGCGCTGATCTTCGCGCCGCAGCTGGCGTCGGTCTTCGCCAGTGGCGTCGACACCGACCCTGCCAAGCAGGGCCTGCTGATCGACCTGTTCCGCCTGACCTTCCCGTTCCTGTTGTTCGTCTCGCTGACCGCACTGGCCGGCGGCGCGCTGAACAGTTTCCAGCGCTTCGCGATGCCGGCGCTGACCCCGGTCATCCTCAACCTGTGCATGATCGCCGGCGCGCTGTGGCTGGCGCCGCGGCTGGGTGGCACACCGGAAAAGCAGATCCTCGCCCTCGGCTGGGCCGTGCTGGCCGCCGGCCTGTTGCAGCTGCTGTTCCAGTTGCCTTCGTTGAAGGGTATCGACCTGCTGACCCTGCCGCGCTGGGGCTGGAACCATCCGGGCGTGCGCAAGGTGATGACGCTGATGGTGCCGACCCTGTTCGGCTCGTCAGTGGCGCAGATCAACCTGCTGCTGGATACCGTCATCGCCGCCAAGCTGACCGATGGCTCGCAGTCCTGGCTGTCGCTGGCCGATCGCTTCCTGGAGCTGCCGCTGGGCGTGTTCGGCGTGGCCCTGGGCACGGTGATCCTGCCGGCACTGGCCCGGCACCATGTCAGCACCGACCGCGAAGGCTTCTCGCGCTCGCTGGACTGGGGCCTGCGCATGACCCTGCTGATTTCGGTGCCGGCCATGCTCGGCCTGCTGCTGCTGGCCGAGCCGCTGATCTCCACGATCTTCCAGCACGGCCAGTTCACCGCCTTCGACACCCGCATGACGGCGCTGTCGGTGTACGGCCTGAGCTTCGGCCTGCCAGCCTTCGCGCTGCTGAAAGTGGTGCTTCCGGCCTTCTACGCGCGGCAGGACACCAAAACGCCGGTGCGTGCCGGTGTCGCCGCGCTGGTGGCCAACATGGTGTTCAACTTCGCCCTGCTGGCGGTGCTGTACCAGGTGATGGTGCCCGATGAGCTGAAGGCGCAGGGGGTGATGGCCGCCCTCGGCAAGCAGCCGGGCCTGCACCTGGCATTGGGCATCGCCAGTGCGCTGTCCAGTTACCTGAACCTGGGGCTGCTGTGGTACTGGCTGGGCAAGACCGATGTCTACCAGCGGCGCCCGGGCTGGGGCGGCTACCTGCTGCGGCTGCTGCTGGCGTGTACGGCGATGGTCGGCGTGCTGCTGGCCCTGCTGTACTGGCTGCCTGGCTTCTCGTCGATGGGCGTGTGGGAACGGATCGGTGCCCTCGGCCTGCTGGTCGGCGGTGGCGGGCTGACCTACCTGCTGGCGATGGTGGCGATGGGCTTCCGCCCGCGCGACCTGCGTGGGCATTGATCGTGGCTCCCGGCGGCTATACTTCAGGGTTACACCATTGAAACGGCGGGCTTGGGCCGGCCGGAACGAGAGTTGATGAGCAGGCTGTTCAGAAGCGTCGAGGGCGGGGAGCTGTTCCCCAACGGAAGCGTGGTCTGCATCGGTGCATTCGACGGCCTCCACCTGGGGCATCGTGCGCTGGTGCGGCACGCGGTCGCGCGCGCGCGCGCCTTGGGTGTGGCTGCGGTGGCGGTGGCCTTCGAGCCCCTGCCGCGTGAGTTCTTTGCCCAGGGCACGCCGCCGCCGCGGTTGACCCTGGCCCGCAGCAAGGTCGAGATCCTGCGCGAACTGGGCGTCGATGCGATCGGCCTGCTGCGCTTCGACGCGGCGATGGCGGCAATGCCGGCCGAGACCTTCGTGCGCCAGCTGCTGGCCCAGCGCCTGAACGCCCGTGAGGTCTGGATCGGGCCGGAGTTCTGTTTCGGCAACCGTCGTCGTGGCGATCTGGCCCTGCTGCAGGCGCTGGGCGCCGAGCTCGGTTTCAGCGCCGGCGAAATCGAAGCGGTCGACCTGCATGGTGATCGCATCTCCAGCACCCGTATCCGCCAGCTGCTGCAGGAAGGCGACTTCGCCCGTGTCGGCGATCTGCTGGGTCGTCCCTACTCGATCAGCGGGCGGGTGGTGCGTGGGCGCCAGCTCGGCCGTACGCTGGGCTTCCCCACCGCCAACCTGCGGTTCCCGAAGACCCCGGCGCTGTCGGGCATCTACGCGACCTGGGTGCACGGGGTGTTCGACCAGCCGTGGCCGTCGGTGTCCAGCTTCGGTACCCGGCCGACCGTGGACGGCGTGGAGCCGCTGCTGGAAGCGCACCTGTTCGATTTCCAGGGCGACCTGTACGGGCGCCACATCGAAGTGGAATTCGTCGCCAAGCTGCGTGACGAAGAGAAATTCAACGATCTGGCGGCGCTGACCGACCAGATGCACCGCGACGCCGAACAGGCGCGTGCCATCCTTTCCGAACATAGATTGCGAGCCACTGCGTGAGCCAGGACTACAAGACCACCCTCAACCTGCCGGCCACCGAATTCCCGATGCGCGGCGACCTGCCCAAGCGCGAGCCGGGCATTCTGGCGCGCTGGGAAGAGCAGGGGCTCTACCAGCAGCTGCGCGACAACGCCGCCGGCCGCCCGCTGTTCGTGCTGCATGACGGCCCGCCGTACGCCAACGCGCGCATCCACCTGGGCCATGCGGTCAACAAGATCCTCAAGGACATCATCGTCAAGTCGCGCTACCTGGCCGGCTTCGATGTGCCCTACGTGCCGGGTTGGGACTGCCATGGCCTGCCGATCGAAATCGCGGTGGAAAAGAAGTGGGGCAAGGTCGGGGTGAAGCTCGATGCGGTCGAGTTCCGGCAGAAGTGCCGCGAGTTCGCCGAGGAACAGATCGACATCCAGCGTGCCGACTTCAAGCGCCTGGGCGTCACCGGCGACTGGGACAACCCGTACAAGACCCTGAGCTTCGATTTCGAGGCCAACGAGATCCGCGCGTTGTCCAAGATCGTGGCCAACGGCCATCTGCTGCGCGGCGCCAAGCCGGTGTACTGGTGCTTCGACTGCGGTTCGGCGCTGGCCGAAGCCGAGATCGAGTACCACGAGAAGACCTCGCCGGCGATCGACGTGGCCTACGCCGCGCGTGATGCGCAGGCGGTGGCGCAGGCGTTCGGCGTCAGCCTGCCGGCCGATGTCGAAGTGGCGGTGCCGATCTGGACCACCACCCCGTGGACGCTGCCGGCCTCGCTGGCGGTGTCGCTGGGCGCGGACATCCGCTACGTGCTGGCCGAAGGCCCGGCGCACAACGGCAAGCGCCGTTGGCTGGTGCTGGCTGCTGCGCTGGCCGAGCGCTCGCTGCAGCGCTACGGCGTGGACGCGGTGGTGCTGCATGGTGAAGCTGAAGGCTCGGCGCTGGAAAACCAGCTGCTGGCGCATCCGTTCTACCCGGAGCGCGAGATCCTCGTGCTCAACGGCGAACACGTGTCCGACGAGGACGGTACCGGTGCGGTGCACACTGCGCCCGGCCACGGCCAGGAAGACTACGTGGTCAGCCAGAAGTACGGCTTGCTGGACAAGTACAACGCCGGTCAGATCACCCCGATCGACGGCCGTGGCGTCTACCTGGAATCGACCCCGCCGGCCGGCGACGTGGTGCTGGCGGGCCAGCACCTGTGGAAGGCGCAGGAGGCGATCGTGCAGGTGCTGCGTGACAGCGGCGCACTGCTGGCCTTCGTCGAGATCCGCCACAGCTACCCGCACTGCTGGCGGCACAAGACGCCGGTGGTGTTCCGCGCCACCCCGCAGTGGTTCATCTCGATGGACAAGGCCAACCTGCGCAACGATGCGCTGGCCGCCATCGACACCGTCGGCTGGTTCCCGAGCTGGGGCAAGGCGCGCATCCAGAGCATGGTCGATGGCCGCCCGGACTGGACGATCTCGCGCCAGCGCACCTGGGGCGTGCCGATCGCACTGTTCACGCACCGCCAGACCGGCGAGATCCACCCGCGTTCGGTGGAGCTGATGCAGCAGGTCGCCGACCGCGTTGAAGCCGAAGGCATCGACGTGTGGTACTCGCTGGATGCGGCTGAACTGCTGGGCGCTGAAGCGGCCGACTACGAGAAGGTCACCGACATCCTCGATGTCTGGTTCGATTCCGGCGTGACCCATGAAGCGGTGTTGGCCGCACGTGGCTTCGGCAAGCCGGCCGACCTGTACCTGGAAGGCTCCGACCAGCATCGCGGCTGGTTCCAATCCTCGCTGCTGACCGGCGTGGCCATCGACAAGCACGCGCCGTACAAGCAGTGCCTCACCCACGGTTTCACCGTGGACGAGCACGGCCGCAAGATGTCCAAGTCGCTGGGCAACGGCATCGAGCCGCAGGAAATCATGAACAAGCTGGGCGCGGACATCCTGCGCCTGTGGATCGCCTCGGCCGACTACAGCAACGAGATGTCGCTGTCGCAGGAAATCCTCAAGCGCACCGCCGACGCCTACCGTCGCCTGCGCAACACCGCCCGCTTCCTGCTGGGCAACCTGGACGGTTTCGATCCGGCCCAGCACCTGCGCCCGCTCAACGAGATGGTCGCGCTGGACCGCTGGATCGTGCATCGCGCCTGGGAGCTGCAGGAGAAGATCAAGGCGGCGTATGACAACTACGACATGGCCGAGATCGTGCAGCTGCTGCTGAACTTCTGCAGCGTGGACCTGGGCTCGCTGTACCTGGACGTGACCAAGGACCGCCTGTACACGATGCCGACCGATTCGGATGGTCGTCGTTCGGCGCAGAGCGCGATGTACCACATCGCCGAAGCGTTCACCCGTTGGGTGGCGCCGATCCTGACCTTCACCGCCGACGAGCTGTGGGGCTATCTGCCGGGCGACCGTGCCGGCCACGTGTTGTTCACCACCTGGTACGAGGGCCTGGCACCGCTGCCGGCCGAGGCACAGCTCAGCGCTGCCGACTTCGACCAGCTGCTGGCCGTGCGCGAACAGGTGGCCAAGGTGCTGGAGCCGATGCGCGCCAATGGTGCGATCGGCGCCGCGCTGGAAGCGGAGATCACCATCGCCGCCAGCGAAGACCAGGCCGCACGCTGGCAGCCGCTGGCCGATGAACTGCGTTTCCTGTTCATCAGCGGTGACGTGCAGGTGCGCCCGGCGACCACCGACGAGGTGTTCGTCAGCGCCCAGCCGACGCAGAAGTCCAAGTGCGTGCGCTGCTGGCACCACCGTGCCGACGTTGGCAGCAATGCCGACCACCCGGAACTGTGCGGTCGCTGCGTGACCAACATCGCCGGTGCCGGCGAAGTGCGGAGCTGGTTCTGATGGCCGCCCCGCGCCCGCATCCCAACGCACTGATCTGGCTGCTGCTGTCGGCAGTCATCATCGGCCTGGACCAGTGGTCGAAGGCCTGGGTGCTGTCGAGCCTGCCGGAGTTCCAGCCGGTGGTGGTCATCGACGGCTTCTGGAACTGGTACCGCACCTACAACACGGGTGCAGCGTTCAGCTTCCTGAGCGACGCCGGTGGCTGGCAGAAGCATTTCTTCACCGTTCTGGCGATCGCCATCAGCGGCCTGATGGCCTGGTGGCTGCGTGCTACCGCCCGTGGCAACTGGAAGGCCGCCGTGCCTTATGCACTGATCATCGGCGGTGCGATCGGCAACGTGATCGACCGCCAGGTGCATGGTCATGTGGTGGATTTCATCCAGTGGTACGTCGGCGAGCATGTCTGGCCGTCGTTCAACATCGCCGATTCGGCCATCGTGGTGGGTGCCGTAGGCATCGCCCTGTTCGGCCTGTTCGACGGCAAGTCCGCCAAAAAGGCGGATAATGCCAACCCGAAACCGTAAGCCGGCCGCTGCCGGGAGACTGAACTGATGGATGTGCTGCTCGCCAACCCGCGTGGTTTCTGTGCCGGTGTCGATCGTGCGATCGAGATCGTCAAGCGCGCGATCGAAACGCTCGGCGCGCCCATCTATGTCCGCCATGAAGTGGTGCACAACCGCTTCGTGGTTGATGACCTGAAGCAGCGCGGCGCGATCTTCGTCGAAGAACTCGACGAAGTGCCGGACAACAACACCGTCATCTTCAGCGCCCACGGTGTTTCCCAGGCCGTACGCCTGGAAGCAGAGCGTCGTGGCCTGAAAGTGTTCGACGCCACCTGTCCGCTGGTGACCAAGGTTCATTTCGAAGTCGCCCGTCACTGCCGTGCCGGCCGTGACGTGGTGCTGATCGGCCATGCCGGCCATCCGGAAGTGGAAGGCACGATGGGGCAGTGGAACCGCGAGGCGGGCACCGGCCAGATCTATCTGGTCGAGGACGTGGAGCAGGTGGCCACGCTGCAGATCAACCAGCCGGAAAACTTCGCCTACACCACCCAGACCACGCTGTCGGTGGACGACACGCGCGGCATCATCGAAGCCATGCGCGCGCGCTTCCCGGCGATGCAGGGGCCGAAGAACGACGACATCTGCTACGCCACGCAGAACCGCCAGGACGCCGTGCGCGACCTGGCCAAGCGCTGCGACCTGGTGCTGGTGGTCGGTTCGCCGAACAGCTCCAATTCCAACCGTCTGAGCGAGCTGGCCCGCCGTGAAGGCGTGGAGAGCTACCTGATCGACGGTGCCCACGAGATCGACCCGGCCTGGGTGCTCGGCAAGCAGCATATCGGCGTGACCGCCGGTGCGTCGGCGCCGCAGGTGCTGGTCGATGGCGTGCTGGCGCGTCTGGCCGAGCTGGGGGCTTCCGGCATCGGTGAGCTGGACGGCGAGCCGGAATCGATGGTGTTCGCGCTGCCGAAGGAACTGCGCCTGCGGTTGGTTGACTGACCGATAGCGCTACGGGTGGGTGCGAACCTTGGTTCGCACGGCTTCGGGATGCATGTCATCCACGCATGGCGTGGATCTACCCGCTATTCCTCTGCTTTCCAGTAGATCCACGCCATGCGTGGATGCGGTCCGCCCTCGATGTCGCTGCGGTGAGGCTTTGCTGCATCAGGTCGATGCACTGGCAACCATGACCTTCGGCCATGGGGCTCGGCATCGCACAGGCCTAGCATCGGGAAATCCTTCGCTGCTGGAAGTTGCCGATGAAAACCCGTGCCCTGGTGATGTCCGTGCTGATCGCGCTGGCGGCCACGCCCGCGCTGGCGCAGACCCCGCCACCGGGTGATGCCGCCGCCCCCGGCCTGCTGCGCATCGATGTCGACGCGCGCGACCTGGCCCGGCGCATCTTCAAGGTGACCGCCACCGTGCCGGCCAAGCCCGGCCCGCTGACCCTGCTGTACCCGCAGTGGATTCCCGGCAACCATTCGCCCACCGGCCCCATCGACAAGCTGGCGGGGCTGCGGGTGACCGCCAACGGCAAGCCGTTGGCCTGGCAGCGCGACCAGTTCAACGTGTACGCGTTCAAAGTGGACGTGCCGGCGGGTGTGAGTGAGATCGTCGCCCACTTCGATTTCCTGTCTTCGCAGGGTGGAAGCCAGGGCCGGGTGGTGATGACCCCGGAAATGCTCAACCTGCAGTGGAACGCCAACTCGCTGTATCCGGCCGGCGTGGACGCGCGCAATCTGCAGGCGCAGGCGAGCGTGACCCTGCCCAAGGGCTGGGCCTATGCCACCGCGCTGGAAACCGCACGCCGCGATGGCGACACCGTGGTGTTCAAGCCGATTTCGTACGACCACCTGGTCGACTCGCCGTTGTTTGCCGGTGAGCATCACCAGCGCATCGACCTCGACCCGGGCGCGAAGGCGCCGGTGCATCTGAACGTGTTCGCCGACGATGCCAAATCGCTGAAGCCAACCGATGCGCAGTTGAAGGTGCATCGTGCGCTGGTGCAGCAGGCCGACAAGCTGTACGGCGCGCGTCACTACGATCACTACGAATTCCTGCTTGCGCTGACCGATCGTCTCGGCGGCATCGGGCTGGAGCACCATCGCTCCAGCGAGAACAGTGCCGACCCGGGCTACTTCACCGAGTGGGACAGCAATGCCTGGATGCGCGACCTGCTGCCGCATGAGTACACCCACTCGTGGAACGGCAAGTACCGTCGCGGTGCCGACCTGGCCACGGCCAATTTCAATACGCCGATGGGCGACAGCCTGTTGTGGGTGTATGAAGGCCAGACCCAGTTCTGGGGCCAGGTGCTGGCCGCGCGTTCGGGCCTTTGGACCACTGAGCAGGCGCGCGACATGCTGGCGAACGTGGCGGCAACCTATGACCGCGGCCGCCCGGGACTTGCGTGGCGCCCGCTGCAGGACACCACCAACGACCCGACCATCGCCCAGCGCCGCACGTTGCCGTACCGCAATTACCAGATGAGCGAAGACTACTACTCCGGTGGGCAGATGCTGTGGCTGGAGGTGGAGGGCAAGCTGCGTGGGCTGACCGGCAACCGCCGCAGCCTGGATGACTTCGCGCGTGCGTTCTTCGGCGTCGGCAACGGCGATTGGGACGTCAATCCGTACACCTTCGATGACGTGGTGGCGACCTTGAACGGCATCGCGCCGTACGACTGGGCGGGCTTCCTTCGGCAGCGCCTGGACGGGCACGGATCGCTGACCGGCGGCCTGGAACTGGCGGGCTGGAAGCTGGTCTACCGCGATGCGCCGAACGAGGCCTACAAGGCACAGGAAAAGCGCGCGAAGGCAGCGCTGCTGGCCTACTCGCTGGGCGCGACGGTGCTCGACAGCGGCGTTGTCGGCGATGTGGTCTGGGACAGCCCGGCGTTCAATGCCGGCCTGGCGCCGGGCATGAAGGTGATCGCCGTTGGCGGTCGCGAATACAGCAGCCAGCGCTTGAAGGATGCGGTGGCTGCAGCGGCCACTGACAAGGCGCCGATCACGCTGCTGGTCAAACAGTTCGACCGCATCGATACGATGAAGATCGACTATCACGGTGGCCTGCAGTATCCGGTGCTGGAACGCATCACCGGCCGCCCGGACCGCCTTGCAGAGCTGTGGAAGGCACGATGAAGCTGCGCACGCGTGATGGGGTGATCCTGGTGGTGGCCGTGCTGGCCATCGTCGGCGCCTACCTGGACGACGATGGGCGCTGGCTGCACTGGTTGGCCAAGCCAGCGACCACGTTGCTGATCGCCGCCATCGCCTGGCAGGCGCGGCCGGTGGTGGATGCGTTCTACCGGCGCGCGGTGCTGGCCGGCATGCTGCTGTCCTGCGTGGGCGATATCGCGCTGATGCTGCCGGTCGACGCGTTCGTGCCGGGGCTGGTTGCCTTCCTGCTTGCGCATCTCTGCTACATCGCCGCATTCCGCGCCGGCCTGCGTGCGGGCCGCGGATTGCTCGCTGCCTTCGTGCTGCTTGCCGCATTCGCTTCGATCAACGTGGCCGGCCTGTGGCCACATCTGCCGCTGCCGATGCGCATTCCGGTGTTGGCCTACGTCGTGGTGCTTGCCGCCATGGCGGTGCTGGCATTGGCCCGTTACTGGAAGCGGCCGCACGCCGATGCGTTGGAAGCGGGCAGCGCGCGTTGGGCCGCCGGTGGCGCATTGCTGTTCGTGGCCAGCGATTCATTGCTGGCGTGGGATCGCTTCGGCGGTGGCCTGCCGCTGGCCAGCCTCCTGGTGCTGTCCACCTATTACGCCGCGCAGTACGCCATCGCCCGCTCGGTGAGATAGCAGAAAAGGGGACGGAGGGGATTAAGTCGCTTTGGCCATCGTCGCGCCACTTGCGACCTAATCCCCCCCGTCCCCTTTTTCTACTGCAGGTTGCCCTTGGTGTCGTAGCGCAGGCGCACGGTCTGGCGGTCGCCGGCTACTTCATCCGGCAGCCACACCAGCTTGCCGCCCTTGCGGATGACCACATACACATGGCCGACCTGGGCCGGCGTACGCATCAGTGCATTGCGCTGTTGCTGCAGGGCCTGCGTCACCCGTGGCACGGCATCGAAATCGATGTTGGCCAGTGCGGTGCTGCTGCGGCGCAGGCTGATGGTCGGCGCGAACTGTTGCGGGTTCACCGCATCGCCCTTGCGCCACTGCCCGCGTTGGTAGTGGTAACCATCCACGTGGCCCGGCTGCTGTGGATCGACCAGGTCGATGTCGATGCGGCCGTCGTCATGGAAGTGGATGCTGTGGAAGACGACCAGGCGTTCGCCGGCCAGTCCGGGCATCGCTTCCAGCGCCTGCCGTGCAGCCTGCAGGCGCTCGGCGTCGAGCAGCAGGTTCGGCCGCGTGCGCCCGGGTACCTGCATCGGTTCGGGTGCCGCCCGTGGCGTGGCGATGGCCGTGGTGCGCAACGGTTGTTCCCAAGGATGTTGCTGCGTTGCATCCGCAGGCGCGATCGATGCGGCGCCACGCAGGGTCGCGTTGACGGTCTGCAGTGCCCCGCCCGCCGTGGCGACACCGGCCAGGGCCAGCACCACGCCAGCGAACACCAGCGGTGTGGACACGGGCCGCTTCACGCGCGCTCCATGCGCACGCTGCGGCGATCATCCGGGTCGTACAGGATGTCGACCTGCCCGCGTGGAATGTTGGCCAGGTCGAGCAGCGCAACGAAGCGGCGCACGCTGGCCTGCTGTACGTTGCCCTCGCGGTCGAGATATTCCAGCTGGAATTCCACCTGCGGTTGTTCGTTGACGTAGGTGCCGGTCTGGCGCACGTCGAGCACCCGCGCTTCGGCAGCGACGCCGCGGTACTTGAGGGCTTCAGCGCGCGCGTCGATCTGCAGTGTGCCGGCAAGCAGTCGCGCCAGCAGGCGCAGGGCGATCAGGTAGCTGCACAGCACCAGCGGGCAGATCAGCAGTGGATGACCGAAACCCAGGAACGTCCAGCCCATGCCATCGCTTTGCAGCCGGTAGGCCATGACGTACGCAGCAGCGACCCCGACGATGCCGATCAGGCCGCCGATCGCGCGGCGCCACAGGCTGGCGCTGTCCAGTTCCGGTTGCGCTCCTTCCAGCATTACGTTGGGCGAAGGCCCTGGCGTGCGGCTGAGCAGCACGCCCAACTGCTTGCCCACGGCAAAACGCTGCAGCTGTGGCTTGCTGTCGACCACGACCAGCGTTTCGGTGATCGGCGTGCCGGACAGATTGTCGAAGGCCAGTTGCAGCCGCCACTGCGCGAAGCCACGCACCTGCACACCGGTCTGTTCGGCCTGCTCGATGCGCGCGCTGCGTGGCTCGCCGTCGGCGAGGATGCTGCGCACGCGTTGCAATGCGCGCGGTGGCGCCAGCAGCAGGTAATGCAGGAAGGCGTACAGCAGCACCAGCCACAGTGCCAGCGACGCCGCCAGCAGGCCCAGTGCCAGCCCTGGCGCGCTGCGGTCGCCCACGTCCAGCGGCCAACCGGTGCCGAAGTAGATCAGGCAGGGGAAGGGCAGCGCGAAGAACAACATGAGCGCGCCCAGGAACCAGAGGTAGGCTTTCATGACTCGCCTTCGACGCCGTGGAACAGGCGGCGTAGGGTACTACGCTCAGCGGAATTGCAGGGTCAGCAGGAAGTAGCGCCCCAGGGGATCGTCCAGCCCGGGCATCTGCCCGCCGCTGCCGACAAGGTAGTTCACCGGCCGCGTATCGAGCAGGTTGTGCACGTCCAGAGCGGCAATCACGCGCGGGCTCAGCCGGCGCGCCAGATGCAGGTTCCAGCGCAGCTGCGCAGGGTTCATGCAGCGGCGCTGGTCATGCTGCTCCTGCGTGCAGGCTTCACCGGCCAGCCATGCGCGGGTGCGGCCGACGCGGTTGCCACGCAGGGCGATGTCCCAGGATGGGTTCTGCCACTGCACGTTGAGGATGCCTGCGTTCGCCGGTGTGGCATGCCCGCGCAGGTCCACCGATTCGCCATGGCTGCGATCACGTCGCAGTTCCTGCTGTTTCAATGCATCCAGCGAGAACAGCCATTGCCCGTTGCGGCCGGCATCCACCCGGTACTCGCCACGCAGTACCCAGTTGCGCGAGGTGGTGCGGCCGATGTTGTCGAATGACAGTCGAAGATCCCGCAGGCGGCCCTGCTCATCCAGCTCCCAGGTGCCGGGATTCCACAGTGCGTCGCTGGGTTGCAGGGCGAGGATCTCGTTGCGCAGTTCGACGATGTTGTGGGTCAGCGACAGCGAGAACGCATCATTCGGAGTCCAGCTGGCAGCCAGCGAGTGGCTGCGCGAGGTCTCGGCTTTCAGCGCATCGTTCTCGACCACCTCTACTTCCACCGCGCAGCCGCCACCGCGCAGCGGGCGCGCGCACGGCGGCAGGGAAGCCGATGCGGGCAGGGGATACAGGCCGAAGTAGCCCGGCGGTCGCCGCCGCTCGAAGATGCTGGGCGCGCGGTAGCCGCGGCCACTGGCCAGCAGGAACGACCAGTGCGGGCTCGGGCTCCAGCGCAGGCCGGCACGCGGCGAGAACGCGGTGTCACCGCCATCGCGGTCCAGCCGCGCGGCCACGTCCAGGCGCAGCGTCGGCGCCAACGGCAGGCCCAGTTCGGCGTAGGCGGCGTTGCTCTGCCGCGACAGACGGCGTTGCTCCAGCGGCAGGCTCAGCGCCAGCTCGCCCTTGCCCAGCAGCGGATCAGGAAGCGATGTCCAGCGCTCGCGGCGCAGGTCGATACCGGTGGCCAGTTGTGCGGCACCGCCGGGCAGTGTCATCAGGGTTCGCTGCATGCCCCACCAGCCCTGCCACTGTTCGGTGTGTCCGCGGTTGTGGATGGCCGGAAACAGCTCCTCTGCCAGCCCCGGTGGCAGAGTGGAAAAGCCGGGCAGGAAATCCAGCGTTCGCGCGGCCTCCAGCAGGCGTTCGCTGCGCACGGTACCTTCGGTGCGCAGGTCCACCTGGCTGCGCTGCGCGCTGAGGCCGGCATCCCAGCTGCGGCCCGCGCGCTCACGGCCCATGCCAAAACTGATGTCGCCCTCGGTGGCATGCACGCGCGGGCGCACTTCGCCGCCTTCCTGCAGGACCACATTGAGGATCGCGCCACGGTTGAATTCGAGTGCGACGGCGGTCGGGCCCAGTTCAAAACGCTGGCGGTTGTGACTGGCGCGTGCTTCCACATAGGCGTAGCGTCCGTCACCGCGTTCGTGGCGATAGCGCAGGTAGCCGGACAGCGTCTCCGATGCCGGTTGCAGCGAACGCGGACGTGCGCTGTCGAGCCAGCAGCCGTCGTCTTCGCGCTGCAACGGCGGATGGCACTGCGTGGCAGGGAGGTAAACACCGTTGGGTATGATCAGCCCGATCGGGTACAGCGAGGTTTCTGCATGCCAGTCGCGCTGGTCACCGGCTACATGCTGGAGGCGATGCAGGTCGATGCCGGCAAACCAGCGGTCGCCACCTTCGCGCACGCCACCGGTGGCTGCCTGCACACGGTACTGATCGCCATCACCACGGCTGCTGACCCCCGATTGCAGGGTGGCCTCCGGCCCCTCGGCCTGGTCGCGCAGGATGATGTTGACCACGCCGGACATTGCATCGGCGCCGTAGATGGCCGAAGCACCGCCGCGCACCAGTTCGATGCGCTCGACGAAGCTGAGCGGAATGCCACCCAGATCGGTCAGCCCGCCTTCTTCCAGTGAGACCATCGGATAGCGCGGCAGGCGCCGGCCATTGACCAGGAACAGGGTCGCGCGCGGGCCCATGCCGTCCAGGCTGGTGGTGGCTGCTGCGCCGACCGGCAGGTACAGCGAATCACCACTGCGCGAGGTGCTCAGCGGCGGGTGGCCGTTCATGCCGGGCAGGTGGCGCAACAGGTCGAACAGCGTGCCGTAGCCGCTGCGCAGGATGTCTTCGCGGTCGATCACCGTTACCGGCAGCGTGGTCTGCACGGAGGTGCGCGGCAACCGGCTGCCGGTGACATGGATCGGAGCCATTTCCACCTGCACCGGCTTCGGTGGCGCTGGCGGCGGTGGCCGCCGTACCGGCTGCGCGACCACATCGGGTGGCGCAGCATGCCGGCGCACTACGAATCCGCCGCTGGGTGTCTGCAGGATGTTCACCGGCATGCCAGCGACGAGTCGCTTCAGTGCGGCGGCCGGCGCCAGCGAGCCGGCGACGCCGCTGGTGCGCAGGTCTGCCAATTCACGTGCGTCGAACACCAGGGCGATGCCGCTCTGGCGCGCCCATTGCTGCAGTGCCGGCGACAGGGCGCCGGGAGCGATCCGGTAATCGACCTGGGTGACTGCCTCGGCAGCGCCTGTCGTGGCCGCCACACCGGGCACCAGCACAACGCACAGCAGGGCCTGCAGCAGGCCCCAGCGCAGCATGTCCCAACGAAGCACACCCGGCGCCGGCATCGGCCGCCGCCTCAGTAGGTGCGGCGCAGTTCCAGCGCGCCATCCGAGCGCGGCTGGCCAGCAATGGACCACCCCAGTTCCAGGGCGGAAAGCAGTTCGTGCGCGTCGCCTGCACGGAAGGTGCCGCTGACCGCGAGGTCGGCGATATCCGGGTCGGCGACCACCAGTGGCGTGCTGCCATAGCGGTTCATGCGTTCGACCACGGTGGCCAGGGGCGTGCCGTCGAACACCAGCTTGCCCTGCGGCCAGGCCTCGGCGGCGGCAGTTGAGGACAGCTGCGGGCCCGGTTGGATCTTCCCGGAGGCCAGGACCTGCAGCTGCTGGCCCGGCGAGAGGGTGTGCTGCGCGCTGCCACTGGTGACTTCCACTACGCCTTCCAGCAGCGCGACCTCGACCCGGCCGTCAGCCAGGCGCTCAACCTGGAAGGTAGTGCCGATATCGCGGATCGAACTGCCACCGGCCTGCACCCGCAGCGAGCGCGATGACGGTTCGACCTGCAGCTGGATGCGGCCCTGTTCCAGTGCCAGTTCGCGTTTGCGCCAGCCGAAGCGTGCGGTGAGCGTAGTGCCGGCGTCGAGCATGGCGATGCTGCCATCGGCCAGCGTGCGCTGCTGCGGCAGCAGGCTGGCGTTGGCATAGGTCAGGGGTGTGGGATTGCCATCGGTGTACAGCATCCAGCCCAGGCCAACGGCCAGGCACACGCCGGCAGCGGCGGC